>JASBUO010000008.1 GCA_030147855.1 Gammaproteobacteria bacterium
TTAAGCCTATTGTATCAGGGTATTTATGGTGGAAGCTTAGGTTTTAGTGCGGACTTAGCGTCACAAACTGGAAGTATTAAGAATATTCCAATTCAAAACGGAGTTTTGCTGAGTTTGAATATTACACTTTAAATGAAAATGTTTAATTAAAGAAATAAGGAAGTTTTTAATGCAAACAACCGTTAAGAAGAGATCATTTTTCATAGCTCTTGGTATAATGCTTGCAGGATATGGTTATGCAGGCAATACTAACCGTAACCCAGCTTCGATTGGGTATGTGGATGAAGCGGTGGAAGCCATGTTACAGCGAGCAACTTATATGCCGGGTACTGCGATTAGTATTGTTAATAATGTTATTAGTGGTGCTTACAAAGCGGGTACAGGCATTAATATATCTGGTGATACTATTTCAGCAAATACTTACAGTATAGGTGATATCTATGAAGGTGCTATTGTGTTTTATGTTGATGGCACAAAGCAACATGGGTTAGCCTACAGATCCAATAATGAAGGAAATGCTGGTCTGTCAAACTCAGCAACACTGACCAATGTTTCAGCTGCAGGAAGTGGAGTGGGTACTGGCGTTCAGAATACGGCAATTTGGAATGCCGCGCTCATCACTTCAAGAAGTCTCTCAGGAGCTTCTCCTGCCACAAATGATAATGGTGCGGCGCAAATCGCAGTGGTTTACTCTGTTGAATCAGATGGCACAACGTGTCCTGCTCCTAGTACAACTTCTAACCCCAATATATGCTTTGGCGGATTTTACTTGCCTTCTTTAGTTGAGCTTGAATTACTCATTCAATCAGGATTATTGAACACGCCTTCTGGTACTTGGTGGACTTCAACCTCCGATCCATCAACTCCCGGTAATGCGTTTGCAATAAACAAAGGTGCTGGTACTGATACCTATACAATTGATAGCCGTAATGTAACATCAAATTTGCTCGTGTTACCTATTAGGCAATTCTAGAGGCTACTAACCTTATTATGGCGGAAATTGTTTCAAGGATTGAGTCAAGCTGATACCAGGCCGCGCACCTGAGACATGATGTCTCAAGCCACAGCCAATAGCGCACGAATGCTTAATCGCCAATTTCGAGCAACAATGCTTTTTGCTCTAAGATTTCTTCGACCCGTCTTCTTGCATTTAAGCGCTGATTTGTATCGGTATCGAATATATCGTTAAAAGAGTCATCAAAAAACTCAGCATCATAGTTGCAGAGATTTAAAAATGTATCTTCTGTAGGATTTAGTTTTTTACTCATTTTCGGTAACCCCGGAATTAAAGTGTTGATCAACCAGGACAAACACGCATGGTTATGCATGCATTAAAGGTATGTTGTTATCAGTTAAATAGTTCGAATTCTCCTATAAAAAAATATTTATTGCTATATATCCTACTTTTTAGGATTTGTATATTTAATTTTTAAAAAATAATTGCAGATTAAGGGGTATGTGAGGAACAGCGCTATCTTCTTTAAATAATTTTCATTACAATTCTATGTTAATTGCATTATTTAGGCCTTTTTAAGTCATGTTTAAGCCGCTCGCGCTTTATATCGGATTGCGTTACATGCGCGCCCGGAAAAAAACTCATTTTGTCTCATTTATTTCATTTGCCTCAATGCTTGGGATTGGCGTTGGGGTGATGGTATTAATTACAGTTTTATCGGTTATGAATGGATTTGATGAGCAAATCCATAAACGTTTTTTTAGTATGGCGCCTGAAATTACCATTACAGGTGATGAAAATGTATTACCAGACTGGCAAACGGTGCAAAAAAAAGTAATGGATGTACCGGGCGTTTTGGGGGCTGCTCCTTTTGTGGCTGAGCAGGGGCTTATTACCTATGATGGTCAAGTGCTACCCGTGATGTTAACAGGAATTTTACCCAAAGAAGAGCGCTTGATTACGCACTTAGAAGATAAAGTTTTAATGGGTGATTTAAATAAAATGCCGCACTTTGGAACCGTACTTGGACGTGAGCTTGCAGAAACACTTGGGGTGATGGTAGGGGATAAAATTACTATCATGGTACCTAAGGCAACGGTGAGTATTGCAGGCATGGAGCCACGTTTTAAACGCTTTACAGTAGTTGGCATTTTTTCGGCAGGGGCGGGCTTTAGTTTTGATAGCAAACTTGCCTTCATTGACTTAAAAGATGCGCAAAAACTTGTTCAGCTAGAAGAGGCTATTTCAGGGCTTAAAGTGCGTATTACCGATGTGTATGATGCACCAGTCCTTGCGCGTGTGATTGAGAAAAAGCTAGGTGGCGGCTATCGTGTAGGAAATTGGACAGAACAGTTCGGTGACTTTTTTCATATGGTTAAAATGGAAAAAAACATGATGGGGCTTATTTTATTTTTAATTATTGTGGTAGCGGCTTTTAACTTAGTATCGTCGCTTGTGATGCTTGTGAATGATAAACAAGCAGATATTGCGATTTTAAGAACAATGGGTGCAACACCCCGTTTTATTTTAAGTGTGTTTGTGGTGCAAGGTATGTTAGTTGGCCTTTTAGGGACACTACTTGGTCTTGTAACAGGGCTTTTATTGGCTTGCAATGTCTCCGATTTATTGAATGTTATACAACAATTTTTTGGTGTACAGCTGTTTGCTTCAAGCGTTTATGGGGTGGATGCGTTGCCATCAAAAATTTTATGTTCCGATGTGGTTCAAGTGGTGTTATCTGCATTATTTCTAAGTTTTATTGCAACGCTATATCCTGCTTGGCGTGCATCTAAAACTGTTATTACGGAGGCTTTGCATCATGAATGAGCCACTCATTGCGTGTCGTAACTTAAGTAAATCGTATCATGATGGTGAGACCGATATTGCCGTATTAAAATCACTTGACTTAACCATTAAGCCGGGTGAGTGTTTAGCGGTTGTTGGACCATCTGGTGTGGGTAAAAGCACTTTACTTCACTTATTAGGTGGGCTTGATAAGCCAACCGATGGTGAGGTGCTAGTAGCAGGCAAAAATTGGCAGGCACTCTCTGAAAGTGCAAGATGTCGTCTGCGCAACCAAACGATTGGCTTTATCTATCAATTTCATCATCTATTGTCTGAGTTTACAGCGATTGAGAATGTTGCTATGCCACTACTGCTTGCAGGACGCAACAAAGAAACAACACTGATAGAGGCTCGAGAAATTTTAACAGAAGTAGGGCTTGCAGCACGGCTTCATCACAAACCATCGCAGCTTTCAGGGGGAGAGCGGCAGCGCGTTGCTATTGCGCGTGCGCTTGTACCGCGTCCTTTGTGCGTGTTAGCGGATGAGCCAACAGGAAACCTAGATCGCGAAACTGCCGCACAGGTATTTGATGTGATGCTAGCTTTAAATGCATCACGTAACACAGCATTTGTAGTGGTGACACACGATCAATTATTAGCCGAACGGCTTGAGAACGTATTAATGCTTGAAGACAGTCGATTTTAAACTCAAATTGAGTTAAAGTGCGTAGCACAAGTGATTGAGGTTATGTGATTATGTTTAGAAAACTACGTGGTGTTTTTTCAAATGACTTGTCAATTGACTTAGGCACAGCAAATACGCTTATTTATGTGCGTGATAATGGCATTGTGTTAAATGAGCCTTCTGTTGTGGCGTTGCGCAATGAGTCAGGCCAAAAAAGAGTGGCTGCTGTTGGGCTTGAAGCAAAGCGCATGCTAGGACGTACCCCAGGCAATATTAATGCTATCAGGCCCATGAAAGATGGTGTGATTGCTGACTTTTTTGTCACTGAAAAAATGCTTCAGCATTTTATTCATAAAGTACACGAAAATCGTTTTTTAAGACCGAGTCCGCGTGTTTTAGTTTGTGTGCCTTGTGGATCAACACAAGTAGAGAGACGTGCTATTCGTGAGTCTGCCATGGGAGCTGGAGCACGAGAAGTCTTTTTAATTGAAGAACCAATGGCAGCAGCGCTTGGGTCTGGCATGCCGGTGGAGGAAGCAAGCGGCTCTATGGTTGTTGATATTGGAGGCGGTACCACGGAAGTTGCCATTATTTCTTTAAGTGGCATTGTGTATCACCAGTCGGTGCGAATTGGCGGCGATAAATTTGATGATGCAATTATCTCTTATGTGAGACGCAACTACGGTACGCTCATTGGTGAAACCACAGCGGAACGCATCAAACATGAAATTGGCTCGGCATTTCCAAGTCGCGACTTGTTTGAAATAGAAGTGAGGGGACGTAATTTGGCAGAAGGGGTGCCCCGTAGCTTCACCCTAACCAGTGCGGAAATTTTAGAAGCGCTACAAGAGCCTTTGTCTGGCATTGTGGGCTCTGTTCGTGCAGCACTTGAGCTTGCACCGCCTGAGCTTGCAGCAGATATTGCAGAGCGAGGTATGGTACTAACGGGTGGCGGTGCGCTACTGAAAAATATGGATACCTTGTTAATGGAAGAAACTGGCCTACCGGTATTGGTCGCAGAAGACCCACTCACTTGTGTTGCACGTGGTGGCGGTAAGGCATTGGAAACAATGGATTTACGCGGTGGCGACTTCCTTTCGACTGAATAAAAAACGAAATCAGTTATTTAATGAATCTGAACAAGGCCTGTGGCGTTTTCCACTTGCTTTGGTTTTTTCGTTATGCCTGATATTTTTGGACAAAAATTACACCATTTTACCGCTGCATCAATTGCTTACTTCGGCTGCCTCCCCATTTCAGTATGTGGTGGATGCGCCGGGCCGCTTGATTGCATGGAGTAGGGGCTTGTGGGGTAGTAAGCAGGCTTTGCTTGATGAAACGCGCGCTCTATATGAAGAGCAATTGCGTCTAAAAGTGATATTACAACAGCTTACATCGCTTCAAAATGAAAACACAATTTTAAAATCGTTACTTGCCTTATCTGAGCAATCTAAACACCCAATGATGACGGCTCAAGTCCTCGCAGTTGAAACCACACAAACACGCCATGTTTTGGTGATTAATAAAGGCAAAAAAGATGGTATTTTGCTAGGGCAGTTAGTGTTAGACACAGAAGGGGTTATGGGGCAGGTCATTGAAGTGGGCTTTATGACGAGTACGGTGCTCCTTATTTCTGACTCAGCAAGTGCTGTACCCGTTCGAAATCAACGTACCGGAGAGACAGCTATTGTAGCGGGCACTAACTTACCCGAGCGTTTATCGCTTATTTATTTACCCAAAACAGCCTCTGTTGAAATAGGAGATGTACTTGTTACTTCAGGGCTTGGGAAAACTTATCCTGAAGGATATCCTGTAGGAATGGTTAATAAAGTCGATAATCCACCGGGAGAGGCGTTTATTCGTATCGATGTGAAACCTTTCACGCGTTATCATCGTTCTCGTATGGTCTTATTGGTATGGCCTGATGAAAAAGCAGGGGCTCTTAAGAAGGAAATTAAAGTGCGGCTTAGCAAACAAGGTAGGAATGGCTCATGATGTCAAAGTTACGCATAAGCGTGGCGGTTGTGGTAATGCTTTTGCTCGCTATTTTTCCATTTGCGCAGCCATTTCATTGGTTTCAGCCTTGTGGGCTTTTATTGTTGGTAATTTACTTGCAGTGTACTTTACCAAAACAGCTGCCTGTCTCACTGATATTGCTTTTAGGCTTAAGTCTAGATTTTTTAACTGCTGGTATTTTGGGGCAGCATGCTTTTGCCTTGCTTTCAACTGCCTGGGTGGTATCAAAACGCGCGCAACGTTTTAGATTATTTTCGGTACCACAGCAACTATTTGGTATTGCGGCATTTAGTGGGCTATATCAGTTGATATTAGCATGCACACAGTGTTTGCTAGGATACCCTGTATTGATTTGGAGTGCGTTTTTTTCTGTGCTCATGAGCGTTCTTTGTTGGCCTTTTATGCAGTACGTGAGCGATCGTTTCTTTTTTGGCGGCCTGCCGAAGCGTGCTTAATGGTTGTTATGCCGCTTGAGCCGCAATAGCCTCTGTTTTTTTACGTCGGTATGTTTGGCTGATGGCAACGATGTTATATATCATAATCACTAACAATAAACTATGTAACCAACTTGTATTTAAATGACTGACAATAGGGAGGGCAATAAGCACACCAATACAGCCAAAAGCGCTTAAGAAGAGCGTTTTTTTTAATGGAATTTTATCATGTTTTAAGAATACCAGTGTGGTTAATGGTTGTTGCATGGCGCCTGCTGTTGTCATAATAGGAAATGCAGCAGCAGGAGAGACCCCCATTAAGAACAAAACGCCTTGTACCATTGCAAATAATCCAATACCAACAGAGGTTAATGCGCCGCAGAGTATCATTGCGAAAAAGCCAAGGGCCAGCTTCCATCCATAAAGCGCCGCTAGCTCTCCTGTTTCAGGTATAAGCCCGATTTGTTTGAGAAAAAGTAAGAATAAGATACTACTAAATGCTGCAATCATTGCGAGTCGAATTTTTTGTTGACTGAGTCGCGTCATAATATTTCCGCCAATCACACCGCCAATACACGTACCCAGCACTAAAGTCATTAAGGTTACTAAATCAACCTGAATGATTTGAATGAAAAAAATAGATTCTAGTGTCCCCGGAATCACTTGTGCACCATTACACAGCGCAGGCAGCTCTTCGTCTTTAAAGGTTTTTAAATATTTTGATAGCGCAATGTTTACAGGAAAGCTTCCAACGCCTATCGTGTCTAGGGCAAAAGCGATGATACCTGTAATAGCTAATTTTACTTTCTCAATTTTAGATAATATTTTTTGAGGCGTACGAAGCAGCTTATAAAGCATCTGGTAAATGCAAAACACTGTCAAAAGCAGAATGATACAAATCGTTAAAATAATCATTATTTACATACTTGATCAAAAAATATATAAAAACGCCACTCATTATAAATAATTCACACAAAAAGAACAATATTAATGGTGGATTTCGTCTGGCGCGCATACAAAAATGATGTCGAACTTGGAGGTAGAGTGCGGGCTCCGCTGCAAATAAACTGAATTGTTCTTTTATACTATTTGGGCTAGTGGCAGTGCGCTAACAGGGTCTCCCCTTACTTCTTCTGCGACTGGGGGCGAGCTAATAACAGCTGGATCATTATTTTGTTCCGAGGTATCAGAAAAAATGCGCAGATTATGGTATTTATTTTTGCAGTACTTATAGGTGATGTGAGCAGAATAAATTGTATATAAAAGAAAAATTGCAATAACAACTAACTCGCATTTATCATGGAAAGTCCTCACTTTGAATCCTTCCGATATCAAGGAAAAGTTCTCGGTAGCTAAGAGTGTAAGAAAAAAAGCGCCGAACCACAGGGGGCACAAGGCCCTACATTTTTTTAGTTCTTGGGCGGTATTTGGATCATCCTCAGGCAATGGTCTCACCTCTTGGGCGAAGCGTATTTCTATTCCGTCAACCGTTAGCATAATCAAATAATTTAATAATTGCTTAAACAGACCATGCATTTAACTCAATTATGGAGCATGGGTCAAGAGCATTGTATGCGTTCAACGGGGCTGACACATTAAAAACTTTGAATGATTTTTTCAAGAAAGTAGGTATTTAGGCAAACCTTCATTCTCAAACTTTCAATAGTGTCATGTGGTGTTTTAATTTGCCGTAGTAAGTTAAGGCATATACGCCTCATGATGCCAATGTTTTCAGGAGCATTTTTGGAACGAATACGACAATGATCTTCGCTGAAAGTTACGTAAAGCACCCAGTGAAGACTGTTCTCAATAGCCCAGTGAGAACGTATCACGTGAAGGTGATGTGCTGCGCTACTCGACAAACTAGATAAGTAATATCGTGTTTCTTGCTGAGTTTTACCATGATAGGTACGATTTGTTTCAAGACAAACGATGCTATGTAAACCAGACCAATCATATTCTTTTTTTAACCACTCAATATCTTGGTTAACCCAACACCGCCTTTCTTCAATACGGCCATGCCCTGAGTCAACGTCATAGCTGTGGTCACTCTGTTCACGATAACGTGGGGAGTTGAAGTAAGCTTGAACAGATTCCAATAACTGTGACTGATTACTTTTTAAAGCCAAAATATAATATAATTAGCTCCTTTGTCTAGAATAGCGTTTGCAACTTTACGATGACAATGAGCCGCGTCGAGGGTTAACGTTGTGCCTGTTACATCTAAAGTACTTAACCGTTTGAAGAACCTTTCAACTTCTCCAGCTCCTTTATATGGACTTTTAGCTTGGCCTAATACCACCCTAATATCAGAGGCAAAGGCACTGACTGTGTGCAGTGCAGAATATTTATCACCGGCTTGACGGCTACCGCTATGTGTTTTTCCATCGATACTAATAAAGGCATCATCGTCCAGAAAGAGTGATTTGAGACTCTCCAACCAATGTTCAAATATTGGAGCGAAAATGTCAGGATTTAGTAGGGTAAAAATACGTCCAAAGGTATCATGAGAAGGAATCCCATGCTCAAAAGGTAAAAACTGCTTTAACCATTCCAAACGTTGTGTACCATATATTTCAAAGGCTCTAAATCCTTCAAAACTTGATAATAGAGCACAAAGTGTAACCAGTAATATTTCTTCCAGAGGATATAGCTTTTTTCGTTCAATCCTCGGGTCTTCAATTTGTCCCAGCTGACTAATTAAATCATACCCTGTTACCGTATCCTTAAACAAAAGATTAAGGATACAGTCAATTAAATCAAACCCCTAAAATAAAACCACTTGTATTACGGGTCACAATAAATTTTTAATGCGGCAGCCCTGTTTACCTGCTACCCTGGATGTTTTTAAAGCTCAGTGGCATGAAGGCATGCTTCAAGCCCACTTTAAAGGTTTTCCTTTCCACTTGCTCCAAGATAAATAGCCTTATAAAGTCATGCTAAAAATAATACAAGCGTTCATGTTGAATGAGCAGTTATCATAATAGTAGAAAAAGATGATAGGAGTCAGACGTCCACATAATGCGTTACTGATAGCCCTTATAGCCTCGGGACTATTATCTACCTCAGGTTTTGCGAAATCCAAGCCAATAACACCACAGGACTTATTTACAAATTTATCTCCTACGGAGCCTTGGCACAAAGGCAGATTAACGGCGACAAAAACGGTTAATTTTAATCAAACCGCAAGTGGTGGAACAGATGCCACAACGGTTTCCAAGGTACAACTTGCCTTCTTTACCTCCGCTAATTGCACCGGCGATAAAGAAGGCAGCGGTTTTTACAACACGCCAAGTGGTACATCTTTTACTATCAGTGTGGGTACACCCTTCGGACTGGTTGCTGCATCCACATGGGATGTGGGCGAAACACAGTTAACTATCGCTGATATGACGACGATCAATTCTGTTGCCATCACTTTAAAAAGCACCAACAACGATGTACCCCAATCAAATTTTTCAAACAGTAGCTTTGCTTGCATCGCTGTTACTTGCGCGAGCAATACTTGCACCTCAGCCGCTGGAACTCAGAGTTTTGAGCTAAAGACCACAGCGGCTGTAGGAGACCCTGCAGACGGTGGTAAAATTGCAGATTTGACTGCTGGCCTCATTGTCACGGCGGCGGATAATAGTTCGAATATACAGTGGACGAATACAAATGCAGTGACTGGCGCACAAAGTGATACGGATGGAAGCGCTAATACCACGACTATTGTTGGCAATATCTCTTGCTCTGATGATCCAGCTAGTTGTGCCGCCAATCTTTGTAATACGCTCTCCATTACCGGCGGTTATACCAGCGATTGGTTCTTGCCTGCAAAAGACCAGTTGAATACACTCTTTACAAATAAAATAGCTATTGGTGGTTTTCTCAGTCTTGCCTACTGGAGTTCTACCGAGTCTGTCGGTAGTCCGGCGGACACAGTATGGCTTCAGCTCTTCAGCGATGGCAGACAGCTCGATCGCAATAAGGTCGGCACGGTCCGAGCTCGGTGTGTTCGGGCTTTTACCCCTTAACGCATTCATGAGACGCATCGGTTGGTACTCAAGGTGTTTGAATACATAAAAGATTTGTTTTATAAATGAATCGGGTAGAGTGATTCTCTCGAGCGGTGTTGTTAAATTGAGTGCCCCCTCAAATGAGAAAGCCCCTACCTTTCCTTGCAACCTTGATATATCTGGCGTCCCAGAGAGGATTCGAACCTCTGACCTGCCCCTTAGGAGGGGGCCGCGCTATCCAGCTGAGCCACTGGGACACTAGCAGCAGTCTACCTGTATCTGGTTTTAATCACAATTGTTAAAGTGACAAGGCCTTGAAATATTATTTTTTGTCCTCATATGAAAATTCAGCTTTAGTTTAAATTTTACTTTAAAAGGTA
The DNA here is from genome assembly GCA_030147855.1 of Gammaproteobacteria bacterium. GTDB lineage: Bacteria > Pseudomonadota > Gammaproteobacteria > Legionellales > Legionellaceae > JAALKW01. The sequence continues at coordinate 10,254 of JASBUO010000008.1, forward strand.
GGAGCATATTATATGGCCGATAAACAGCAAACCATGGGATTTCAAACAGAAGTCAAACAAATTTTAGATTTGGTAGTGCACTCACTGTATAGCAATAAAGAAATTTTCTTGCGGGAGCTCATTTCCAATGCTTCTGATGCTTTAGATAAATTACGCTTTTTAGCGCTTTCAGCGGCTGATTTATATGAAGGTGATGCTGACTTACGTATAACGCTTGAATTTGATGAAAAGAAAAAAACTATTACCATCACAGATAACGGTGTAGGTTTAAGCTTTGATGAGGCGGTTCAAAACTTAGGGACCATTGCAAAGTCAGGTACAAAAGATTTCTTAAGCCACTTAACAGGTGAGCAAGCAAAAGATTCACAACTAATTGGCCAGTTTGGCGTTGGGTTTTATTCGTCGTTTATTGTAGCGGATAAAGTAACGGTTAAAAGTCGTCGTGCGGGCTTAAAACCTGAAGAAGGTATTGTGTGGGAGTCGGCAGGTGAGGGTGAGTTTACTATTGCGCAGCACAAACAAAAGGCAAGAGGAACCTCGATTACATTGCATCTTAAGTCAGAAGATGCAACTGACTTCTTAAGTGATTGGCGGTTGCGTAGTTTAGTGAACAAATATTCTGATCATATTGCATGGCCAATTGTAATGAAAAAATTACCTGATGCAGCAGAAGCAACAGATGAAGGTGATAACAAAGAGAAAAAAGCAAAAAAAGAAGTGCTTGAGTTTGAAACAGTCAATAAGGCAACAGCGCTTTGGACACAGTCAAAAGCAGACATTTCAGATGAAGACTATAAAGCGTTTTATAAGCATATCTCCCACGATTACCAAGAGCCTTTAACTTGGGCACATAATCAAGTTGAAGGGAAACAAGACTATACAACTTTATTGTACATTCCAGCGCATGCGCCGTTTGATTTGTGGCAAGCTGATTCAAAGCATGGCTTAAAGCTCTATGTAAAACGTATCTTTATTCTGGATGATGCTACACAATTTTTGCCACGCTACTTGCGTTTTGTGAAAGGAATTGTGGATGCCAGTGATTTGCCACTGAATGTTTCGCGTGAAATTTTACAAGATAATAAGCAAGTGGATAGCATCCGTGCGGCTTGTACCAAGCGCGTTTTATCGCTACTTAGCAAAATGAGTACTAATGAGCCTGAAACCTACCAAAAATTTTGGGATGAGTTTGGTGCTGTACTAAAAGAAGGACCGGTTGAAGACGCCAGCAATCGTGATCGCATTACAGGCTTGTTACGTTTTGCAAGCACCCATACCGATTCTGAAAAGCAAACAGTATCACTTGCTGATTATGTGTCTCGTATGCAAGAAGGGCAAGATAAAATTTATTACGTAACGGCATCTAGCTATAACGCTGCAAAACATAGCCCACATCTTGAAATTTTCAAGAAAAAAGGGATTGAAGTATTGTTGCTAAGCGATAGAGTTGATGAATGGCTTGTAGGATATTTAAGCGACTTTGAAGAGAAAAAGTTGCAATCCATTACCAAGGGTAAGCTCGAGTTGGATGACGACATAAAAGACGCAGATGAAGCAAAGAAAGAAGACGAAGGATTTGCATCAATGCTAAAACAAATGCAAGATATATTAGATGCACGTGTTAAAGAAGTTCGCATTACACATCGTTTGACAGACTCGCCTGCATGTGTTGTGGCAGATGAAAATGACATGGGGCTTGAAATGCAGCGTATTTTACAATCTGCGGGGCAAGCTGCGCCTCAGAGCAACCCAGTGTTCGAAGTTAACCCTGAGCATGCTCTCATTCAGCGCTTAAATGACATTCAAGATGAAGATCTTTTTAAGGAATGGACTGAAATTTTGTTTGAGCAAGCGCTGTTAGCTGAAGGAGGCACCTTAGATAACCCTGCTGCATTTGTGAAGCGCATTAATCGTCTTTTAACAGCAGCGTGAGGTTGCTTTTGATGTTAGTTTTAGGCAGTTTAGTATGTTAGACGCCGCGCTATCACGTATGGCGCGTGCGGTTTCTAATCCTGTATTGTTGCGTGGGCAAAACCATCATCAGTCGGGTGATGTGCTCACATTCAGGTTGAGTGATGGTTTGCTCCGTGCGCGTGTTAAAGGACATACACATCAAATCTATGATGTGTATATGGATTTGAAAATTTTTCCGGGTACCTCATCACGCTGTGGGTGTGAGCGCAAAATTAATTGTGAGCATGCTGTTGCTGCATTGCTTGCTCTGCATGCGCGTGAAACAGGCGAGGATACGCAAACAAGCAACATCTCAAGTCCTGCTCCTTTAAGCCCGTTGTATGAAACAGTCATTAAAGAAGACGAAGTTAAGTGGTATTCTCAAAGCCGCTCAGAAGGGCACGATTTTTTTTCTTATCAACTCGGTATTTTAATTGATAAACAACCAGTGAGTATTGTGCCACTGGTGGCCGACCTGTTAGAACAGTTTGGTGCGAATGCGCTTGAAAGTCGTGAAGACACTGAGCGTTTTCGCTTGCCGATTGCAAGAGGGAAGGTGCTTGAAGTTACTTTTGGTCGTTTAAAACCACTTTTACGTTTGCTGTGGCAATATGGCCTTAAGCGAAAGGATATTCCGGCAGATATTTTAAAACTCACCCGATACCAACTGCTTTTTATGCAAGAGGCAGAACAAGCAATTGCAGCAAGTAGCGCACGTTGGCAAGGAACAGCTGAGTTTAGAAAAATTCATAAGGCATTGTTGAAGCCCGAGGAAATGGCCGAGGTAGTGGTGCCGCCTAAGCACTTAAATGCATCGTTGCGAGCGTATCAGCTTGAAGGAGTGAGTTGGTTGCAACGGCTTCGAAGTGCACGTTTAAGTGGTATTTTGGCGGATGATATGGGGCTTGGAAAAACCATCCAAGCGCTTGCACACTTACAATATGAAAAAGAAGCGGGGCGTTTGCGTCGTGCCAGTTTAATTTTGGCACCAACAAGCGTGTTAGGTAATTGGTATGAAGAAGCACAGCGCTTCACGCCAGACTTAAAAGTACTTGTATATCATGGGCTTACAAGGCATCAAACACGTCAATTTGATGATTATGACCTCATTATATCAACCTATGGGGTGGTGCAGCGTGATAAAGCTATTTTTGTAAAATATCCGTTGTATTATTTAGTACTTGATGAAGCACAAATTATCAAAAATACCCAAACTAAAACACGCCAAATTATTCAACAGTTACAAGCGAAGCATCGTTTATGCTTAACGGGAACACCACTTGAGAATCATTTGGGTGAGCTGTGGTCGTTGTTTCATTTTTTAGCGCCTGGTTTTTTAGGGACACAAAAGCAATTTCGTCATTTATTCCAATATCCCATTGAAAGACAGCAAGATGAAACGGTACGGGCTGCTTTGGTGAGGCGTTTGCAACCTTTCGTTTTGCGTCGCAGCAAAAATCAGGTTGCCTCAGAGCTGCCTCAAAAAACAGAAATTACGCGTACTATCAATTTAGCCGGTTTTCAGCGAGATTTGTATGAAACTATTCGTATGACAACTGAGCGTTCTGTGCGTGAAGCCATTGCAAAACAAGGCTTAAGTAAAAGCCAGTGGGTATTTCTGGAGGCGCTTTTAAAGCTTCGGCAGGTGTGTTGTGATCCACGGCTCCTAGGCGCAGAAGATGAGCGTGCTGCGAATGTTTCAGCAAAATTAGAAGTATGTCTTGAGTTGTTGGATAACTTAATGGAAGAAGGGCGCTCGGTGTTAGTGTTTTCTCAATTCACAAGTATGTTGAGTCTTATTGAAGAAGCGCTTCAAAAGCGTGGGTATCAATATTTACTATTAACAGGAAAAACACGTCAGCGTGAGCAAGTCATTCAGCGTTTTCAGGCAGGTGAGGCGCCTATTTTTTTAATCAGTTTGCGAGCGGGTGGGGTTGGCTTAAATTTAACCCGTGCTGATACTGTGATTCATTACGATCCATGGTGGAACCCGGCGGTTGAAGATCAAGCAACTGATAGGACACATCGTATTGGGCAAAACAAACCGGTGTTTGTGTATCGTTTAATTGGGGCCGGCACAGTAGAAGAAGTGATGATGAAGATGCAAAAACAAAAGCGTCAGTTGTTTGATAGTATCCTCTCTGAGGAAACCTTAAGCGCTCCTGTTGAATGGACAGAAGAAGAAGTGGCACAATTTTTTATGCCGCTTGGGACGCCTTAAGGTAGCGCTCGTGTAAGGTGTTTAGAGTTTTTTTAAAGTGTTCAATGTTGCCATCATTTTGAATGATATCATCAGCCAATGCGCGTCGAATGGTTTTATCGGGCTGTATGTGAATCATGTGTAGTGCTGCTTTTTTTGAGCAGTTATCACGAAGCATGAGGCGTTCAGCTTGTAATGCCTCGTCAATTTCGATAAGCAGCACATGGTTTAGGTATGGGAAATCTTCGCGTCGAGTTAGTAGCGGAATTTCAATGAGTACGTAGGGGCTTGTGGTTTTTTTGAGAGCCTCCTCAATGCCAACACGAATTTGAGGGTGAAGGTAGGCTTCAAGCCAGCGACGTTCATCGGGGTGCTGTACGATGGTTTGGCGTAAAGAGTGTCTGTCGAGTGCGCCAGATGAGGTCAAAATGGTTTGCCCAAAGTGTGCAGCAATGGCTGCGAGTGCTGGTGTGTCAGGCGCAGTTAACTCACGCGCAATGATATCGGCACTGATAGTATCAATGCCTTTGGTTTTAAAAAAATCGGTAGCAGTTGATTTCCCACTGGCAATGGTGCCGGTTAAGATAACGGTGTAGGGCATTTTTTCCTCATTATAGGCACCTATTATTTTTACTCGCTTTGCCATTCTCGCGCAGGCGTAAATTCATACAACATAATAATAACCCCAATTCTGGATAATTGTATACATAGATAATTCGTAACTCTCCACGTCATCCTTCGCTACGCTCAGGATGGCGTGGGGGAGTTACGATAATTCTTTATTTCATCTACGTTAATAGCTGGCTTGTTTGGGCGCAAAACAGATGCAACTAAGGCACCTACAATGTTCACTCAAAAATGAGTTGGGCTGCGATGACGCGAGTGATTAATATGATACACATTCTTTAGCTGCTCAATGATCGATTCTATGATACCGTGCTGTTAAAGAGATTGACTCTGTACATGAAAGGTTTTTTGTCATGTACAAAGAGAGTGTGAACGCAACGATGGGACATTCTCTGTAAATATGTTAGAATTCTGGCCTATTTTTGAGGTAATTTATATGTGGCGAGTGTTATCGTTTTTAGCCTCACCAAAGCTCTTTTATGAGCGAATGGGGAAAATCACACCTTATTTAGGTGGTTTGGCACTGCTTTTTTTAACACTTGGCAGTGTATGGGGGCTTTGTTTTGCGCCTGCTGATTATCAGCAGGGGGATGCGTTTCGCATGTTGTATGTACATGTACCTGCAGCGATGCTCTCAATGTCTTTATATGCCATGATGGGCGGCTTTAGTTTGAGCCTTTTAGTGTGGAAGGTAAAGGTTTCGGGTGTGTTGTTGCGTGCAACTGCACCGATTGGTGCGAGCATGGCACTTCTTGCACTTATTACAGGAAGTTTATGGGGAAAACCCATGTGGGGCGCTTGGTGGATATGGGATGCGCGGCTCACATCAGAGCTTGTATTACTACTCTTGTATGTAGCTATTTTAGTGTTGCAAAGTGCCTATTCAAGTGCATCAGGTGATAAACTCATTGCAATTTTAAGCTTGGTTGGGCTGGTTGATTTACCTATCATTCACTACTCAGTGTATTGGTGGAATACCTTGCATCAAGGTTCAAGTCTCATGGTCTTTTCAAAACCCGCCATTCATAGCAGTATGCTTTATCCCTTGCTGCTCATGATAGCCGGATTTTTACTGTATGCCTTGTGGCTTATCACCCTTAAAGCACGGAATTTATTGTTAACGCGTGAGCGCCGCTCAAAGTGGGTTCAAGCACTTATTCATGAGAACGTTTTATGACAACTTTTACAAGCTGGTTTTATATGGGGGGGTATGCTCCGTACGTTTGGTCTGCCTATGGTGCCGTTTTCATGATGTTTATTGGTCAGCTGATTTATGTAAGGCGACAAAAAAAGCAGGTGCTGCGTGCTTTAAAACGTTGGAGTCAGAGCCTTTGATGCACCCTCATCGTCGAAATAAATTGTTCAAAATATTATTGCCAATCTGTCTTTTGGGGATTGTCGTTGCATTGGTTATGTATGCGCTTAGACAAAATATCAGTTTGTTTTATACGCCAACCGAAGTAAAAGGGGGGATGGCTGCAACTGTAAAAAATATTCGCATGGGTGGGCGTGTGGTAGATGGCAGTGTACTTCGCCAAAAAGACTTAAACGTACAGTTTGAACTGACTGATATGAACCAGAATATTGTTGTTCAGTACCGTGGTTTGTTACCCGATTTATTTCGTGATGGCCAAGGCCTTGTAGTTGAAGGCAATGTAGGTGACGATGGTGTTTTTAAAGCATCCCGTGTGCTTGCAAAACACGATGAAAACTATATGCCGCCAGAAGCGCGTGAAGCACTTTTAAAGGGTGAAAAGGCACGGGAGAAAGGTGCGACATGATACCGGAAATAGGTCTTTTCTTTTTAGTGCTAGCACTTTTTTTTGCGCTATTTTTGGTGTGCTCTCCAAAACGTGTCACGTATTATGTCATTGCTCAAAGTTTCTGTATTGCGCTTGCATATTTCTTGTTAACCCTTTGCTTTTTAAAAGATGATTTTACAGTACGGTATGTGCTGCTCAATAGTAGTACCTCACTACCTTGGTTTTATAAGTTATGTGCAGTTTGGGGCGGGCATGAAGGCTCCATGCTTTTATGGGTGCTTATTTTAAGTGGTTGGATGGTTGCTATTGTCTTATTTAGTCGGCAGCTAGAGCGCGTTTTTTATGAAAAAGTGTTGATAGTTTTAGGTGCGTTAAGTATTGGTTTTTTACTCTTTTTGTTGTGCACCTCTAATCCGTTCTTAAGGCAGTTTGATGTACTGAATACAACCGGGCGCGATTTAAATCCACTCTTGCAAGACCCAGGCTTTTTATTTCATCCCCCTATGCTTTATATGGGATATGTCGGTTTTTCGGTTGCATTTGCACTTGCGATAGCAGCACTTTGGTTGAAGCGTGTTGAGCCACGTTGGGCCACTTGGGCGCGACCCTGGACGCTCGGTGCATGGAGCTTTTTAACTATTGGAATTACGCTGGGTAGTTGGTGGGCATACCGCGAACTTGGTTGGGGAGGCTGGTGGTTTTGGGACCCTGTTGAAAATGCTTCTTTTATGCCATGGCTTTTAGGTACGGCTTTATTGCATTCTTTGCTCGCCAATGAAAAGCGCCATGTTTTAAAAGCATGGACAGTGCTACTGGCGATAGGATCCTTTTCACTCAGCTTAATTGGAACCTTTTTGGTGCGCTCAGGCGTTTTAACTTCGGTACATGCCTTTGCGGTTGACCCAACGCGCGGCTTATATATCCTCCTCTTTTTGCTGGTGGTTGTGGGTGGCTCCCTCATACTATTTGCAGCGCGCGTTGATGCCTTAAAAGATGACACAAAGCCTTTTTTACTATCGCGTGAGGGGGGGCTTTTACTCAATAATGTTTTTTTAAGTGTTGCGATGCTAACGGTGCTACTTGGAACGGTATATCCCTTACTGGTTGATGCGCTGGGGCTTGGGAAACTATCGGTAGGCGCGCCTTATTTTAATGCTGTGTTTGTGCCATTGATGTTACCTGTACTTGCCTTAATGGGGCTTGGGGTCAATGCACGATTTAAACAAGACACCTGGCCGCGGCTTACTAAAAGGCTTCAATATGCCCTGTTACTCAGCCTTCTGTCGCCTGTACTTATTTTACTATGGATTAAAAAACCCGTTGAGCCATTAGTATTTTTGGGCATTGTACTTGGTTTCTGGGTGATTTATGCAACACTTAAAAGCCTAAAAGAGCGGCTTAACTATCAGCGTATCACGCAAATTGGCACGCGCTTTTGGGGCATGTTTTTTGCGCATATAGGTATTGCAGTAACGGTTTTGGGCATTAGTTTTTCGGTAGGGCTTGGCGTTGAAGAAGATATTCAATTAATGCCCCATGAAGTCATGCATTGGTCTGGATTTGACGTGAGCCTTTCTGACGTTTCAGCGTTGAAAGGCCCGAACTATACAGGTACATGTGCATGCTTTAAGCTTGCAAAACCACAAAAACAACTAATAATTTGTCCGGAAAAACGGTTGTATGATGTGAGTCGTATGGTTATGAGCGATGCGGGCATTCATGCAGGTATTTTTAGCGATATTTATATTGCGCTGGGTGAGCCCTTGGAAGGCGGTGCCTGGTCGTTAAGGTTAATGTTAAAGCCTGGAGTACGCTTTATTTGGGCTGGTGGATTTTTGATTTTACTCGGGGGCCTTCTAGCATTATTACCACAGTCTTTATCGAGGAGGAAATCATGAAACGCTATATCACATGGGGGGGGCTGCCTGTCCTCTTGTTTGGGGTTTTAGTCGCTTTTTTTTGGCGCGGCCTTTCGCTAAACCCGCAAGAACTCCCATCGGCCATGCTGCATCAAAAGTTACCTGCTTTTGAAATGCCTATTTTAGGTGACAAAACACGTATGTTTTCAGCTGAAAGCATGCAAGGTCACCCTGCTATTTTGCATGTGTTTGCAAGCTGGTGTGATGTTTGTATGAAAGAGCAACCTTTTTTATTACAACTTGCCGATGAAGGTATACCACTGTATGGACTTAACTACAAAGATGATCCATTTGATGCGATGCACTGGTTACAAAATTTTGGTAATCCCTATCGGCTTATTGGTACCGATAGGGCTGGAAAAACGGGTATTAATCTCGGCGTATATGGTACACCTGAGACATTTTTAGTGGACTCTAGTGGGTTTATTCGTTACCGCCATGTAGGCACACTTGATGAAGCTACTTGGAAACAAATTTTAAAACCTAAATGGGAGGCCTTAGCATGAAATATTTACTCATGCTACTTGCACTCAGTTTGCCTTTTTCAGGCCGTGCTACAGTGGTTTATCCTTTTGATAACCCAAAGCAGTCCGCACAGTTTCAAGGTTTATTGCGAGAATTGCGTTGCCTTGTATGTCAAAATCAAGACTTAGCTGATTCAAACGCACCACTCGCAAAAGACTTGCGAGATGAAGTATATCGACTGGTTCAAAATGGTCAAAGTGATGATGAGGTCGTGCGCTATTTAACGGCGCGTTATGGCGACTTCATTTTATTCAAGCCCCCCATGAAGTCAGTCACTGCTTTGCTATGGGTTGCGCCTGTTTTATTTCTAAGTATTGGATTCATACTCCTTTGGAGGAGAACAGAGCATGCGTGAGTGGGGCATTTTAATTGTACTGATGTGTGCTGGGGTTTTGGTTGCACTGTACCCTTTAAGGCGTAATAAGAAGGTATTTTTTACCTTGCTTCCTGCAACGGTTGCTTTTTTAGTGGTTGGTTATGGTATTTGGGGCGGTGGGCTTGAGTGGCAAGCATACCGCGTAAATTTACAGAAAAAACGTGAAGCAACTGCAATGCTTGAAGCCTTAGGTAGTACTGATGCAGTTATTGAGCGTTTAAAAATGCAGCTAGCTAACACACCTAAGGATGCCAAGGCATGGTTTTTATTAGGGCGCGTATATGCATCTACCAATGACTGGACACACGCGCACGAAGCGTATATCACTGCACATGCACTTGATTTAACCAATGAATCGTACACACTACATTACGCAGAAAGTGTATGGGCAATCAATCATGAAGCATTTGATGCTCAAACGCGCGCACTGTTGCAGGCGTTATTAGACAATAACCCAAATCAACCAGATGCACTCGCAATGCTTGCATATGATGCGTACACGCGGCATTTAAACCAAGATGCAGTGCGTTATTGGGAGCGTTTACTCTCTTTAATTGATACATCAAGCAATGAAGCAGACCAGATCAGAAAGGCAATTGCTAAAGCGCGTAGTGCTTAAAAACCACTGGGCATATTGTTGTTGGCATAGGGGTTTTGCATGTAAATTGCCGGTAACTCGAGCCTTGTATCCTGAGTTTCTTCTTCTAAAAAAGCGTCAGTAATAAGTGTCTCTAAACGGGTTATGAAGTTATCGACTATTTGGATGAGTTCGATGTTAGTCGTTTTATTATTTACCTTACATCGCTCAGGACTTTGAAAAATGGCGTGCCTAATAAGCTTGAATATAAGCTCTTTTTCTATGTGGTCCAAATCGTCATTATTACGGACCATTTCACACATTTTGTCATCTAATGAGTCTTCAAGATAGATTGAGTACTGTATGGGGTATTTATTAGGGTGACGCGAACGATTCAAATAGTTGGTATAAATCTGTTTTGCGCTTTGTAGTAGTTCATTTTTAATTTGAGTTGGTAATTCGTTCTTCATTAATATGCCTCACGGTGTGTTTATCCAAATGAGGTCCTTTCACATGGGTGTTAGAGGGGGGTATCCCTCACAAAATCAGGGACGTTATGATATCATATAGTTCAATAAAAAACCATAGCCACTTGAGTTTTAAAAGGCTTTTACTTAGAATGCAGAGCGTTTTTGAGAAGGAAGGTGACGGGTGTCTGATTTTTATTGCGATTATACAAAACGCCGCACGTTTGCGATTATTTCGCACCCTGATGCGGGAAAAACAACGGTGACGGAAAAGCTCCTCTTGTTTGGTGGCGCGATTCAAATGGCAGGTACCGTAAAAGGACGAAAAGCGTCTCGTCACGCCACATCAGATTGGATGGCTATGGAAAAAGAACGTGGCATCTCGGTTACCACATCTGTGATGCAGTTCGTTCATCTAGACCACATTATGAATTTACTCGACACCCCGGGCCATGAAGACTTCTCTGAAGATACTTATCGTACACTTACGGCCGTTGACTCAGCTTTAATGGTGATTGATGTTGCCAAAGGGGTGGAAGACCGTACGGTTAAGCTGATGGAAGTATGCCGCCTGCGAGATACGCCCATTATGACGTTTATCAATAAACTCGATAGAGAAGGCCGCGAGCCCATTGAGTTATTAGATGAAATAGAAACAGTTCTTAATATTCAGTGTGCGCCCGTTACATGGCCCGTTGGTATGGGGAGCCGATTTAAAGGAATTTATCATTTATATCAAGACCGCGTACTTTTGTATCAAGCCGGTAGAAATGCTGAAAAACAAGCAGCAACAGTTATAGAAGGGTTAGATAATCCAGAACTAGATACGCTGTTGGGGTCTGCCGATGCTTCTGCACTACGTGATGAAATTGAACTGGTAAAGGGAGCATCTCATACACTTGATTTAGACGCATATTTAGCTGGAAAACTAACACCCGTTTATTTTGGCTCAGCCATTAATAACTTTGGGATTGGGCCTTTATTAGACGACTTTGTGGCGTTTGCACCACCACCACAAGCACGTGAAGCGAAAGAACGTTTAGTGCTACCTAAAGAACAACCTTTAACGGGGTTTGTATTTAAAATACAAGCTAATATGGACCCAAAGCATCGAGACCGTATTGCGTTTATGCGTATTTGTTCAGGGCAATTTAAAAAAGGTATGAAGGTGAAGCACTTGCGGCTTGGTAAAGAAGTGATACTGAGCAATGCTTTAACGTTTATGGCGAGTAGTCGTGTACATGCCGACACCGCTTACGCAGGCGATATTATTGGCTTACATAACCATGGCACCATTCGTATTGGAGATACCTTTACCGAAGGTGAAGGCTTAAAGTTTATCGGTATTCCAAATTTTGCGCCCGAGCTCTTTCGTGCAGTGCGCCTTAAAGACCCCCTTAAAAGTAAAGCACTTTTAAAAGGGCTGATTGAGCTATCTGAAGAGGGTGCCACGCAAATATTTCGCCCATTAACACGTAACGATTTAATTTTAGGGGCGGTTGGGATACTACAATTTGATGTGGTAGCACATCGTCTAAAGCACGAGTATAACGTGCAATGTGTATATGATGCGGTGAATGTGTCGTGCGCGCGCTGGGTCTATGCCGATGACGAAAAAGCCCTTGTCGAATTTAAAGCAAAAGCTGGCGATTATTTAGCACTAGATGGTGGAGATGCATTGATGTATTTGGCACCAACGCGTGTTAACTTAAATCTTGCCGAAGAGCGCTATCCTAAAATTCGGTTTATGGCAACGCGTGAGCACTGACGCTGTCCTACGACGGGGTAAGGTTGTCGTCGTCGGTGAACCCAGGCCCATCTTCGTCATATGAAGGTGTATTGTCGCTACCTTCACCTAGTATATTTTGGAGTCGGTCTTTTACGCTATTAAATGCCGCAGTACTACCCGGAGGTTGTTGTAGCTTACTTATGTTGTTATCTAGCTCGTTGAGCACCTCCGCGTAATTTTCAGCCTCTACGCCAAGCTCTTTTAAGAGCGCAGCTCGAAATCCAAGCGCGAGCTCTGTTTTTCGATCGAGAGCGAGTGCTTCGTTAGTGAGAACGAGGTTTATGAGCCCTGAATAAGTATCAAGTTTATCTTTTGCTGATAAATTGAGTGTGTTGCAATACATTGCGTATAGAATAAGCCAAGTTACCGCGTTATCCTGAGTGTATAATGTATTTATTTTTTCATCATCAAAATTTTCAGGGTTTAACTTTGTATACGCGCTATTTCCAGAATGAATGCCTAATGCCTTTCGGGTGTCCTCTAATAGCAGTTTTTGGCCATTATCAGTCATGTTTTTAAATAAATTCTCGGTTGTAAATGTATCAGGGAGTAATTGAGGCAGTATAGAGTCTACTCTTCCATCAAAAAGTGCTGCTCCCACAGGGGTTGGTGCAGCAACAGCTCCCGTGCTTGTACTAGCTCTAGGCTCTCTTTTGCATAGCTGGTCTGGGAGCCCTATTTTTTTATTTTTTTCCACCTGTAATTGTTCTAGAGGGGGCAGTCTTGAAGGGTGGAGGAGAGGGCTGCTGCCAGACCAGTCACTATTACTATCATCTTGTTGGGGAGCTCGGGGTAATACTAGTGGCGCGGAGCTGCTTGCCACACTTATTGCAGAAATCTCGTTTATAAATCTTTGAAAGATGTCTGATGTAGTAGTATCAATCGGTTTCATGATACGTGTGACAATTTGAGCCTGCTCTATGCTTGACGGTGTTTCTAATTTTTTGATGATGTCTTGAATGTCTTTACAGACAGCTTGTACTTTCATGACTTGGGTTTTGATACCATTATCGGGTATTTTTTGTTGTTCTTTGATAACAAAATTATCTAGTTTGTTTGCCAAAGCAAGCCCTAATTTTCGTTTATCTTGCTCACCTAATGTGCCATCTGCAATGAGTGCTAGTGCATCTTTATAGGCTAAAAGTTTTTCCATAAAAATTTCATTTATGCGGGTATTGTCAGCAGGTGAAAGTGTTGCTGTTGCAGGTAGCACTGCTAAAACTTGCCACAATGGATTCGCTTTATCAGCATCCTTAAGTGCTTGAAGCCCCTTTATATCAAAATTTGCAGGGTCTAAATCTTTGAGCTCAAAGGGGCGATCAGTCCCTCCAAGTGCTTTATATATATCGCTTGCTTGGTTTGCTGAGGCTTTAACTAGCAGCCCTCCTGTTGCAGTACGCTCAAATACATCAGGATACACCGCGGCTAAAAAAATTTTTAAGTATACACTCATTTCTAAGTTACGTTTTTTCTGTATTGTTTGTTCAAACCCATCATTAGGGCTCTCACTAAAGAAGGTTTTGAGCATGTGGTGAAGCATATATGGTTTTTTTGCGCTACCTGAAGGTGCGTTGCTTAGGCCGCCTGTTGTAACAGATTCGGGTATACCTAATACTTGTATGGATGCATTTGCACTGTCACTGAGCTGCTTAAGGTGGTCCATTGCGTCAATAATCTTTGTATCGATATCATGTGTAACAGGATGCTCTGTGCCTTCGTTTTTTTCTTTTTGATAAGCTTTACTGAACTTTTCAAAAGTGGCCACGAAGTTTGTAATACGGGTTTTTATTGCTTCTGTCCCCAGGCGACTTATTTGATTTCCCTCAGTTGATATTGTTTTTTTACCTTGACTGTCGAGTTGTAACATTTTTTTGTCGGATATGCGCTTAAGTGTCATTTGATGCGCGTAAAGCTGTTGTATCATAAATGAATAGTGAGTAAATTCATCTGATATATAAAAGTTAGCAATTTTTGTAGCCATTTCATCGCGTGAAAGTTCCGCGTTGTCGCGAAGCTTGAATATGCTAAGTTTTTTGTACTCATCGATGACTTGAGTCAGTAGTTTTGAGTAGCTTTCTAAAAAAGCACGTTCATCTTTAGTTAATGCTTTATTTTCACTCAAATCAGGCAACATCAGCTGTAAGAGCATCATGTCCTTTGTAAAATCGTCGCCCGTTGTAAATATTTCTTCAACGGCATGAGGATAATCACTTCGAGGGGCTGCTGGTTGCTTCTGAAACCAAGGTGATCTGTCACTACGAGCTCTTAGAATTTGCTTATCTTGTTTGGGTGTATCCATTATGCTATGAAGCACTTTATCTCGAGCTGCTTCATAAACCTCGTCTTTGGGGACTGGTGCATTTCTTCGAAGTCCTTCTTGAATACTCTCCCCTATTGCCTGAATAGTTGTTAAAAACTCAGGATTTTTACTTACAAGTTGTTTTGCTCTTGTAAGGGCCTCAAGTACCACGCGTTTTTCATCGGTTGAGAGGCTTAATTTCCTTGAGAGCTTTCTAAGAGGGGTGAGCACATCGTTTCGCAGTGTTTCAGCAACGTCTTTTGCTGCGGATATAGAGAGCTCCTGTGATAGCTCCGCTTCACCCTCTTTTAAAGCAGGAGATGCAGTTCTATCTGCTCGCGTGACTGGGGTGCGTTCCCGTTCGTCTGCATTAGCTGCTATATTGTCTGGGGAGGTTTTTGATTTTTCTTTAATAAAATCCGAGTCAACTAACTTTATAAGGTTATCAGATAGATCGCTTGAAACATCGCCAGCTCGTCCTGTTGCTCTTTCAATACGGCTGTGTGCTTCAGCATGTTTTTTCTTTTCCCAGGTGCGCACACGTGCCTGCATCTTTTTAAAAGTTTCTTTAATCTTTGTTTGCTCAGTAGTTTGTGCTGACCCATTAGTTGTGTTTTCATCACTTCCAATAGCATCTGATGGTAGCGTTTGCAGGGTATTTTTAAGCATCAACTGTGCAGCTGCTCCTGCAACATTTAAGCCCAAGTGAGTTGTTTTTTCAGCGCCTATTTTTTTATTTTCAATCAGCTGTGTCACTACTTCATATGCCTCGATTTTATCATGTAGAGAAAACTCGCTGGTGACAACAGGCTTCATACTTTTTAAAACGGCCCAAAGTGGGCTCGCATTTGTTTTGAGAGCAAGCTCGGCGAGTGCTTCTTTATCAAATTTTACAGGGTCTATAGGAGGGCCTAAATCTAAACCCAGAGCTCGCTCTATTAGTGTCCTAATGTCCTCATTATTATGAATAGCTGTTAAATTACCTGCATGATCAAGTTTGAACATTTCTGGAAATGCTTCAAGTAACACCGTTTTTAGATAGGTATTAATATCTTCTATTTCATCTTTGAGGCCTCCTCCCTGTTTTTTGGCCTCTATTGGGCTATGCATGTTAAGAAATAAAAGTGAGCGTAAAACAGCTGTTTTTTTATCCATCTTGCTTGAGAACATAGACGGTTTCAAATCCCATTGTTGAAAATGCTTAATGGTACGTGTTTGCAGATAAACAGCTTTTGCTTCTTTCTTGAGCTCATCAATTTTATGTTTATAAACAGGCTGTTTGGTTACTCGTTCTATTTTTCTAAACGATGTTGGCATATGCCGAATGTTTTTTTGAGGTTCTGCTGCGAGTGTTTGAATACGCTCAGATACATGTACTTGTTCTTTTAGTCGACGTTCGGTGATTGAAAGCTTTTGTTGATTCTCTGTATATTTTTTAAAATTTTCACTTTGGCAAATGTCAATGAACTTTTCCACTTTTTCTGTCGGTTTTTTGTCCCAGTGTTGCTGATGCATGGTATCTAATTCAAGGTCTTGATAGGCATCAACAACGTTTTGGCTGGTTTGTAAGTAATCTTCAATGATTTCCTGCTCTTCAATTACGTCCGATGGGGGGGCTGATCTTCTATAGAGAGTTAATTTCAGTATTAAGCTTTTTACTTGATCAATAAACTTTTCTTGGGTAACCACAAATGCTGCAATAGCATCTCGTCCAGGCAGATTAACCCCGGCAAAGTCTTTCCGGCGAATTTTTTGGAGTGTGCTTTCGATACTTGCTTTGTAAGTTCTATCGTAAAGCGGTGACGCACTGGCACTGAGTGCTCGACCATTATCGGTAATATTATCTAGTGCTTCAGAAATATGTGGAGCAAGCGCAATATGTTTTGTTGCGAACGTCTCGGCTTCATGCAGCTTCTCTAAAATAGCTGCTTTTTCTTGTGCAATGGTTTGTTCGTCAATATCTTCGAACTGGTCGGTCCCAACTTCTCTTTGTAAGGTACGCTCAGCTGTGCTTAAATCCCAATTTTCCTTTTCACGACGTTTTTTAATTTTTTCTTGCAAAACACGTAGCGGCTCAACGACCTCTCTTGTAAAGATCTCCAGTAGGGCAAGGTTTTCTTCAAATTGAGCATCGTTTTTGGGCATAAAAAAACCAATAAAATGACATTATAATCAGATTATAGTCTACTTTATTGGTTTATGTGCAAATTATTCTTTATTAAGAGCGTCTTTTTATCTGAGCCTCTCATTGCTTGCAACACAGCGTGCAATGGCGGTTGTTTCTCCTTCATTCGTTAACTCAATTGTTGCACCAGGTATAGCAATAATATGGAAGGTTTCATTTTGCTCTATCTTCATACGCAAAGATTCTCCGCGCTTGAGTGTAATGTCGTTCATTGTGCCTTGTTTTCTTAAAATTTTAAACAAAATGACGGTGGTCTCATTACTCTCAACAATGGTGCAGTCTGCATCAATAGTCCATCTAAAGACATTAGAAAATACTTGAGGCTCGTTGGGTTTCAGTTGAAGGTCAACTGATGCACCTGCTTGCAGAAGCGTTTCTTCTACGGCAAATGCAGGTATCGCAAGCAGAGTACTGACACAAAATAAAATACTTTTAAAGTGTTTTCTCATAAATAACTATCCTCAAAATAAAAGAAACAGTGCTTACTACAAGCGAGATGAGCAACATAAGGTAACACAAGCAATTTGTTTTTGTCTAGCAGAGGGTGTTTTTGATCTAAAATGGAGCAATTCGAATGGGGTCGCCAGACTTGAGCTGCAATAAGTCCGCTGTTTTTTCTGTGAGATAACAAGTATTTTTTTCAAGATTTAAAGCAATGGGGGCCTTGGTAGCACGAAAATGAGTATGGGTGTTTGAAACCATATAAAGAGGTGCTGTAATAGCCTGTTTTGTTATATTTAGAATAAAGGTTTGGCTGGTGCGCCATGTTTTGATTTGGGTTAAGGGTGCTTCAAGCACAGGGCCTGCATCAAAAATATCAATATAATGGCTGTAATAAAATCCCTCATTTTTGAGCAATTTCATTGCAGGCACGGTAGATTGGTGTGGTACACCAATCACAGCTTGAGCCTCTTTGGGGAGGAGCTTCACATAAATAGGATATTCAGGCATGAAGTCGGCGATAAACTGTTTGTCGCTAGACAACGTGAGCCTGTCTGCCTCTATAAAGGAGAGGTGAAAAAAATGATAACCCAATGCATCCCAAAAGGGCGAGTTGCCGTCAGGAGTTGTAACGCCACGCATTTCAGCAATGATAATATTAGAAAAGCGCTCAGGATATTGCGCCATAAAAAGGAAGCGTGCGCGAGATAAAAAGGCACCCCAATGCTCTTTACGATAAGCAGGTGTTAGATAAAGGGTGCAAAGCTCGGTGTGTCCTTGGTGGTCGTTAACGAGATGTAAGAGTTTGTCTTCGTGCTGATGATTACTAGAGCGGCCTCTTAAGGTTTTAATGCGCTTTGAGAGTTTATAAGAATAAAAAGGCGACTCCCCACCCGTTTGGGCTTCAATTGCTGAGGTGCCAATGACTTTGTTTGTAGTTGGATCTTCTAATACAAATAAATAATATCCGCTATTTGCTGTATGCTGAATATGTTGCCATGAAGCAGTTGCGTGCTCTAAGCGTTGTGCGAGTATGGTTCTATTTTTGGGAAGTGTCGTCAGCCCAAAGCCACTTTCTTTGGCAAGCGTATGAATGGCCTCTAAGTCTTCATCTTTTGCATTGCGAAGGAGCAGCTCTTGCATAGTTTAGACCTTGAGTGATGAAAGATATTTATTAGATACAGTATATATGGAACGAGGGGCATGCAAGTTTTTATAGAACTTTGCTGAGAAAGAGGAGTGGTATATACTGCCCTCGGTCACTTCATTAAACTTAATAGCATCCAATGATTAAACGCTTTCTAAAAGGAACGCATCCAGAATGGCATCCAATACTCAGTGATGCGCTAGAAGCCATGAATGGAACATACCTACAACAACTCGATAAACATGCAGACTACCTACCAGAACCTTCAGCTTTGTTTGCAGCATTTAGTCGGCCACTTTCAGCAACTCGCTATATTTTATTTGGTGAATCCCCATATCCTCGTGCAGTTTCGGCTAATGGTTATGCGTTTTGGGATGCATCTGTTGGAGAGCTTTGGTCTGATACAGGTTTAAGTAAAGCGGTTAACCGCGCGACCTCTCTGCGTAATCTCATTAAAATGCTTTTGTATGCGAGAGGAGATTTAACCGAAGATTTTTCACAAAGCGCCATTGCAGCGCTTGATAAAACACACTACCATCTGACGTTAGATGCTTTGTTTAAGGGATTACTTGCGCAAGGTTTTATGCTGTTGAATGCATCTTTGGTGTATGAAAAAGATAACGTGCCTTATCATGCACGTAAGTGGGCGCCTTTTATGGGGGTACTTCTAGATAGGCTTGTCAGTGAAAAGCCTGATATGGTACTTGTTTTATTAGGGCGTATTGCGGAAAAAATTCCAGGGCATGAGCGGTTTAATAGTCTTCGTGCAGAACATCCTTATAATGTGAGCTTTATTACAAATCCTACCGTTGTGAACTGGTTTAAACCGATGGATTTATTACATCATGACAACAAAAAATAGTACGGTTAATCCCTCAGAGGTGGCTCGTTTTGCACAGCATGCAAAGCATTGGTGGGATGTAAATGGCCCGTTGAAAACACTGCACGATATCAATCCTACACGTATTCATTGGATTGAACAGTATGTTACATTACGTGGGCTAACCTGCCTCGATGTGGGATGCGGTGGAGGTATTCTGTGTGAAGGTTTAGCCCAAAAAGGCGCCATCGTTACAGGGCTTGATGTGGAAGCCGGCGCTATTGAAACGGCGCGCCATCATGCGGCTACAGAAAAGCTTAGTATCCAATATGTATGTGAACCTGTAGAAAGCTTTCAGGCACCGTGCTTTGATGTGGTGACATGTCTTGAAATGCTTGAGCATGTTGAGCATCCAGAGATAGTGATTGCAGCGTTGACACGCTTTGTAAAGCCGGGGGGGTATGTTTTTTTATCGACCATTAACCGTACACTGCGTGCGTATGCTACTGTGATTCTTGGGGCAGAATATATACTGTCATTATTACCTCGCCAAACACACACGTTTGAGCAGTTTATTCGCCCTAGCGAGCTTGCTGAAGTGGTGCGTGCAAAAGGTCTTGAACCTGTTGGTATGACAGGGCTACTGTACAATCCTTTTACACGTAAAGCTGAGCTAAAAACAGCGCAGGTCGACGTTAATTATCTTCTGGTTGCTCAAAAAGTTGTGTAATCCTTTTTGTTTTAGGCCTTAAATATTGGCGCTCATAACGCAGTAGAGCATATCTAGCTTGCTCTGCTGTGACAACTTCCATTTCATTACCAAATAAATCAATGCGTGCCTGATCTTCTTTTTGGGCGCTGAGATAGGCTGGAGAGGTACAATAATAAGTCAGTGCATTGCGTAGCGCTTTTTTACTGAAGGGTGGGGTCTCTAGTTGGTGATAAAATTCAAAAATATCTTCAAGGATGCCCAGCTTTAGAGGCCTCACTTGGCGTGTTTTTTTAAAAAAAGCGGCAGGAAAATGTTCTACTAGCCAGTCAATGATTTTTAATTTTTCTCGTTTTACAACGGTATGATTTTCTGTGGTATTTGTGTTCATGTGTGTCCCTAACTGAACGCGCAAATCATCATGATTTCAGTTCGCTAGGGTAGCACATTTTTTTCTTTACAAATAGTGGGAGTGCGACATGTATTGCTTGTCTGGGTAGTAGGCAAAAATGACAGAGCCATCCTTAATTAAATTAATGACAGGCTTTGTGAGTGTTCTTGCAATGGCAAGGCAGCCAAAGCTTCGGCCTGCATATCCTGTACGCTTAATAAAGCTTGGCTCAACATAGTTCGCACCGTGAACCACAACACGTCTTGCATAGGCATTGTCATTAAACCCTTTCTCGAGCCCTTTTAGATTAAGTGAATAGCCATTTGAGCCCATATAAGTGTCTTGCGTGATATAGGTACCAAGGCTTGTTTCTTGACTTGAAATTTGATTTGAAAAATGGCTTGGAGTAATGCCACCAGAGTTTTTACCATGTGCCACATGTGTATTGAGTAATAATTTGTCACGATTTAAATCAAATACCCACATTCTTTGCTCTGATGAGGGTCTAGAATAATCTATAATCGTTAGAATAGGTTTTTTGGCGAGGCCCGTTTGTTTTGCTTTTTGATAAGCAACCAGTGCAAGCTTTAAAACTTTTCTATCTAAATGAGGGGCTTTTTGGCTTAAATGTTGTACTTCTGTGTTAATATCCGCATTTGCTGCAGCCTTTGGTATACTAGTAGTATTCGATGCGAAGTTTGCACCCAAAAAGAGCATTAAAAAGAGACCGATTAAAAAATTCATGAAAACTCCCGTAACAGAGGGCTGGCATAAAAAAAGTGCCCATTATATCACCAGTTGTTTTAAAAGTAAACACATTTTCTTAGGAGCAACACCATGTTGGAAAAAAACCCAATTAAGCCGCCAGAAGGGTTAAGAGCTGCAATTAATCGGCAGTACCGCGCAGATGAAAAACAAGTAATTATGGCGCGTCTTGAGGCAGCAACACTTGATAAATCTACATTAAACGCGATTGCTACCTATGCAGCTGAGTTAGTAGAAGAGGTTCGTGAAACAACTAAAGATACTAGTGGTATTGATTCATTCTTAACAGAGTACTCACTATCTACCGATGAAGGTATTGTTTTAATGTGTCTTGCCGAGGCTTTATTACGTGTGCCTGACAATAAAACTATTAATTTATTAATTCAGGATAAGCTAACACAAGCTGACTGGGATAGGCATCGTGCACGCAGTGATTCATTTTTTGTAAATGCGGCTACTTGGGCTTTGATGTTAACGGGTAAAGTATTAAGCCCTGAGAAAGCAGATTCATTTTTAGGTAAAAGCGTCTTAAATGTTGCTCATAAAAGCGGAAAGGGTGTGATTCGAAAAGCAGTAGATGCCGCAATGCGTATTATGAGTCGTCAGTTTGTAATGGGGCGCACAATAGAAGAAGCGTTAGGGCGCGCTAAACCTGAAGAAACAAAAGGGTATCGTTATTCTTATGACATGCTTGGTGAGGCTGCATTTACGCAAAAAGATGCTGAAACCTATTTTAATGCCTATAAGCTTGCTATTGAAACAATTGGCCTGCATGCAGACCCCAAAGGAAGTGTTTATACGCGCGCGGGTATTTCAGTTAAGCTTTCAGCGCTTCATCCGCGCTATGAAGAAGGGCAACATGCTCGCGTATTATCAGAGCTTGCTCCAAAACTTTTAACGCTTGCTCAGCTTGCAAAGCAACATGGTATTCAGTTAACAGTTGATGCCGAAGAGTCTGAGCGTTTGGATATTTCATTGGATGTGATTGAAAAAGTTTTCTGTGATGCCTCCTTAAGTCATTGGGAAGGGTTTGGTTTGGCCGTACAATCGTACCAAAAGCGTGCTTTTGAAGTGCTTGATTGGGTTGCAGCGCTGGCCAAATCACAAAACCGTCGTATGATGGTGAGGCTCATTAAAGGTGCTTATTGGGATAGTGAAGTTAAAAAAACACAAATGGCGGGTTTGAAAGATTATCCAGTATTTACACGAAAAGCATTTACCGATGTTTCGTTTCAGGCTTGTGCAAAAAAATTATTTACAGTAACAGATGTTATTTATCCGCAATTTGCAACTCATAATGCTTACTCGGTTTCATTGGTGATGCATCTTGCCAAAGATTACCGCGATTTTGAATTTCAATGTCTGCATGGCATGGGGCGGGAATTGTACGACCAAATTGTACCTGCCGCGAAGCAGGGTATTCCGTGCCGCATTTATGCACCAGTTGGTGTACATGAGGATTTACTACCGTATTTGGTAAGGCGTCTTCTTGAAAATGGTGCAAATTCATCCTTTGTAAATCGACTAGTGGATAGCTCAACGCCCGTTAGCCAGTTGGTTGAGGCGCCTATTGAAGTGGCGAAGGCTTATCTTGATAGAATTAATCAAAATATTCCGTTGCCTCAGGCCATTTATGGGCCTAAACGCCGTAACTCTGATGGTATTGATTGGAGTGATAGGGCCGTATGTGCCGTACTCCAAAAAACGTTTGATGCAATGAAGCCCTTTCGTTGGGAAGCAAAGCCATTGATTGCAGGGCGTGAGACTAAAAGTAAAGAAAAATTGCCTTTATTCTCACCGCAATGTAATACACGTCAAATCGGCTTTGTAACCAATGCAGAAGAGGCCGATGTTGAGTGGGCACTGTCAGAAGCAACCAGTGCTTTTGCCGTGTGGTCAAGTACACCTGTGTATGAACGTGCTGCCTGTTTAAGACGTTTTGGCGATTTATTAGAAACGCATACCAATACATTTTTAGCCATAGCATGCCTTGAAGCTGGAAAAACTTGGGCTGATGGCATTGCTGAAGTGCGAGAAGCGGTTGATTTTTGTCGTTATTATGCCAACATGGCAGAAGAATTGATGGGAGAGCCCAAAACACTACAAGGCTATACAGGAGAAACCAACCAGCTCAGCTTACATGCAAGAGGTACTATTCTTTGTATTAGTCCTTGGAACTTTCCACTCGCTATTTTTACAGGGCAAGTGGTTGCAGCTCTTGTAACGGGTAATTGTGTGATTGCAAAACCTGCGGCACCAACACCTCTCATTGCGTATACGGCAGTTAAGCTTATGCATGAAGCAGGTTTTCCTAAAGCAGCCGTGCAATTATTACCAGGTTCGGGACGTATGATAGGTAACTTGCTGGTAGGAGATACACGTATTAAAGGTGTTGTTTTTACGGGATCAACTGATACCGCTACAGGCATTAATCAAACACTCGCAGCGCGTGGTGGTGAAATTGTACCACTTATTGCAGAAACAGGTGGACAAAATGCAATGATTGTAGACTCATCAGCTTTGCTTGAGCAGGTGATTGCTGATGTTTTATTGTCTTCTTTTGGTAGTGCTGGACAACGCTGTTCCGCGCTGCGTGTTTTGTATATGCAAGACGAAATTTATGACGACTTTGAAGAAATGCTGAAGGGCGCAATGGCCGAGCTTTCGGTGGGGGATTCAAGTTTACTCTCAACCGATGTAGGTCCTGTTATTAATGAAAGTGCTCTAAAGCAGTTGCAAGCGCATGTAATAGAAATGACACAGAAGCATCGCTTAATTTATCAATGTGCCCTCAGTGATGATTGTAACGATGGAACATTTATGCCACCAACAGCCATTGCAGTTGACAGTATGAATGACTTAAAAGAAGAAATGTTTGGCCCCATTTTGCATGTGGTGCGCTATAAGCAAGATGAGCTAGACAAGGTGATTGATGAAATTAATAGCACGGGCTTTGGCTTAACTTTTGGTATTCATAGTCGCATTAATCGTACGGTACAGTATGTACGCGAACGCATTCATGCTGGTAACTTTTATGTGAATCGTAATACGACTGGTGCAATTGTTGGCTTGCAACCATTTGGTGGTGAAGGGCTTTCAGGTACGGGTCCTAAAGCAGGTGGTCCACAGTACTTACTGAGGTTTTGTCATGAGCGGACTTATACCGAAGATACAACGGCAGCGGGAGGTAATGCGAGTTTGATGTCTTTATCGGATGAGGGTTAATAGCTTGTACGATATTGCTATTGTGAGCCAGAATGTAGTAGTGGCGAAGCAATCCAGCGAATTTTAAGGGCGCTAGATTGCTTCGATAATGTTCTCAAAGATGTATTTTTAAGACATAAATTGACTGAAAGTGAAAAGACATACACCATCGCTGCGCGCCCTGGCCTTTAGCTTTCCATGGCGCGCAACGAGTGCTGTGGAGGTTTATCAGGCTTCAGTTTTTTCTTTTTTCTTTTGTTTGTGTTTGCCTTTTGGGGCGGCAGAGGCAGCTTCGTCTTCGGATGAAGCATTTGAAGTGGAGAGTGCCTCTTCTGGCATGGTAACATTCAATTCAAGCACAGCACTGTTATCGCTGAGTCGGTCGAGATTAACAACCACCTGATCGCGATCGATAGGAACATATTTAGAAATAACCGCAATGATTTCTTCTTGTAATTTAGGTAAATAGTCAGGCGTTGTACGTTGTGCGCGCTCATGAGAAATAATAATTTGCAAGCGTTCCTTCGCTACAGTTGCGGATTGCTGATTGCGTTTTCGAAGATAATTGAAAATGCTCATGCTATCGCTCCTTCTTGATTTTTGCTGAATATCCGACGCAAAATTCCTTTTCGCTCGGTGTTAACAAATCGCATAGGGCGGTCTTCACCTAGGAAGCGCGCAACAGCATCTTGATAAGCGAGTCCTGCATCGCTGTTTTCATCTAATACAACGGGAGTTCCTGTATTAGAGGCTTTAAGTACTGCTTTTGACTCTGGAATAACGCCAATTAATGGGATAGCTAAAATTTCCGTGACATCATCAACCGAGAGCATGTCACCTTTAGTAACGCGTTCTGGATCGTAGCGGGTAACCAGTAGATGTTCTTTAACGGGTGGGCGGCCTTCAATGGCACGTTTTGTTTTACTGGCTAAAATACCCAAAATACGGTCTGAGTCCCGAACGGATGACACTTCTGGGTTAGTAACAACAATGGCATGGTCTGCAAAATGCATGGCCATGAGTGCACCTGCCTCAATTCCTGCGGGAGAATCACATACAATATATTCAAAAGTTTTAGAAAGTTCTGTGAAAGTGCGCTCAACCCCCTCAAGCGTTAAAGCATCTTTATCACGCGTTTGAGATGCGGGCAAAATGTAGAGGTTTGGGAGTCGCTTATCTTTAACCAGAGTTTGTTTTAGAGTAGCATCTCCATTGATGACATTGACAAAGTCATAGACAACGCGTCTTTCGCATCCCATGATTAAGTCGAGGTTTCGAAGGCCTATGTCAAAGTCAACCACTACAGTTTTATGGCCTCGCATGGCAAGGGCTGATGAAATAGCAGCAGAGGAAGTGGTTTTACCGACTCCTCCTTTTCCGGATGTCACCACAATAATGTTAGCCAAGGTGTTATTCCTCTTCTTATTATTGGTTTAAAAATTGCTTTTAGTTTACACGTGAAGTCGTAGAACAGCAATTATCCGAACTGTAAAAAAGGCGCCAATGCTAAGGTGCTCATAAATAGCACTTCCGTATGTTTTTAAATAACCCTATTTGATCTGTAATTATACTTGCCAGGTTGTATTTTTTAAGATTTGAAGTGTGAAAAGGGGTTTATATCTCGTTTGATGGGTTGATGATTTTGCATGAGGGTGATACCTTCACCTTTTTGAAAGGTGCCAACACATTTAAAGGAATATTGAAACTGTGCCTTAAATGCATAGGCGATTTTTTCGTAAGCACAGGGTGAAACGCTGAACATCAAACTATAATCTTCCCCTCCTTCGAGCTGTACGTGGGCTGCATCAAGGTTTAGCGTGCGGCATGCCTTAATGAAAGCGTTATCTGGTTTGAATGCATCTAAGTGTACGGTGCAACCAAGGTTTGAGGCTTGGCACATACGTGTTAAGTCAACAAACACCCCATCTGAGACATCCATCATACTGTTCACGGCTGTTTGTTGCCCAAGCCATATGCCTTCAGCAATACGTGCGGTTGGATTTAAAAAGCTATTTTTGTAATTAAGGAGCTTAGCATGGTTGTGTTCGAGTGCTGCGAAGCCTAAATGTGCCTCTCCAACTTGACCTGCGATACACAATAGATCATGCGCGTTTGCGGTGCTTCTTAACTTAATATATTCATTTTTGATGGTGCCAATGGCTGTGATACTTATTACAAGTGTTTTGCTGGCACCTGTTGTATCACCTCCAATGAGTAATACCGAAGTTGCTTTACAGGCGCTTGTAAAAGCGTTCAAAAAGGGTTGTACATGGGGTTCAAAATAAGATGGAATGGACAAACCAAGTAATATATATTTTGGGGTTGCTCCCATTGCGGCGAGATCGCTCAAATTAACATGCAGTGATTTATGTGCAAGGCTTTCGGGTGTTTGATAGCGTAGACGAAAGTGTATGTTTTCAATGAGTAAGTCTTTACTAATTACATAGCTTTCATCATGGCTGAAAGAAAATATTGCTGCATCATCGCCAATTTGTTCGGGAAAGTAGGATTGGAGGGTTTGAATAATACCTGATTCACTGAGCATGTTAATAAATGACCATCTGTTATTGCTTGATAAAGGTTAATTTTCGCATGTATGATGTCGCACATCAAAAAGGGTACGCAAGAGGGATTGAAAAATTATGTCCGCAAAGTTTGATGTTATTGTTGTGGGGGCTGGTCCCTCTGGAACGAGTTGTGCTTATAATCTCAAACGTTTTAATCCGAGCTTAAATATTTTATTAATTGATAAAGCAACTTTTCCTCGTTATAAGCCTTGTGGCGGCGGCATTTCTCCTGATGTGTTTAATTATTTTGACTTTGATTTGAGTGAAGTGATTGATCATCACGAAAAAACTTCAGATATGGTTTTTAAAGGTCGTCGTATTAGATCTGAAGCGGGCGAAGTATTGATGGTGCGCCGAGAAGTGTTCGATCATTTTTTATTAAAAAAGTGCATTGAAAAAGGGGTTGAGACACATTTAGGCCATAAAGTTTTGGCAGTAGAAACAGATAAAACAAGCGTGCTGGTTAAAACTGCCGAACAAAAATTTTCAGGCAAGGTGGTTGTTTTAGCCGAAGGTGGACGCGGTCAACTGGCAAAAAAGCTTGGCATTGCTGCTAAAAACACCATTGTTGCAGGCTTGGAGTATGAGCATTATACAGATACTGTTACTGATCATTTAGAAATTAACCTTGATCAAGGTGACACTTTTTATGCGTGGAATTTTCCTAAGTCAAATGGGTTGTCTTTGGGGGTTGGTGCATCTGTTAAGGGACGTACAAAAAAAGGGATCCCATTGCCAGCGGAGTTGAAGAAATATGTCAAGCAGTTTCAAGTTGAAAAGCTAGCTAAACAGCATTTGCATGGTCATCCAATTGAATTATACAGCGGCCGACAACAGTTAGTGCATAATAGAGTTGTCTTAATAGGTGAAATTGCCGGTTGTGTCGATCCACTGACAGCAGAAGGGATTCGTCCTGCCATAAAAAGTGGCTATTTGGCTGCCAAAGTGTTGGATGATGTTATGGAAAGTGGGCAAATACGGCATCTAAAACAGTATAACAAGGCGTTTCATGAGGCAATTGGTAAAGATTTTCGTTATGCACGTTTTTTGAGTTATTGCATTCAAAAAAATCGAGCATTTTTCTTGGCGCGACTTCACTCTGAGCGAGCTGTGGCTGCATTTATGCGTGTATTTAGTGGGCATGCAAACTATCGTGACTATATTTCAAAGAAACGTATATTAAGACTTTTAAAAGGGATATTTTGATGTGATGTATGGCGGAGAGAGAGGGATTCGAACCCTCGATACGGGTTAGCGTATACACACTTTCCAGGCGTGCGCCTTCAACCACTCGGCCACCTCTCCGAATCCGTGAAGACTACAGGACATCTTGTAAAAAATCAATGTTAGTGCTAGTACAGCATGTACTCAGATTTTAGTTGATGACAGATCCTGGTCAAATTACATTCCTCTAAAAAAAGCTATACTTTGACTAAGTATTTATATACAGGAGGATTTGATAGATGTTTTTAAACAAACAATTGGCTATCATAGCTGTTTTGGGAATGCTTTTATTGAGTCAGCAAGCACAGGCCTTCCCTTGTTTTATCACTATGGTCAAGGGAGAATGTTGGAAAGATTATACAGTAACTGTCGATGTGTTAGATGCTGAAAATGATAAGATTTTAATGACACTGATTATTCCAAACGGCCGCTCATGGACAAGACAGTCTTTTGAGGCGCACACGAAACAACGATTTATGTTACGGGCGCGTTTTAGTCCCGCATTTTGGAAGACAGAAGAAGGGCGTGAATATTATGCTAAAAGGTACTGGTCGCTTCCAGAAGTAGTTGAAGGTGAAACCATTGCATGGAATGTAGGTGCATGCTTCCCTGAAAATTTTTCAGGTGTGCCAACACCACCTCATGCAGGATCTAACTGTGCGTGTGACAAGCGTGAAATTCCACAGGTAAATCAGGGAGATTTATAAACCAGAATCAATTCTTATACAGGAAGTTTTTCGTTTGTATTTCTGTGGGAGAAAGGGCACTAAAATCTGGCATGAGCCTAGGGCCTTATATGGACTCGATCATATAAGGCCCTAGGTCAGGGACAATTTAAAAAAATTAAACTTATTTTTACAACTTAGTGTCGCAGCCCAACTGGAGTCTGCGGCTTATGAGTAAATTTTCTCTAGTGGAACTTTTGTCAAGATTCATGATGTGGCTTAGATGGATTTTTGCTGGATGTCTGCAATCCATCACGTTGTTTAGAACGGTAACCATCAATATCTTCTGTTTGATCATGGAACAATATTGTTTGCGTCGGAAATGGCATATCAATATTAGCCTTATCTAGCGCCAGTTTGACATTTTTCAGAACTTTACTAAATGTTAAGTTAGTATCAAAGCGCTTTGAAGGTGACCACCAGCGCGCTGTTAAACCAATATAGCTTTCAGATAAGCTCGTGACAATAACATCAGGAGTTGGTTCTACAGCTACACCATCAGTATTTTTTATTGTCTCTATAATAATATCAATAGCTTCATCAATATCATCTTCATATCCAATTCCAATAGTGTACTCAGAGCGAATAGACTCTTCAGCTGTATTAACCGTTATAGGATTTGTATAGATTTCTCCATTTGGAATAATAATTTGTGTGCCGGAATATGTTCTGATGTATGTTGCCCTGGTCTCTACATTAGTAACAGTGCCTTCAAAATTCTTATATACTATTTGATCCCCAAGTTTAAAGGGCTCTTTAATGAGAATTAAAATACCAGCTAAAAAGTTCTGCAAAATATCTTTGAATGCAAAACCAATTGCGACCCCCCCAATTCCAAGAGCACTAATGACTTTCCCTGCAGTGATACTCGGTAAAATGGTAGCTAGTGTAACCAGGAGGCCCAAAAAAAGAACAATCCACTGTATGACACGTCCTAAAACAATTCCTAAATTATCTTTATTACGAACTTTAACAATTCTTCTTACCACTCTGCGAAAAAGGGAGGCAATAAGGATAAAAACAGTAAAAATAGCAATCCCAATTATAACCGCAGGTAACTGTTGTACGAAGCTATCAAACACACTATTTAGACGTTCCCAAATAGTGTGCAAATCTACACCTTTCAGATCTTCTTCCATATCACCATTCAGCATATTCTAGATCTCACTTTTGTGTTTCAAGTTACACTATAAAGGTGGCTTTCTTCGGCCAAGAACCAGAAAAATAACAAACAATACTAAAAAAACAAAAAAGAGTATTTTTGCTATGCCCATTGCCGCGCCTGCAAGTCCACCAAAGCCTAGAACTGCTGCAACCAAAGCAATAATTAAAAATGTAATTGCCCATCCTAACATGCTTCGCCTCCTTGTGTTTTATATAAATAGATACCACTTGATTGTGGATTGTTGTAACAAACACATACCTATTTATACGTTTAAACATTAAGTCAAAAAATATTAAAAATCAAGAATGCGGATAATAACTTAATGTCAAACACTATCCGCCACCGAAAACAAAGTATGTATTACATCAGCAATTCCCGATATAAATAAGCAACATTCCCCACAGCACTTGAGAAGCTTTAGGTTAAAAATTATTTTGCAATCTTTTACCTACGTTCTGTGGATAATCCGCAGAACGCTGCCATTTTTTCACCAGAAATTGCTGATATTACATCTTATTTCAACAGTCTCTAGTATTATAAATTATCTAAATACCTTTCAGCTTCTTCCTTGGTATAACCGTACTTACTTTGTAATTTTCCAACCAGAATTTGGCGGTTTCCTTCAATTTCGTCAAGATCATCATCAGTCAATTTGCCCCACTGTTGTCTCAATTTACCTTTGAGTATTTCCCAATTTCCTTCAAGAATGTCCTTGTTCATAATTTCCTCCAAATTTACAATGTTAATTTAAATAAAATTTAATGAGAACTCACATTATCAAACCTAATAAGTTTTGATTATTGCTGTTCATCATCTATTTCTAACACTTTAATTGTATCTTTCACTTCTTTTACGTCATCTACACTTTTTACAACATTTAAAACAGAAAGTTTATCTTTTTCTGTTTTAACAGTACCCGACAAATAAACAACGCCATTTTTTGTTTCAACGCTAATGCTCCAAGAAGGAATATCTTTATCAAACAGATCGTGCTTTATTAATGAGCCTTTTATTTTTGCTGTAATATATGTATCTTTTAATGGCTGCTGGCTATTTTTTACTGTTAGCTTATCAGCATCGATATTTTTAATAATTTTTGAAGATTCAACTTTGGTAACTACTTCTTCATATATAACATTCGAAGGTAGTTCACCAATGAGATAAACAGTGTTATCTTTAACCATTACTGTGACATCCTTATTATAAATGCCCAGCTCTTTCATTGCTGCTGCTTTTAGCTCAGCTTCTGCGACTGCTGATTTGGTGCTCTGCTTCATTTGTTGCATTGAAGTAGATTCATTGTTTAGATTATCTCCTGCAAAAGTATTAAAGCTTAATAATGCACAAGATGTAACAATAGTTAAAACACTTGATACTTTCCTATTCATGAGTAACCCCTTTTAAGTTAATGCTTACCAGCTCAGTGTAGACCGTGGGATAAAAAGATCAAATCAACAAGTAATTTTGTCTCAGAAAAATAGACAGTCCACCAAGCGAAGCTTTTAACTTTAAATGATACGGGTGATAATGAAGAATAGCATTGAAAAGGTGTTTGACTGTAGTAAATTTCAATGTATACAAATATGTTTTTTAGCATAATCGCGAGTTAAAACTCGCTCTCCGTCGTGTTTGTTCATGCTGCAAATAAGGCCATGAAGTTGTAATCATACTCGCTTATGGTGATGCGGGGAGTTATTGCTTTAGTAATACACTATAAAAAAAGCCATCCATACCATCTTCACCGGGAAAAATTTGTGTGCCGTGCCCGGTAGCATGGCCAAAGGGCTGGACTTTTGATGACACGACACAGTTAGCATGTGCCATATTAAACGCTGCAATTTGTGCTTCATTCTCTTCTGGCAAAATACTACAGGTCGCATATATTAATATACCACCTGGCGCGAGAAGCGGCCATAACGCTTCAAGTATGCGTTTTTGAGTTTTGGTAATTTCAGTAATGTCTTTAGGGGTTCTGAGTAACTTAATGTCTGGGTGGCGACGAATGACTCCAGTTGCAGAGCACGGAGCATCTAATAAAATTCTATCGAATAAAGTGCCATCCCACCAACTACTTGGGTTTTCTGCATCACTTGCAAGACAGGTTGCGTGTAGACTAAGGCGCGTTAAATTCTCTTTAATTTTTAGAATACGTTTTGCGTCAATATCGAGTGCAACCAGGGTATTTAATTGTGGCTCAGCTTCTAGAATATGGCATGTTTTACCACCTGGGGCGGCACATGCATCGAGTACACGCAGATTGGGTTTTAGCATGAGAAGTTGGGCTGCAATTTGTGCGGCACCATCTTGTACTGATACGCTACCGGCCGCAAAACTTGGAAGAGTGCCTACATCAACTGGTTTTTCAAGAGTTAGGCCATGTGTTGTATGTTTAAGCGGCGTTGCTTGAATGTTGGAAGTACTTAAGATTTTAATATAGTCGTCTCGCGTTTCTTTTTGTTGATTAACGCGCAAGCTCATTGGTGGGTGCTCGTTATTTGCCCGAACGATACTTTCCCAGTTATCAGGCCATGCGTTTTGAATGGTTTTCAATAGCCATTTTGGATGTGCGTAGCAGTAATTGTTATTTTTTAAAAGGGCTGCATGAATAGCGTATTTTTCACGACAATAGCGTCTTAAAATAGCATTAACAAGGCTTTTAGCCCAGGCAAGCCTTGGTGAGTTAAGGAGGGTGACGGTTTCGTTGAGTACGGCATACTCAGGCAGGTTGAGTGCATCGAGTTGATAAAGCCCTAATAACAATACAAGTTGTACTTTGGTTTTTTTAACGGGTTTTTTTAGCAGATAATCTGCGATGGCCGTCAGCTTGAAGTAATACCGACAGACCCCGAAGCACAGGGCTTTTGAAAAGGGGGTAAGCGTTGTTTTCAGGTGAGAGAGAGACTGCTTCTCGTCTACAACCTCAAGCAATGCTTGAAGTGCGAGCGCACGCTCGGTTGGTTTTTTTGTACTCATTTTAAAATAAGGCTCGGATAAAGCGTTTTTTTGTTAGCATTGAGCCAATCGGCAACTGATAATACTTTTCCGCCTGCAAATTGAAGGGTATGAATGTGTAAATAGCCATTTCCAGTTGCAACACATACACCTTCGGGGCTGATGTCTGTAATATAGCCTGGTGGCTCAGCTGCATGTGTATTTACAGCAGAAGCTGTGTGTATTCTGAGGATTTCTTCACCAGCCTCTGTGCGTGCAATAGGCCATGGATTAAAGGCATGAATTTGGCGCACAATCGCATTGGCAGGTTTTTTCCAATCAATTATGGCATCTTGTTTAGTAATTTTGGGCGCGTAACTTGCCTGTTGGTTATCTTGTGGCGTTGGAGAGGAGGCTGTGCCATTTGCCAATGTATTTAATGTTTCAATGAGTGGGCCTGTCGCAAGTTGTGCGAGTGTATCGTGCAATGTAGCTGCTGTGGTTGTTTCTGAAATGGGGCATGTAATGGTTTTAAAAACTGGGCCTGTATCCATACCTGCATCCATTTTCATGATACTTACACCTGTCGTAGTATTTCCATTTAAGATGCTGTACTGAATAGGGGCTGCTCCTCGCCAATGAGGAAGTAGCGATGCATGTACGTTAATGCAGCCTAAGCGCGGAATTTGAAGGACCTCAGGAGGCAAAATAAGACCATAAGCAATCACCACTAAAATATCAGGATTGAGCGTTCGCAGGGTATCTTGGGCTGAAAGGTCTCTGAGTGTGCTTGGTTGGTAGACTGGTACATTATGTGCTTTTGCCCATATTTTAGCAGCTGAGGCCTGCACGGCACGGCCTCGCCCTTTAGGCCTATCGGGCTGTGTATAGAGGGCTATTAAATTGTGGCTTGAGGCGGCAATTATATCAAGAGATGGGCAGGTAAACTCAGGCGTTCCTGCAAATACAATATTTAAAGCGGTCATGTAAGATTAACCTGTCTGTTGGCGTTTGAATTTATCGAGTTTTTTCTTGGCCAGATTACGCTTAATAGGCGACAGGTAGTCGATAAATAACTTTCCATTTAAATGATCAATTTCATGTTGAAAACAATGGCCGAGTAAGCCATCAGCAGTCATCTCAAAGGGTGTACCGGTTCGGTCTTGTGCTTTGATACTGACAGTTTCAAAACGCATGACGCTATCATAAGCACCTGGTACAGAGAGGCAGCCCTCTTGACGTTTTATTTTACCTTCTACATGTGTGATTTCAGGGTTAACAAGGACATACTGTTCGCTTTTGTCACCTAATACATCAATAACAGTGAGCTGAAGGTTAACACCAATTTGAGGTGCTGCAAGCCCAATACCTTTGGTGTGGTACATGGTTTCAAACATATCGTCGATGAGTGTATGAAGTTCGGCATCGAAGGTTTCGATACGTTTGTTTTTTTGTCTGAGTCGCGCGTCAGGCAGGTAAATTACTTTGTGTAAAGCCATAAGTTATTGGGGTAGCCAGTCATGAGAGCCTTATTATATAATATCCGCTTGCTTCAAGGCAATGAAGCGATGTTTTATATGAACATGGATGGAGCCAACCTTTATGGATAAAAAACATGCCTTGCTGTTACTGAATCGCCTCTCGTATGTTGGTCCGCAGACCATTCGAAAATTATGCTCGCTTTGGCCTGAGCCTTCAGAAATATTTCAACAATCACGTACTGCGTTAATACAAGCAGGTTTTTCTGAGCGGGTGGTACAGCAGATTGTCTCAGCACGCCCAGATGCTATTTTTCCGGATTTACGCTGGGCTGAAGTGGCGCATCATACATTACTGACTTGGGCGGATGATCATTACCCAGATGCTTTAAAAGAAATTATGAATGCGCCTCCTGTCTTATATGCCAGTGGTTCACTCGATGCTTTACACGGTGTAAAACTCTCTATTATTGGTTCACGCGAGCCCTCTGTAACAGGTAGTGAAGCGGCCTTTCAGTTTGCATATGAACTGGGTGCACATGCCATTACTATTGTCAGTGGGCTTGCGAGAGGTATTGATAAACAGGCGCATTTAGGATGTCTTTCTGGAAAAGGAAAAACAATTGCAATATTAGGTGCAGGAATCGATTGCATTTATCCGCGACAACATGCAAGATTAGCAGAAGAGATTCAAAAAGAAGGATTGCTTGTAAGCGAGTTCCCCCTGGGAACAGCACCATTGGCTGGACATTTTCCACGCAGAAATCGTATAATAAGCGGTCTATCGCTGGCAACGCTCGTTATCGAGGCATCTCTTAAGAGTGGCTCATTGATTACTGCGCACTTAGCTTTGGAGCAAAATAGGGGTGTGATGGCTTTGCCGGGTTCGATTAATAACTCGCAGGCAAAAGGGTGTCACATGTTGTTGCAACAAGGTGCGGCATTGGTCACATCGCCGCGGGAGGTGTTAGAAGAGTTGTGTGTTGAGCGAAGGTTTAGAGGTTCTGGTAAAGAACTTGATTCTTCTATGGGTGGAACAGGTTCCTTAACAGCGTATATCAGTTTTGATGTAACCACAGTTGATACGATTGTGGCTCGAAGCAGTTTGCCAGTTAAGGATGTAATTACTGATCTAGCAGAATTAGAACTCCAAGGACACATTCAAGCGGTTCCTGGAGGTTACATAAGGTGTATATAGATGAAAGAAAATAATTTGCTCGAGATGTTACTTACTTTATTCAAAAAAACACTGACACAACTTGAAGCAGCATCTGTGCCTGTAACGCCAACAGAACCGGCAGCAGGCCAGTCAACTGATCTTCAAGTGACTTCAACAGAAGGTAAAAAGAAAAGTCTTGAAATGATGTGGTTTCGCACGGCCGATGAAAGCAGCATGCGCGTTTTTACAATTGATGAAGCGTTAAAGCTGACCAAGGCAAGCCAGCAGTTCTTAAGACGTTTGGAACGGCTCGGTGTACTATCTACGGACATGATGGAGCTTATCATTAATCGACTGTTATTCTCTGATTCACGTTTTGTAAATCTTCAAGAAACGAAATGGACTATTCGAAGTACGTTAGCAGATAGTTTATCGCCTCACCAACTTGCTTTTTTAGACTTGGTGTTATATCAAAAAGAAGATGGGTTACCGTTGCATTAAGCTGTTCATTAAAAGGTTAAACCTGCATGAGTAAAAACTTGGTGATTGTTGAGTCGCCTGCGAAAGCGAAAACCATTCAGAAATATTTGGGACAGGGGTATGACGTGTTGGCATCTTACGGACATGTTCGTGATTTGCCAGCCAAGAAAGGATCGGTCGATCCTGAGCATGCTTTTTTAATGACGTATACTCCTATTGAGCGCAATGCGCGTCACGTTGATAAAATTGCAAAAGCGCTAAAAAAGGCGGATGCATTGTTATTGGCAACTGACCCCGATCGTGAGGGTGAGGCTATTTCGTGGCATGTCCAGATGCTCATGCAGGAACTAGGATTACTAAAAGAAAAAACAGTTCGCCGCATTGTTTTTAACGAAATTACAAAAGCAGCTGTTAAAAAGTCGCTTGAAAATCCGCGTGACATTTCAATGGATATGGTCAATGCGCAGCAAGCGCGACGTGCGCTTGATTACTTGGTTGGATTTAATTTATCGCCGCTCTTATGGAAAAAAGTTCGTCCGGGATTATCTGCAGGCCGGGTTCAAAGTCCAGCTCTTCGTTTGATTGTTGAACGCGAAGAAGAAATTGAGCGTTTTGAAACGCAAGAATATTGGCGACTTCAAGCTCTGTCAGAAAGCAAAGACATAGGATTTGAGGCGCGTCTTACACATTATGCATCAGAAAAGCTAGAACAGTTCACAGTGACTGATGCAGAAAAAGCAAACGCCATGCGGGATGTTTTATTAAAAGCGGCCGATGGTAGTTTATTGGTTGAAGCGGTTGATAAAAAGCAACGAAAAAGACGACCGGCACCTCCATTTATTACCTCAACGCTTCAACAAGAGGCTGCCAGGAAGCTTGGATTTACCGCACGAAAAACCATGACTGTAGCACAGCAGTTGTATGAAGGGATTGACATTGGCTCAGGAACGGTAGGTTTAATTACTTATATGCGTACAGACTCTGTGCACTTGGCAGCAGAAGCACTGGCTGAAATACGCACTTATATTCAGTCTCGCTTTGGCGAAAAAAATTGTCCTGAAGAAGTACGTGTTTACAAAACAAAATCGAAAAACGCACAAGAAGCGCATGAGGCAATTCGCCCAACCGACATTAAACATGCACCAGAAGAGTTACAAGTAGTATTAACCCCTGATCAACAAAAATTATATAGCCTCATTTGGAAGCGAACACTTGCTTCACAAATGGTAGATGCCATTCTTGATACGGTTGCAGTTGACTTCACCTGTGGCAAAGGGCATGTTTTTCGTGCCAATGGGTCAACGGTTGTTTTTCCTGGTTTTCTTTCTGTTTATGAAGAAGGTCTAGATGACGCGAAGAAGGACGATGCAAAAGACAAAACGCTGCCTGCATTTGAGGTGGGTGAGTCGGTTAAATTAATCGATATTCGTGCTGACCAACATTTTACTGAGCCACCACCACGGTACTCAGAAGCAAGCCTTGTTAAAGCCCTGGAAGAGTTTGATATTGGGCGTCCATCAACGTATGCCTCTATTATTCATACCTTGCAGCAGCGAGATTATGTAACTGTTGATAAAAAGCGCTTTATTCCAACCGATGTTGGACGCATTGTAGGGCACTTTTTAACCAAATATTTTACGCGTTACGTTGATTATCAGTTTACAGCACAGCTTGAAGATACGCTTGATGCAATTGCGCGTGGCGAAAAAGAATGGATTCCGGTGCTTGAATCTTTCTGGCAGCCATTTATTACAGAGGTGCATCAAATTGATGAACAAGTGCAGCGTAAAGATGTGACTACCGAAGCAATTGACGAGAAATGTCCTAAATGTAGCAAGCCACTTGCGATTCGACTAGGTAAAAGAGGGCGCTTCATTGGATGTAGTGGATTCCCTGATTGTGATTATACAAAAGATGTTGAGGGTGGTGATAAGCCTGCAGAACCAGAAGTTGTTGAAGGCCGAGAATGTCCCCAGTGTCATAGTGCATTGCAAATTAAAACGAGTCGGTATGGCCGGTTTATTGGGTGTACGGGGTACCCAAGTTGCAAATTTATAGAACCACTTGAAAAACCTGCAGATACGGGTGTTTCTTGTGCGAAATGTTTAACCGGTAGAATGCTGAAGCGAAAATCTCGTCGCGGTAAAATCTTTTATTCTTGTTCAGAGTACCCCAAGTGTGACTACGCGCTTTGGAATGAGCCTGTTGATAAAGCGTGTCCGAAATGTGCTTGGCCGCTTTTAATGTTTAAAGAAACAAAGCGTTCAGGCCGCCAGTTGCTTTGCCCTAAAGAAGGATGTGATTATTCTGAAAATATGGAATAATACGCGCAGAGTTAATGGCGAGGTTGTCATCATGCAGTATAGACGTATGTTAAAGTCTAAAATTCATCGCGCACGTATTACACATGCTGATTTGAACTATGAAGGGAGCATTACACTCTCTCCAGAGTTATTGACAGCATCTAACATTTTACCGCATGAAGCCGTACATATTTGGAATATTAGCGCAGGCACACGCTTTGAGACCTACACCATTGAGGGCAAACCTCACTCAAGCGCCGTATGTGTGAATGGTGCAGCAGCACGCTTGGTTTCGCCAGGTGACTTAATTATTATTGCATCGTTTGTTCAACTTGAAGAAACGCTCTGCCGCACATATGAACCAACTGTTGTGTTTGTTAATGAAGAGAATCAAATTCGAGAAATGCGGCAGGAATATGTTCCTGACTTAGAAGCTGTATAGCCTCTTATAGTTTAACGGCTTTTTCGGTAGTACGTGTTTTTCTAGTGAACAAGGCGCTGGCATGGTTTGTATACTTTTGTTTTGTCTTCTGTGACATCTATAATAGGGTCTTGGGTCCAATGGACTTTGAATGTTTTGGGCTCTGCAATAATCTGATGTGATTCGATGGCATCTCTTCCATTGTAATGACAGTTGCTTAAAACCAGCAGTGTCGTGAGCATTGCGAGCCATTTCATGCGTTATCCTTGGTTGTGTAATGCATTTATCTCTTTCAAAAAGTCTAATGGATTTAATCTCGCTTTACCAATTTTTAAGCCTTATACTTTTAAACAGTTTCTTAATAGAAGGGCTGATAAACATGGATGATTTACTCGCGCTCGATGAGCAATTACAAGATGATGAGCGCATGATTCGAGAGAGTGTTGCGCGATTTGTTACACAGGATGTAGTACCTCACATGGCAAAAGCGTTTGAAACTGCGACATTTCCTGACGCATTCATTAAAAAAACAGCTGAATTAGGTTTATTAGGACTAACGCTGCCGGCTGAATATGGCGGGGCAGAAGCTTCATATGTGGCTTATGGGCTTGTATGTCAGGAACTTGAACGTGGAGACAGTGGGCTTCGTAGCTTTGTTTCCGTGCAGAGTTCGCTTTGTATGTATCCTATTTTTAAATACGGCACAGAGGCACAAAAAAAACGTTTTTTACCTAAAATGGCAACAGCTGACATCATTGGTTGTTTTGGACTAACAGAGCCTAATGCAGGCTCTGATCCTGCAAGTATGCATACACATGCTAAAAAGATAGATGGAGGTTACCTGTTAAATGGTTCAAAGATTTGGATTACCAATGGCAATATTGCAGATGTTGCTATTATTTGGGCCAAAACAGAAGATGGTATTCGTGGCTTTTTAGTTGAGAAAGGCATGAAGGGTTTTGTACAAAAAGAAATGACCTTAAAAATGTCGCTGCGTGCATCACTCACAGGCGAGCTTTTTTTTGAAGATGTGTTTGTGCCGGAAGAAAACTTTTTACCAGGCACAAAGCATGGTTTAGGGGCAGCTTTAGGGTGTTTGAGTCAGGCCCGTTACGGTATTGCATGGGGTGCGATGGGAGCGGCTGAAGCATGTTTTGATTTAACGCGCGATTATTTAATGGATCGAAAGCAGTTTAATCAACCCCTGGCCGCTTTCCAGCTGATTCAAAAAGAGCTTGCTTTAATGTATAGCGAAATTTTAAAAGCCAAATGCATGAATTTACAGGTTGGACGGCTGAAAGATGCGCAGCAGGAGAATCCAGCAATGATTTCGCTCATCAAAGGTAATGCATGCCGTGAGGCACTTCAGATTGCGCGGACGTGTCGAGATTTATTAGGTGCGAATGGAATTAGCCTTGAATACCACATTATTCGACATATGTTGAACCTTGAGTCAGTTTATACCTATGAAGGCACCAACCATGTTCATTTATTAACATTGGGTCGGCATTTAACAGGCTTAAATGCGTTTACCTGAAAAAAGCGACCTGGAGTTGTTGCCAATGTACATTGGGTGGTACTGCACTAATAGGGTCAAAGCTCGACCCTATTTTTTGATATATTCTTATGTATTAAGGGAGCTTGGTACCCATGTAGAGGGGTCTACTTGATACTCAGGTATTTCAGCTTGAAGGGGATAGAAACTATTCCACCCTCGCCTAGAAATTTGGGGAATTTCACGCAACTCGTCTCTGCGCTCTCTCAGCCAAGAATGGACTTCTCTCATTCCTAATTTGTTTCTGCGACATGGTGCACGTTTTGCACCATCTTCCGCATCACTTTGGCTACTTTTATAGTTTAATAGCTTTTCCTTATCTTTAACTGACAAATAAGGGTTGCTATCAAACCATTTTATAAAGGCACGTGCCACCATGAGGTTGGGGGCATTAACAGCTTGATGAACCACAGAGTAACCATGCTTATTTTCCTGGGTAAATAAACGTAAGTAGCCATCATGAGATAAAAGGTGTGTTTCACGCAAAGCATCAACTGCATCAAGGTAGGCTTTAAAATTGGTAGCATCTAGTCTTGCATCTGCCACTTTTTCGCCACGGAACACTAACTGATGTAAAAGCGTATAGCTTGAACGCCTATGAACAAGTAAGCAGCTCTTATAAACCTCTAGAGAAACCCAACCTTGCTGATAAGCATCTTTTAATAT
Organism: Gammaproteobacteria bacterium; assembly: GCA_030147855.1. Classification (GTDB taxonomy): domain Bacteria; phylum Pseudomonadota; class Gammaproteobacteria; order Legionellales; family Legionellaceae; genus JAALKW01. The sequence goes on from JASBUO010000008.1 coordinate 51,085, forward strand.
GTGCAAGACTCGTTTAAATTCACAAGGACTTCTGCCCGGTTTTACCAGTTTACTCAGCATGCGGTAGCCGTTAGCATTAGACCGCATGAACAAATGCTCAAGCTGTTGTGGTTTTACCAGCAGTTGTGCATGCTCAGAGTGATAAGTTGCTTCATCGATTTTATAAGCTAGGTACTCACAAGCTAATAAACGTAAATGTGTATCCAGAAGGTAGTTCGCATAAACTTCAGGTTTTTGCTTAACCATTAAAATGTTGCGCTTTACTAAATCCTCACAAATATTTAGTACTAGAGACACCAGTTCAGGTATCCTCGACTGGCGCGCCATATCATAAGCAGACATACCAAAAGCATCTGGGGCAAACAACTGCGTGAGAAGGCATTGGTGTTGGCGAGAGCCTAGTGACTGGCTGTGTCTTAATAAATGTGCCAATGGCTCTATATGCTCCTCGAGAATACCTGCATATAAAAAAATCTTCATCAAATACAGCGAGCATGTCTCACGTGTATTTTCTGCTTGGTTTAAAAAGCTTTCCACCGTTAGCATGTTTGTAATATGCAGGAGGTTTTTTCTCGTATCCATATCATATGGTTTCGCTGCATATAGAAGAACTGCCTCGTAAAATTGGTCGCGGTTAATATCAAAATAATAAACACTAGGCATAAATAATTTTTTCTATGAGTCAAAAGAGATCTCATTCTACTTTATTTAGTGGTCTTCTGGTACATGGACTTGTTATTTTTAATATTAGGCGCTACCATGCGTTTTCAGTCGGGGCGTAGCGCAGCCTGGTAGCGCACTAGCATGGGGTGCTAGGGGTCGAAGGTTCAAATCCTTCCGTCCCGACCATTAAAATACCAATAAAATCAATAAGATAGAGAAAGTTATTTAAAAGGCATAAAACGCAAAAATTATTTTGGGTACACTTTTGGGTATACTTAAGAATTCCTTGCCATACTTCATCTCCTTTTACCCTATGTAAATTTTGATAATTTCAGTTCTTGAATGCCCAAGCCCTCTGGTCAAGATCATCCGTACTCGACGATCTAATTCTTTTTCAAAGCCTTTTAAATCTTTAGATTTCATGCCGCCGGCCATGGGGCAGAGCAATCCTTGTCCTCTAGGATCTAGCGCTCGCGTTAATTCATGATAACGTCTTTGCGCATAAGCATGGCGAAGGCCGTGCAACTTAGAAACGCCCATAGCTTTTGTCTGCGCCTGATAATGGCTTAAATGTTGTTTGTAGGTACGATTAATAGGAATTAACGATTCACCTGGTTTTATAAGCTTGGATACTTTAATAAGCCACTGTCGTTGTTTCTGATTTGTAATACTGAGAGTTCGGCCAACCCCGCCTTTGGTCCAGCTGGGTTTAATTGTAAGACACCGCCCGTTCAATGCCTCACTTAATACAAACTTCATGGACTCTTCACGTCGAAGACCAAATAGTGCTTGTCCTTCAAGTGACAAACGAATATATGGGTCAGTGCACTTGCTAAAATCGATGCGATGAATAGCTTTATTATGTTTTGGGGCATAGCTTCGTTTTTCAATCTGATAGGCATCATTTGTAGGCTTCAGCAGATTGGGTTTACCCATGGTTTTGGATGCTTTTCTGAGTTTTGACATGTAATTTTTAATAGTGGCAGTGTTTTTACCCTGCGTTTTCCAATGTTCTACAAGCGCATAAACATGCTTTGATTTTAAGCCCTTAATATGTGTGAGTTTAAAGTCAAGCTCATGCAAGTCTTTCACGCAGCGGTTTAGCATGTGCTTCATATCGGCTTTACTGGCATAAGAGTAGCCTTGGATTTGCTTGATGAGCTCGTTGATGGAGAACAGCGCACTTTTTAGTTTATGATTGGCCACGCAAATACCCCCACAGCGTGGTGCGAGATTTAATACCCATCTCATCCATGATGGTTAACGTCGCTTTGTAATGTGTTAGTGTGGATATTAATGCTTTTAGACGCAGGTTTGCATATACGTGGCGGTAACTTTTCTGCGCTGGAAGATTTAAAGTGCACAAGGCCTCACGCCACATGAATCGAATGGTATCGTAGCCATGGTTTTTGATTAAATTCTTATGTGCTTCTGTTATCTCGGTGAGTTCCTTGAGCACTTTCTTTTGCTCAGATGTTTGAATGGGCACAAATCGGTCTTCGCTATTGAAAGTAATTTCTCGTGTGGGCCAAAGCTGATGCCCTTGAATATGAATTGACGGCACTATGCGCATGGCTTCACTTAAGGTTAATCCAAAATGCATTTGAAAACTCAGTAATACACGGGCGATAGGGTAGTGAACTTGCTCTAAAATGCTAGGATTAATCTTGAGCTGCTTTTGGCCTTTAACATTTTTGGAAAGCCCTAATTTTTGATTTGTGAGCGTGCTGGTGTCGTAGCCCATGCTCATTAAAAAATTCCGAACGATAACCATGTGGTTCATGATGGTCGCTGGTTTAATTTTTCGTTTTTTCTAAAGTGCAACGAGTTTGTGAAGATGTGGTGGGGGTAGGGCATCCCACGTTGATGGGACGTCGCCTAGATAAAATAAATCCTCGATAAGTTTATGAATGACATAGCAACGTTGTTTTTTATTACGCAAAGAGCCAGTGCGATTATTTTGAAGATAGTGATTGGCTGTTTGTCGTAATGATTTCTTTTGCATGGGTAAGCTCTTAAGTTTATTTGCCCTGGCTTGGTTAAGTGTTAATTGGGCAGTTCACTCTTTGGTGATACTTGGCTTACGCCACAAGGCCCACTGCGGCAAATCAGTTGTAAATATTCACAACGGTTTCTGAGTGTGTTTTTCTCCTTAGTTTTAGATAAATAGATTGCTCAGCAAAACAACTTGCTTAAGCACTGTGGGTCAATACATGGTTGTATTGTGAGGTTCAAATTCTTAGCGAATTTGCTCTGGCTGGTTACAGAGGGTCCTGAAGAAATCAGGTGATGGTTTTAAGGTTCCCGACTAAGCGCCCGGCCACTGGGTTAGGGAATGAGGGTGGCTTTGTATGAGACCCGAGGGTTTCGGCTGGATTTCACAGCCTCGTCAGTCATACTTCATTTAAAATTTATCAAACCGGTGCTTGCTACGCAAGGATTTATAGTGTTTATTTTGTTCATTCCTGTTATGTGGGATTGAATATTGCTAGTTAATCGATTGATTTTATGTAGGAAATTTTGAAACGCATACCTGCGTCACTGCAGATAAAAAGCACCTGCAGTGACGCAGAATAAAGATGCCGTCGTTCTACACAGGGTCCACAGGCCTATGTGCAAAGCGTTGGGTTTGCACATAAGCGAGAGCATGTGTAGCGTGCTTCTTGGGGATTTGAATTTTATGAGACATTTTTCCTTTCTTCTCGAGGGGTGGTGCGCATTTTCAACGCGATTGTTCAAGCCTTTAGGCACCGTCAAGTTAATGGGTGACTCTAGGTTTCGTTTTACGAGTTTGAACAAGTGGATGTTTGCTCATCAATTAACGCTTTTGTTCCGGAGTAATCGACTTCTTTACCTAAAGCTAATTTTTGATATTGGGTCCAAAAAAATGTAAACGGTCCAAAATGTGTAGCAGGCCTAGGTGCAGTTCCAGCAGCCATATCCTTTACGTCATAATTACACTCTACTAGAACCTCTTCTCCATTTATACCGTTAGGGTATGTAGCTTTATGCGCTTTAATCGTCAAATCGGCTCCTTTTTCAACTAAATAAGCAACAGCTTCTTTTCGACCATAATGGGTGGCCCACATGACAGGGGTCCAATAATAAGTACCACATAAAAGATTAAGGTCAGCACCGTGCTCGAGTAAATCTTTAAGTAAGCTTAAATCTCCTTCACGCGCAGCATAATGGATGGGAGCATCGCAGAAAAAGCTAAATGCATCCCCATGACCAAAAGCAACCTCATTGATGGGGTCTGTCAGCTCAAAATTAATCTCTAATAATTTATTCCGCGAGGTTTCACTTAGTTCAGAAACAAACACCATAATCTCCTAAGATTTAAAAAAGCTCATATTAACTTAAAATACAACACAACACAAATCAAGATCCGGGCAAGAGCTTGTGTAGCGGCAATTTAGAAATAATGGGAGCCGGATGATGGGAGACTATCACGTCCGGTTCTGCGAGCGGCTGACGGGGAAGTTCCGTTGGCGACTCTACTACCATTATTTCTATTTTGCCCTAACATATTTGAACGCCATGTACCAGTTTCAATTTAATTAAAAATTAACCTCTCAGCCCGTCATTGCGAGCTGACAGATCCCCACGAAATTTACCATTCTCTGTTTAGCTCGTTTTGTATAATATGAGGCAAATTTTCATAATCAATAATCA
>JASBUO010000048.1 GCA_030147855.1 Gammaproteobacteria bacterium
GATTCGCGAGTTACTTGATTTAACAGAAACTACTTTACAAAAAGATATAGGAGAAGCTTGTCACACTTAGGGCCTGTTAACCTTATATAGCGATATAAAAAGATGTGGAGGGAAGCACATGGTTTTTACCAGAAAAGCCGAAGTGACAACATATTCAACAGGGTTTAAGTGGTTACATTGGCTGGTTGCATGCCTCGTTTTGGGAATGCTTGCGGCTGGCTTTTTCTTAGGTAACTTGCCCAGTAGTTTTAAGCCAGTGGCTTATATGCTGCATAAGTCAACGGGATTAACCCTTTTAGTTTTAATGTTGATTCGGGCTGTTTGGTTGATACTTTCGGGTAAGCCGAAGTTACCCGAAAGCATTCCTAAGTGGGAATGCTTTTTGGCAAGTAGCGTTCAGTATGCGTTGTATATTGGTTTAATTGCCATGGCATTATCAGGCTGGTTGATGGCAACGGCTGCAAATAAAATTCCTGTATATTTTGGCTGGTTCCGTGTACCATTCCCGGCTATATCACCGAATGAACAACTGGCGGGTTGGATGCATAATACGCATGGGAACATTGCCTGGATACTTGTAGGCTTGGTTACTTTGCATATGGCAGGTGCTTTAAAGCACTGGCTGATTCAAAAAGATGAGATATTGCGTCGTATGCTGCCATGATAATTGAGATTTTGAATGAACGAACCATGTACAATCGCGCTCAAACAAGTGGGCATGGCTTATGGAAGAAAGCTACTTTTTCTTGATGTTAACTTACAACTGAGTTCTGGCAATGCGTATGCATTGGTTGGTGCGAATGGCGCTGGAAAATCTACTTTCTTCAGACTGCTTACCGGAGAAGAAGAGCTTACTTCAGGCGAGGTAATGATTCCAAAGCAGGCCAGTGTTGGGTGGCTGAAGCAAGATCAATTTCGTTATGAAGAAACCCCCATTCGTGATATTGTGCTGCAAGGAAAACCAGCACTCTGGGATGCATTAAAAGAGCGAGAAGCACTGTTTAAAGATGAATCTTGGAGTGATGAAAAAGGATTTCGTTTGGCAACCCTTGAAGAGATAGTTGCACATTATGACGGATATACAGCCGAATCAGAAGCAGAAAGTATTTTAGAGGGGCTAGGGATTTTACCACAATACTTTGATAAACCGCTCAAAGCATTATCAGGTGGCTATAAGCTGCGGGTGCTACTTGCACAAACCTTATTTCAAAAGCCTTCTATCTTATTGTTAGATGAGCCGACTAACCATTTGGATATTTTATCGATTCGCTGGCTTGAAAAGTTTCTTAAGACAGAGTTTCAGGGATTGTTGGTTTTTATTTCGCACGATGTAGATTTTATCGATAACGTTTCAAATCATATTTTAGACATTGATTATGGTGAGGTGCGTGTTTATAAAGGTAACTACGCCAAGTTTTTAGCAGCAAAGCAGCTGGTTGAAGAACAAAAAGCACTTGAGAAAAAGTCTGCTGAAAATAAAATTGCAGAAATGCAGCGGTTTGTAGATAGATTTGGGGCGAAGGCTTCTAAGGCTGCTCAAGCGCGCTCTAGAATGAAAATGATAGAAAAAATTGAAATTCCAGATATTAAGCACTCATCTCGGGTGGCACCTAGCTTTCAATTCACAGAGTCACGTCCTTCTGGCAAGCATGTATTGCAAGTAAAAGACTTAGCAAAATCTTTTAAAGAGAAGACGTTATTTGAAAAGATACGGTTCCAGATAGCGCGCGGTGAAAAAGTAGCCATCATGGGGGTCAACGGCATTGGAAAATCGACCATGATGAAGTTATTAGCTGGTCACTTAAAGCAAGATGTGGGTGAAATAACTTGGGGGCATGAAGCACGTATTAGTTATTTTTCACAAGATCATCATGAACTTTTAAATCGACATGTGAGTGTGTTGCAGTGGTTAACGGAGGAAACACGTGGTGCGAACGATCAACAAATTCGAAAAATTTTGGGTCGCATGTTATTTGTGCAAGATGACGTTGACAAAGATATTTTGACATTAAGTGGGGGGGAGGCCGCTCGCTTATTGTTGGCAAAAGTGATGCTTGAATTGCCGAATGTGATTTTACTCGATGAGCCAACAAACCATATGGACTTAGAAAGTATCGAGGCGTTAGGTGATGCGTTGTCTCAATACAAGGGAACGCTTATTGCGGTTAGCCATAACCGCCATTTTATTGATAAGGTTGCGAAGCGTATTTTATATTTCAAGCCGGGTGGTGTGGTACTTGATCATCAAGGTAACTACCAAAGCTTTGATAAAAAAATTGACTAGTGCTTAGGCTACCATAGATCTCCGCATGCGCGGAGATAACTATTAATAAACATGATTTTTGCCTAGAAAGTTGGGGTTTATCAATTGACTGCTGTAGTACTAGAGGGCGTGGCGTTTCGGCCTCAGGATTAGTACCAATTATTTATCGTTTTGCGTAAATGATAATTGAAAAAATGACAAGGCCCATGCCGATACCTTCAATCAAGGTTAAATCTTCACCTAGTATTACCCATGCAAAAAAAACAGTTGCAAGAGGCATGACGGCGGTTGTTATCGACGCCATAATGCTGTCAACACGTTGGCTTCCCATGAAAAAAAAAGCATAAAACAGCCCAGAGCTTAAGGCACTCAGAATTAAAATAACCCAATGAAGTAGTGAAATATTTGCGGGATTAAATGGTGATATGTTAAAGACAAGTAACATAATAATGCCATTAATAGCATTAACTGTTGCTGAGATTAAGAAGGCGGGCAAGTTGTTTGGATGCACTTTACATAAAATATAATAAAGTGCTTCAGGGATAAGTGCGAAAAAAATCAAAAAATCGCCTAAAAAGGAATGTGATATGTTGGAAACGGTTTGTTTTCCGAGCGCGATGACAATAAGCCCCATGCAAGCTGAAGTAATGCATAGGAGTGTTTTTTGAGTAATTTTAACGCCTAAAATAAACCAGGCCATAATTGCAATAATGGCAGGGAGCGCGCTGGTAATAATACCGGCTAAGTTAGCATCCGTATACTTTAGCCCTAAAAACATGAACAGGTTAAATAATACACCACCGCAAAGTGCTTGCAAGACAATAAATAGCCAGTCTTTACGGTTTAGCGAGGTAAGATATTCCTTCAGTGTTTTTGTTCGATTACGTGTAAGCTGATGCAGAGGAAACAAAATTACTGCTGCAAGAACAAAGCGGGTGGTAATCATAAATATGACTGGCACCCATGTAAGCAAATATTTTGCGAGGACAATATTCATAGCTGTCATGACTTGTGCGAGAATAAGAAACGTTAGTCCTTTAACGGTTTCTGAGCTTGTTTCAGACGTGGCTATGTTTATAGACATGTCTGTTGCTCTATGCGTTTTCTGAGTTTAAGAAGAGTGTTTGTGTTGGAAAGGCGCACTCCGCTTTGTTCGATGCAACAATATCAAGTATTTTCATAAATACCTCGTGACGAACCGATTGATACTCAACACGTTTGATGGTTTTGGTAAAGGCATCTACTAATATATCTAGAGAAGAATCTCCAAACTCTGAGAGTGTTACGATGATATTTTGTTTGGTGTCTATTTCTGGATGATTGGATAGCATTTCTTTGATGTCTGTCGCAATAGCGTCAATTTTCGCTGCGTCTTCGTAACGTACACCAACGGTTGTTTGAATGCGCCGGTTGAGCATGCGAGAGGTGTTTTCAACACTGATAATTAAGAAAAAACTGTTGGGAACGTAAAGTGCGCGCCTATCAAAGGTGCGAATGCGTGTCACTCGCCAACCAATATGCTCAACCGTACCCTCAATTTTTTTGTCTGGGGAACCAATGACATCGCCTACTTTAAAAGGTTTATCCATATAAACGACTAACCCACCAAAAAAGTTGGCAAGTAAATCTTTAGATGCAAAAGCAACCCCGGCACCACCAATACCTCCAAAAGCCAGCAAACCTGAAATAGGGAGGCCAAATAGCTGCATGACACCCATTCCACCAATAATAATGACTGTAATATTTAGTAGAAGGGCTACGGCGTGCACCATTGTTTCGTCGAGCTCTTTGCCCTTACCTTTTTTAGGGCGCTTATTTTTGTTTTGTATAATGAGGATCTCTGCTTTTCTAATAAAGCGAACAGCAGCCCAGGTGAGTGAGAAAATAATCCCCGTTTTTTTAATTGGGGTGAGATAAGCAAAAACCCAGGCATCATGGTGCCCTGGAAAACTGAGCATACCCGCAATTGATAAGCCGATAAGCCATATTATGAGTGCGAGTGGTTTATCAATTGCGCGAAGAAATGCTTCGGCATACAAGACACTTTTTTGCTCGGCTTTAATAACGAGCTTACGTGTAATGAGTGAAGATACGAGGTGAACAACAAGAGTGCAACCCAAGGCTGCTAAAACATGCAAAGTCCACAAGTGTGTGCCAAAAAAATTTTCTAAATGGTTCATATAATTACGTTAGCTTTATTTTAATACAGCTTGTATTGTAGGAGATTATTGAGCATAAAACAATGATAGGCCTTGTTCTATACTCATATCGCCTCTAGAGATAGAGCGGATGTTTTGCGGTTATCACTCTCTGAAAAATGATTGAGTGCAAAAAATCCGATACCAACACTGGTAAGTCCTGCGACAGCGAATACAGGTGGCATGGAGAGCAATAAACTCATTACCAATGCCACTCCCCCTGCAACAACTGCAAGCCTTGCAAGGCAACGTAGGTAAAAATATGTACCTGACACTTTATCATTTTTTTCAGTATGGGCTGTATGCTTGCTTGTATGAGGTACTATGCTTGAGTTTTTAAAAGCAGCAAAGTGATAGTATTTGGGCTGTGTATCTAAACGAACATGTAGCCAGTTAACTCCATGACCATGCGTCGATAGCCATAGTGTTGGATTTTCTGGCGATTTGAGGCATTTATCTAACGTTTCACCGACTTTTTTCCATAAAGCATTTATTTGTTCATCAGATGCAGTTTTTAAGAAACTTCTCAAATGATAAAAGTCGGTACTGTCCGCAGTATTGTTTTGAGTAGGGATAACCAAGTCGGCATCGGCATGTGTGTTTTTAAATGTGGTAGTTTGTTCTGTAGCATGAAAGGTTTTACCTGAGAAACTATTGCGATCCATCTTTCCGTTGAAAGTTGTGGGGATTAATACGAACTCAAAGTGAGTTGTAGCATAAGTATTAAGAGAGGTTGGCACACATTCCCAAAAAAAGCCATTGGCTCTGTCCGGCAAAATTTGATTTTTAATCGCTGCTGTTAGTGCTGTACGAAGTGAAGCATTTCTACTTTTTAAGTTTTCTAAAAAGTCATGATATGAAATAGCAGTATTACTTTCTGTCTCAATAAGCGAATATTTAACAATATTGCCTTTATATTCGGTGCGTTTAAAGCTGAAAGTCATGATTACTGAGTGCTCCATTGTTTGTTATTGAGGAGGGTCTTTGGCTGCTACTTGCTTCTGAAAAATGATTGAGTGCGAAAAATCCGATACCAACACTGGCAAGTCCTGCCACAGCGAATACAGGTGGCATGGGAAGCAATAAACTCATCACCAACATCACACCTCCTGCAACAATTGCAAGCCTTGCAATGCAACGTAGGTAAAAATATGCATCGAGTGATTGGCTGCTTACGCTAGATGTTATGTCAGCAGTCGGTGTAAACCCACTTGTTGCACCTGAGTAGAATAGTCGAGGTGGTGCTTTTTCATGAGGATAAGCCACTTCAAATATTTCACGTGTTTTATGGCGGAGTGCATCACTGGCATTACCTTCGCTATCCAAAACAGTAATGAAATCTTCGTTGTGCACACCTGCAGTTTCATCAAACTCTTTCATTTTTTTGTGACTATAAGCACAGGTGAAATCTCCACATGCATAACCATCTGCTTGCGGCCTATTCGGGCCCGTAAAGAGGATATCGAGCATGTTAGCTGGAATAATAGGCTTCAATAAAACATTGACCGCGAAGGACTCAATCGATTTAGCGCCATCAGGCCCGTAGGGATCAAATAGTTCAAGTGAATACTTGTTTTGAGTATTTACGGGTTTACTTAAATAGAATCCACGCCAGTGACCAGGGCCAATAGGCATAAATACATGTGTGACGTCTTCATTGTTTAGCGCCATTTGTATGGCTTCTCGAGCAGACTCGTGTGTTCTGGTTGCAAATCGGTCAACAGATGCGATTACAGCAACATTGTCTGTTGACTCTGGCATTAAAGCGTTGACATCATGGTCTTCTAGCCAGCTGCTAAAAGCACGACGATGTACTTTCACCGCTGAATATCCACCATGCAGTGCATGTTCTCTTTTAGCTTCGGTAGTTTCTTCGTCTATTATTTCGATGAGTTTACTGAATATATATTGGGAGGTGTGTACGCCTATGTTATTTTGATGTTCTTCTAATTGCTCAAAGAGCATTGTTAAAAAAGTTTCGCTTTGGCTATCGATGGGCGTGCCGTGAAAAGCAGCAGTTAGAGCAATGTCTTCAAGCAATGCTTGTAGTGCTTCGGTTGCAGGCTTTTTAGCGGGATATCGCAACAAAAGTTTTTCTAAGCTTTTTTTTGCAATGTTTTCTTTTTCTATCGTGCGTTTTAGTGGCTCAAAAATTGAAAGTATAGCTGCTCCTTCGTTGCCTATAATAGCGCACGCTTCAAGTTGAACAAATAATTCTGTCAGTGTAGTTTCACTTTGCAGGTGTAAACTAATACCACTGCGTGCTGCATGCTTGATGATTGCCTTGAGCAGTGCTTGATAAGGTTTATTGGAGATACGTATTTTAAGTGCATCAAAGCTTACGGTTACTTTTGCGTCGATTCTGCTTTTAAATCGCTCAAATACTACCTGAGCAGTTTTGTCTACATCCAACACATTCATATCAAGGGTTTTCTGAATGTCATCAATTAAGATATCTAAATCATTATCAGGATGTTCGTGGAGTGGGATATCAGCCAAAGCAGCTAACTTATTGACTGATTTTAGGCACGCTGTATACTCAGGTCTTTTACCTTTATGACGTGATATAAGTTTATTGAAACCTAGTTCAGTAGTAGCTTTATCAAGTGGCATATTACTTTCTCTTTAAAAACAAAAACTCAGAATTAATTGATCAAAAATTATACCAAAAATAAGTAATTCTATCAATAGCTCATATGACATCTATTTCTATTTGAAAGTGCTCTATTTTTTGCCTTAAAATGCTAAATATTTAGAAATCATGCATTAAATCCACACTTTTCCCCTTGAGTTTTCAATGATCTGTTCTATAGTGTTAAAAAGTGGTTTAAACTAACAAAAAAGTGGAGGATTGTGGGGAGACCCACAGTGAGCAAACCATGTTTCGTGGAATAAACGCCATTAACTTAGATAGCAAGGGCCGTTTCGCGATTCCCGCACGATATCGTGAGGGGCTTGGTGAGCATATTGTTGTAACTATTGATACCGAAGCGACCTGCTTGCTGCTTTATCCTTTAGCAGAGTGGCAAGTCATAGAAAGTGGCTTACAGCGTTTACCAAGCTTTAATGTGGCAGCTCGACGTATTCAACGTTTACTTATAGGGCATGCAACGGATATTACGTTGGATGGAAATGGACGTGCATTGCTTCCACCGCTTTTAAGAGAATATGCAACGCTTGATAAACGTGTGGTGCTGATTGGGCAAGGAAATAAATTTGAGATTTGGGATGAAACAGCTTGGCAAACGCGTCGCGCTGAATGGCTTAAAGAAGAGTCATCAGGTGAAGGGCTACCTGATGAGATGAAAACGTTTTTCTTGTGATGAGGTCATTTGATGATAGGCACACACCAACCAGTTTTGCTTGAAGAGGCAATTGCCGCACTTAAAGTGGTGCCTAATGGTATTTATGTGGATGGTACATTTGGGCGGGGCGGACACTCACAGCAGATTGTCGATGTGCTCGGGCCTTTGGGGCGTTTGATTGTGCTCGATAAAGACTCAGATGCGATTGCACATGCAAAACAGCTTTTTGGGAAAGACGAACGTGTTTTGCCAGTCCAAGACTCGTTTGCAAACATTGAAGCCATTGCGCGTGACGTGGGCGTTTATGGACAAGTTTCTGGCATTTTATTGGATTTAGGTGTTTCTTCACCTCAGCTAGATGAGGCATCCCGTGGATTTAGCTTTATGCAGACAGGTCCACTGGATATGCGTATGAACACCAATCAGTCGCTTACTGCCGAAATATTTGTGAATACAAGCAAAGAAGCTGAAATGGTTGAGGTATTTAAAACCTATGGTGAAGAGCGTTTTGCACGGCGTATTGCAAAAGCCATCATTAGGAAGCGTACAGAGCTAGGTCCTATTACAACAACAACAGAACTGGCTGAAATTATTAAGGAAGCGCACCCAGCATGGGAGAAGCATAAGCATCCCGCAACGCGTGTATTTCAGGCGATTCGTATTTATATCAACCAAGAGCTGAGTGACTTGGCAGAAGGTTTAAAGCAGTGCGTACAAGTGCTTGCGCCTGATGGACGTTTAGCGGTGATTAGTTTTCATTCACTTGAAGATAGAATGGTAAAGCGGTTTATGAAAGCAGAAGAGGAAGGCATTCAATTGCCACGCAACCTACCTGTGATGGACGCACGTGCTAACACGCATTTTAAGCGCGTAGGTAAAGCAATTAAACCAACTGATGAAGAAAAAGGTGATAATATTCGCGCACGAAGTGCAGTCCTTAGGATTGGGGAGAAACTACCATGAACGCTGCGGCAAAGGTGATTCAACAAAATAGCTTGTTTGAGGGCCACTGGACGCGCGTCCAGATTTCTGGGTTATTATTGCTACAAATTGGGCTGCTGTTTTCAGTGTTGGCCAGTGCGCTTTCGGTGGTTTATGTGATTAACTTGCATCGGGTGACGTGCTCACAAACACAAATGCTTCAACAAAAAGCACATCAGTTACAGTTGCAGTGGGGGCAATTGCTACTAGAACAAGCAAGTTTAGCAACACCTGCACGGGTTGAAATGTTAGCCAAAGAAAAATTACATATGGTTTTCCCATCGCATCAGCGAACATTTGTCTTGCGTGCCGAATGACAGAGGTTCGTCATCGTAGGCGCTTTTTAGCGCTCAGCGCTTTTTTTTTAATGCTGCTCGCGGCCTTAATTTGGCGTATGTTTGCTTTGATGGTGCTTGATAGAAGCTTTCTTCAGGGGCAAGGGGATGCGCGCAGTGTCCGAGTAGTGGATATCCCTGCATTTAGAGGTATGATATTTGATAGGCAAGGGGCCGCCATAGCGGTGAGCACACCCGTGCAATCAGTATGGATAAATCCTAAAAAATTTAATCCAACACCGATTGAGCTGGGTCATCTAGCGCGCATCTTAGATATGCCCAAGCAACACATTTCTCATAAAGTGGAAGAGCATGACACGCGGGGATTTATATATTTAAAACGTCATTTGACGCCAGCGCAGGCGAAAAAAATTGAGGCATTAAAAATTTCAGGGGTTAATTTTAAACAGGAATTTAAACGCTATTATCCTGATGCGGACAGTCTTGCGCAGCTGATTGGATTTACTAATATTGATGATGATGGTATTGAAGGGCTTGAGCTTGCTTACCACGAATGGCTAGATGGCGTACCAGGTAAGCGTCGTGTTATAAAAGATAGAACCGGCCGCATTATTGATGAGTTAGGTGTGGTTCAAGAGCCAAGGCCAGGACATGGGTTACAGCTCAGTATTGACAGGCGAATTCAGTTTTTTGCATACCACGAGCTACAAAAAACTGTTGAGGAGTTTGGTGCTAAATCAGGTTCGGTTGTCGTGTTGGATGCAAAAGATGGAGAAGTGCTTGCCGTTGTAAATTGGCCCTCATTTAACCCGAATGTGCGGAATCGTTATGACATATCGGCTTATCGTAACCGTGCAATGACGGATACTTTTGAGCCTGGCTCGGTTACAAAGCCTTTTAGCATTGCAAGCGCGCTCGAAAGTGGTTTATTCACACCTGACACAGTGATTGATACAAGGCCAAGCTGGATGATGGTGGAAGGGCATACAGTGCGTGATGTGGGGAATTATGGCGTGATGGATGTGCGTGGTGTGCTGCAGCACTCAAGTAACGTTGGTATGAGTAAAATGGTACTTGCAAGTCCGCCAGAGCATCTTATTAATTTTTTAAGGCGTTGTGGGGTTGGTAGTCTTACTGCAAGTGGCTATCCAGGAGAAAGTGAGGGCACCATTGTAAGTGCTGCTGAAACAGGGCCTTTTATGCTTGCAACACTGAGCTTTGGATATGGATTATCAGTCACGACTTTACAGTTAGCTAAAATGTATTCTATTTTTGCCAACAATGGGTATTTGGTGCCAGTGCATTTATTGCATTCAGATGAAAGATATACAGGTCAACAGGTTATAAGTGCTAACATTTCAAAACAAGTACTTGAAATGATGGAATTAGTGGTGAAACCTGGAGGAACAGGTACACGTGCCGCGGTACCTGGGTATCGTGTAGCAGGAAAAACAGGGACCGCAAGAATTGCAGGTCAGCATGGTTATCAAGAGAGGCGCTACGTTGCGAGTTTTGCAGGTGTTGCTCCTGTTTCACATCCACGCCTTGTGGTTGCAGTTGTAATACATGAGCCAACAAAAGGTTCGTTTTATGGGGGGCGTGTAGCAGCACCTTTGTTCTCGAAAGTGATGGAGATGTCACTTAGATTATTAGATATTGAGCCAGATGCAGCAGATAAGGTACATACGTCATGAAATTTTTGAAAGATTTATTAGGGCAGCCGCTAAAAGGGCTTCAAAATGATAGCCGTTTAATCAAACCAGGAGACGTTTTTTTAGCATATCCAGGGGAGGTGACAGATGGACGGCGTTTTATTGGTGCAGCCGTTGAGTCGGGGGCGTCAGCCGTATTGTATGAGCCGGAGGCTGCTGCAGATTTTCTAAAAAATCTTCCAAAGCAGGTTCCCTTAGTTGCATACCCTAATCTTGTCCGACACTTAGGTCATTTAGCAAAAGAGGTATACGCTGTACCCAAAGGTGCGTTTAAAATTTCAGGTGTTACGGGCACGAATGGCAAAACGACTATTGCTTATCAATTGGCGCAGGCGCATGACTTATTAGGCCAACGTGTCACCTATATGGGAACACTTGGGGCGGGTTCACTGAATGCAATTAACCCTTTAAATAATACAACGCCTGATGCGTTGTGTGTTCAAAAGCTGCTGCATGATTGGGCATTATCAGACGTACAACATGTGGCAATGGAAGTATCATCACATGGACTAGCCGAAGGGCGTGTTAGCGAGGTTCAATTCACACAAGCAATCTATACAAACTTAAGTCATGAACATTTAGACTATCATAAAACATTTGATGCTTATGCGGCAGCTAAAGCACGTCTATTTACCTATCCAAGCTTAAAGTCAGTAGTTTTAAATCAGGATGATGCGTACGCTGACTTGATGCGTGCAAATGTGCCGAGTGGTACTGGAATATTAACGTATGGACTGAGCCCTCAAAGTGATGTGTATGCTGAAAACATTAAACTACGTATGACAGGTAGTCTTTTTGATGTAAGAACACCTATGGGGCACTTTGAGTGTGCCGTGCAATCTTTAGGGCAATTTAATGTATATAACAGCTTAGCACTTATCGCAAGCTTGCTAGCTGATGGCTATGCGTTGCCAGACATTGCAACTGTCATGCCGAAGCTTTCTGCGTCTCCTGGGCGTATGGAGCGAGTGTGTGCGGCGCCTGTTGTGTTAGTTGATTATGCACATACGCCAGATGCACTCGAAAAAGCACTTCAAACCCTGGTTGAATTAAAACAATCAAAGCTTTTTGTGGTGTTTGGCTGTGGAGGAGACAGAGATAAAGCGAAGCGCTGCTTAATGGCGCGTGTCGCAGAAAAATATGCAGACCAAACTGTGATTACAAGTGACAATCCACGCACAGAGAATCCTCGACACATTTTAGATGAGATAGCGCAAGGGTTTAGCAAAAACGCTGATGTACTAAAAGTAGAAAATAGACAAGACGCGATTTATTGCGCACTTAAGCTTGCAAGCCCTGACGATATTATTTTAATTGCCGGTAAGGGGCATGAGACATACCAGGAAATTAACCATGAGCGTATGCCATTTTCAGATGCGGCGGTTGTACGAGCGTTTATGCAGGGCTACTGACATTATAATTTGCTCGTAATCCCTTAGGATGACATGGGGAGTTACCATGATTTTTTGAGTGTCTTTTTCGGAGCACCCACTTGTGAGTTGTTCTATTGGGCGCACAGTAATTTCTCTGTTCTTAAATATCTGAAGTTGTACGTCTGAAGGTGTGAAATTAACGCTTTAGATGGTATCGGTTGCATTAAACGTTTGGTTATTACCTAAGGGGTTCGGTGCTTGGGTTTCTTGAGGGGCTTTTATTATTTTGATAGGGGATATTTTTGTTTTAAAGCGTGCGATATGCTGCTCGTTTGATGCTTGATAGTGAAGGGGAAGTGTATCGAGAAAGTCTCTAATAATAGGGCGCGTTTGATTGGCTGCAATTAACAATTGGCATCCTGCATTCAGGGCATGCGTGCCACGCATGAGCAAATCACCAATATCAGCCCCGGTCATACCAAGACAATCACTGATAATAAGTCCTGTAAAGCCCATTTTTGTTCGCAAGATATCATTAAGCCACCTAGATGAATAACCCGCTGCATGTGTAGCATCAACATTTGGATAGGTGACGTGTGCGGGCATTATGGCATCGAGCACGTTTGAGTCAATGAGGCTTTTAAAAGGGGTTAAGTCGCATGCTTCGAGTGTTTCGAGTGAACGTTCATCAGAAGGAAAGCCAATGTGTGAATCTGCTTTACAAAATCCATGCCCTGGAAAATGCTTACCGACTGCAGGCATGCCTACTTGATGCATGCCTTTAATAAAGGCTGCAGCAAGGACTGCAACGGCGTTAGGATCAGCATGAAAAGCGCGATATAGCCCACCAATAATCGGATTTGGTCCGTGTATGTCGAGTACTGGTGCAAGCCCCACATGAATGCCGCATTCACGTAACTCGCGTGCCATGTGTTCACCGTATTGCTCGGCAAGCTTCTGGCCTGCCGCTTGGTTTAAGTCGTAAACCTCACCATACATATATGCAGCAGGTAAAGGGCGGAAACCAAGACGCTGAATACGCTGAACATAGCCACCCTCATGATCGGTAAATAGAATGAGTTCAGAATTAATCTCTCGAATTTGCTGGGTGAGTGCAATGAGTTGTTCACGGTCTTTGATGTTTCGGGTAAAAAGAATGATCCCAGAAGTATTTGGATGTGTTAAGAGTTCGATTTCTTCATCGGAGATGGTTAATCCTAATAAATCGATAATGACAGACACAAGAAGCCACCCTACTTATTCGAACCAATATTTTCGCGCAGTGTATCACATTAGGTTAGACTCCGCGATGATTTGCGCGTATAGTTTTGCCATTCTTGAAAACGGACAAGGAGTTTTAACCATGACAACTCAGATTTCAGGACCCGATGCGCTTGCAGAAATGATTCGGGCGCGTACCCCTGATATTCAACCACGTATTGGTATTGTACTGGGCTCAGGCCTTGGTGCATTTGCTGATAAACTCGAAAATGCGACACGTATCTCTTATGCCGATTTACCCGGTTTCCCTGCTGTTACGGTTGATGGGCACCAAGGTACCATGGTTGTTGGTGAGTTGTCTGGTGTTGGCGTAGTTTGCCTTCAGGGACGCATGCACTTATATGAAGGTTCGAGCCATACAGTTGTTAAAACCTATATCCGTACTTTAAAGCGCCTTGGCTGTGAGTATTTCTTTGCAATCAGTGCTTCGGGCTCTTTATGCGAAAGTGTGGGGCCTGGTCACTTAATGTTGATTAAAGATCATATTAACTTGCAGGGAACAAACCCACTGATTGGCCCGAATGATGATGACTTTGGTGCGCGCTTTTTCCCATTGGATGATGTTTATGACCGTGAAACACGCGAAACGTTAGTCCATCTCGCAGAAGAAATGGGACTTGTATTGCCTGAGGGTGTGTATGCAGCAGTCACAGGGCCTAACTACGAGACAGCTGCAGAAATCAAAGCATTGCGCATGTTGGGTGCTGATGCAGTTGGTATGTCAACGGTACCTGAAGTGCTGGTTGCAACACATTGTGGGATGAAGGTCGCAGTGATTGCAATGATTACAAACTTTGCAACCGGACTCGCAAGTATTAGTCACTCTCATAAGGCCGTGGTTGAAATGGCTTCGCAATCAAGCGATAAAGTGTGTGTTTTGCTAAAGCAGTTCATTGAGACATTGTCTAAGTAGTTTTTAACTGTTGTGTGTACCAGACAAGCTATAAGTTTGTCTGGATACTTACTGCAGCATGAGTGCTGCCCAAAAAATAAGCCCATAAAAGCCATTACTTGTGAAAGTACGTAAGTAATCCGGATTTTTACCTCGAATAATACGTTGTTGCTGGATAAAAAGCAGGCACCCAACACTCCAAATACCATAAAAAAATGTATTAAAATGGAGTGTTATTGCGAGAAAGAGCCAAATTATTTGTGTGGCTGCTTGAAATACACCAACGATATTTTTATCTTGTGATGCAAATAAAATAGCTGTTGATTTAACGCCAATTTGTAAATCATCATCTCTATCACCCATGGCATAAATCGTGTCGTAAGCCATAATCCAACAAAAATTGAGAAGTATCAGCAAAAAAGCGGTCGTATTGAGCGGCGTACCTAAAGCAGTATAAGCCATTGGGATGCCCATTGAAAAAGCAATCCCCAACACAAGTTGTGGTGCTTCAAAAAAACGCTTACAAAAAGGATAAACTGCTGTTAATGCAACGCTTAAAAGGGCGTACTTAAAGCATGCTTCGGGGAGCCTTGTTAGAATAATCAGTGCGCAAAAAAGCAATACAATCAGTAGAGTAAGGCTTGCTTGGAGAGTAATGGTTTTTGCCGCAAGCGGCCTGTTTTGGGTGCGCTTTACATGCGGGTCGACATGTCGGTCGGCAATGTCATTTAAAAGACAACCAGCAGCACGCATCACAAATGTTCCCAAGAGAAAACAAGATACAATGAGTGGGTTTGGTTTGCCGCTACTTGCAAGCCAAAGTGCCCAGGCTGTCGGAAACCATAACAAGAGGGTACCAATGGGTTTATGGAGTCGTAGTACTTGAATGTAAGGCGTCAAGCTCATGTACAATACCTTAAAATGCCTGGAAGCATTATTTCCAGTAAATAAAAATCAAATTGTTTGCGTATAGTAAAGGTAGATACACGCCCCCACAAGCAATGTTTAGGTGCTGTGTCTTTTAGGTGTCGTGTTAAGTAATTGTATTCTTGCATATGAGGGTGCATTGCATATAACTTAATATCATCCCGATTAATATCAGGGTGAGGGTGAATAAGCTCTCCGAGTGCTTGATGTTTTAAACAATCAAATAGTGCTTTTTCTGCGTGGTAAGCGGCGTGTGGCAAGATAGTTCTTGCATACCAGCACGGCGTGTTATCACCCCACATCACGATTTCACGATGTAGCACGTCAGTGTTAGCTGGAAGTGACAGTGTAGTTTGATCCCAATCATCTGTCACTTCCCATGTGTGCGTTAAAACCTCAAGCCGTGTTTTTTTTGCAAGGACTTTGAGTTTATCTGTAATTGAGCTCTGACTCCTCAACCATGTCAGGACTTGAGGCAGATGCATAGGGGGCTGTGTCATAATAAGTGGTACCATTTATTACATAAGACTGAGGTTGCGTAAGGGCTTGTCGTGCTTGGAACATAGACTGCTGATGATAATCAGCCATTTGTTGCTCGTGTTGCTGGTG
>JASBUO010000077.1 GCA_030147855.1 Gammaproteobacteria bacterium
CCTGATTCCATCTCGAACTCAGTCGTGAAACGGACCTGCGCCTATGATAGTGTGGTGTTTCACCATGTGAAAGTCGGTCATCGCCAGGATTTTTTTCTAAAAAGCAGCCCTAATAAGCTGCTTTTTTTTTTTGTGTTTTTATGGGGTAGATTGATACCGTTATGTTTTTTACCCTTGTACGTGACAGGCTGTGCGGGCATGACAGGTTTTTTGTCATATACAGAGTTTTTTACTGTTTTTATAGAAAACTCATTTTTTTTAGGATAGAATGGCAGCTTTAGTTTTAAGCTCGTGATGTTGTTATCATGGAAGTTTCTGTTGAAGAAATTAAAGAATTTTTTGATATATTAGGCCGAAGATTGCGCTATACAGCGCACCAGTTTGATGAAGCTTGTCGTGCTGAAACTAAGAAACTAAAGGCAGCACATAAAAAAACAGCTACTTATGGTCAACAAACTCGTTTTACCGCAGATTTGGCCCATCAAGATGCACTTAAAAAGGTGCCTGAATTAGTGCGCAATGCAGGTGGCATACGTTTTGTGTGGTTGGGTAGTAAAAAACAGAAGGATTTAGAATATTTGCTAAATCTTTATCTCAAGCTTCGAGATATTCCTGATGCTCCTGAAAACGATCTTCAACTATTTGTGAAGCTCATGTTAGAGCGGGTGTTGGGGGTTGATTTGTCTCAACCACGGCTATCAGAAGAAGTATTGAGGCGCAATTTAGATAGTAGTATTATTCATAATGCTGACACACTCCCCATTTTTTTAACTTATATTAGAAATTTATTTAAAAATAGATGGCGGGATCATTTGCGTCTAGCTGATCCTGAAGAAGTGCTTGATTTATCGTTACAGAGTGAACTTTGGAGTGAAATTGCCCAGGGATTTGTAAAGCTTGCCAGTGATTCGACAAGCAATGGATTAATTGGGATGGAAAAATTCTCGTCACTGGTACCAACTTTTATACAGAAAGAGGTGGGTGGAACAGAGACGCACCATACAGATTTTTTCGAATTACTTTTTCCTGGTTTAGATGGCTATTTTCAGCGGGGTGTGGATAGCTTTAGAGCTGGAACGGGCCTATTTTGGATTCCCAGAAAGACAGACTTGGAACCAGATGGTGAAACGTTGAAGCCAATACGTTTGTTTACACCCACTGAAAAGACATTATTAGCGGCCAAGTATACTGATGCATTTAAGGTCAGACGTCGGGAAGAGGTATGTGAAGCAGAACTGGCAGAAAAAGAATTGGCTACAGCAAAGTATCGTGAAGATCAACAAGTGTATTCTGTGATACGGATGCGTTCTTATGCTAAATATTTTATAACAGAAGATTACTTCGGCCCTGCCATTACAGAGGCAACTTACAACAAGTTACGTAGACATATTGAAGAGGCGCTGCTTTTAGAGTACAAATTTTCTGAAGATACACATGCAGCAGAAATAACCGCTTGGATTTCCAAAAAAGAAGCATCTGAGGGACGAATGAGGTCGGCAGATGACCAAAGAGACCTGACATATCAAGAGAAGAGATTTGTTGCATTACGCGCACTGCAAGATGATGCACTTGAAGTATATACTGCCCAGTTTCTTATTGATTATGAAACGATGAGCGGTTGGTCTGAGGGGCTCGATCTTCAAATTCGTAAAGAGGAAAAGGAGCGCTTAAAACAGCAGGTATTGTGTTTGGAAGGAATTTATACAGATAGCCGTGTTATCAATTATACAACTTTTGATAACTTGATGTATTTGTTGTCTCCTGAAAATAGAGCTGCAACAACATGTGCGCATACAATTTGGGGGCGTTTACTGTTTTTATTGTGTGACTACGATCCGAGAGCAGTTTTTGATGAGCGTATTGAGGCATTATTTGGCGACTATCTAGAGATAGCACGTGAGCGTTCTAGAGAAAGGACTTTTGCGTATCTTCAGTTGATACCATCAAGAAGCGTAGCTTTAGGCCAAGATGCTGTATCATTAACAGAAGCGAAGTCGGAAGGTGGTACAACTGACGAAGATGTTGACGAAGATGACTACCAAGATATAGGTCTTATGCGGGTAGTTTCATGTCGAGCTATCAATGCTGTTTCTGAGGATTCGTCTGCAAAAAGGGGCTCACCTATTCGTGCTTATATGAATACGGAAAGACAGAAGGCTGAAGAGGGGGGTACTGCACAAAAAAGAGCCGAAGAAAGCCAGGCGTCCACACAGACTGACTTTGAAACGGAAACATTGTCTCCTTAGGGAGGGTCTTCACTTACTTTGGTGAGACGAGCATCTATTGGATTGAGCTCAGCATGTTCCATTCTTAGAAATTAATGAACAAGGAGTGTTGATTTGTTTGTTTCAAAAGGAAAGCAGTTACGCGATTGTATTGCTCAGAATGCGTCAGTTCAACTGCTTGGCGTGATTAATGCCTATGCTGCACGTCTGGCAGAAAAAGCAGGTGCCAGCGCACTGTATTTATCGGGTGCGGGTGTTGCAAATGCATCTTATGGTCTGCCTGATTTGGGTATGACAGGCCTCACCGATGTAATGGAAGATGTTAGGCGTATTACAGATACCACTACTTTGCCCTTGCTTGTTGACATCGATACAGGCTTTGGGCACTTACTGAATGTTTCGCGTACTGTGCAACAAATGGAGCGCGCAGGTGTTGCAGCAATCCATATTGAAGATCAACGTATTGCCAAGCGCTGTGGTCATAGGCCGAATAAAACCATTATTTCAGAAAAAGAAATGGGGGACCGCATTAAAGCAGCCGTTGATGCACGTACAGATTCTAATTTTATCTTAATGGCACGAACGGATGCGTATGCGGTAGATGGCATGCAAGCCGCACTTGATAGAGCTGCCTACTACATTGAGTTGGGCGCTGACATGATTTTTCCTGAAGCTTTAACCACACTTGATGAATATCAACAGTTTGCGACACATGTGTCTGCTCCCGTGCTTGCAAATATTACCGAATTTGGAAAAACACCTTTATTCACACGAGATGAGCTGGAAACTGCAGGTGTTCAATTGATGTTATATCCTTTAAGCGCATTTCGTGCAATGTCGAAGGCTGCGTATGATGTGTATCGTGTCATTTTAAATGAAGGTACACAACAGAGCATGGTGGGGGCAATGCAAACGCGAGAATCATTATATGAGGTGCTTGATTATCATGTGTTTGAAGCAAAAATGGATTTATGGGAGGAGCAATAAATGGATGGTAAAGCAGGCGGTTTAGCGGGTGTTGTAGCTGGTCAATCAGCAATTGCAACGGTGGGGAAAGTCGGTTCTGGGTTAAATTATCGAGGATATTCTATTGATGATTTAGCGGAACATGCATCTTTTGAAGAGGTCGCTTTTTTATTGATGCGTGGCCATTTACCGACAGAGGCCGAATTAGCGGCTTATATGCAACAGTTGATTGAGAAACGAGGGCTTCCCGACGCGTTAAAAAAAGTATTACAGCTTATCCCAAAAGAAACACATCCAATGGATGTGTTAAGAACCGCGACTTCCTTCTTGGGGACTATTGAGCCTGAAGGTGATTCTACAACAGAAGAAGCCGTTGCAGATAGGTTACTTGCTTTATTTCCGGGTATTCTATGTTACTGGTATCAGTATCACTTCCATCAACGCGAAATTGACGGACAAAGCGATGAGCAAAGTATTGGAGGACATTTTCTTGCATTATTACATGGTGAGACACCCACGGATTTAGTACGAGATATGATGAATGTATCGCTCATTTTGTATGCTGAGCATGAGTTTAATGCATCTACGTTTGCAGCGCGTGTGACGGCCGCAACGTTATCTGATTTTTACTCTTGTATTACCAGTGCAATTGGCACATTGCGAGGTCCATTGCATGGTGGCGCAAATGAGGCAGCCATGGAATTAATTGAACAATTTAAAACCGCAGATGAGGCAGAAACAGGTTTAACCCAAATGCTTGCAGATAAAGAAAAAATTATGGGGTTTGGACACCGTGTATACACCACGTCAGATCCACGCTCAGACATTATTAAAGCATGGTCAAAGAAGCTGTCAGAAGCAGTGAAAGATACGGTACTTTATCCGGTATCAGAGCGCATTGAAACCGTTATGTGGAATAAGAAAAAATTATTCCCAAACCTTGATTTTTACAGTGCTTCCGCTTATCACTTTGCAGGTGTGCCAACCGCATTATTTACACCTATTTTTGTTATGTCACGTATTACAGGTTGGGCCGCACATGTATTTGAGCAACGCGCAGATAATCGTTTAATTCGTCCTGCATCAGAATATATTGGGCCCGAAGCGCGCCCCTTTGTTGAAATAAGTACACGAGATAAACATGTCTGAGGTGAATATAGAAATGAATGCTGAACAGACAAATAATGCAGTTGAAACCAATATTAAGCCTGATTATGACCAAGTGATTAAGGAGATAGCGGATTATGCGTTAAATGCATCGATTACAAGTGATGAGGCGTTTGAGACAGCACGTTTATGTTTAATGGATGCATTGGGTTGTGCCATGCTAGCTCTAAACTTTCCAGAGTGTACAAAGTTGTTGGGGCCCATCGTGCCAGGTGCAACTCTTGCAGGCGGTGCACGAGTTCCGGGCACAAGTTTTGAGCTAGATCCTATCCAAGCGGCATTTAATATTGGAACAATGGTACGTTGGCTTGACTTTAACGATACTTGGCTTGCGGCAGAGTGGGGGCATCCTTCTGATAATTTAGGGGCTATTTTAGCAGTTGCGGATTATGTAAGCCGTTTGCGCCTTAAAGCGGATGAAGCACCTCTTGGTATGCAGGATGTACTGGTTGCAATGATTAAAGCCTACGAGATTCAGGGCGTTTTAGCGCTTGAAAATAGTTTTAATCGTGTTGGGCTTGATCATGTGATTTTAGTCAAAGCAGCGAGCGCTGCGGTGGTCTCTGTATTGCTTGGGGCAAGTCTTGATGAGATTAAACAAACGCTTTCACAAGTGTTTGTGGATGGGCAGAGTCTAAGAACGTATCGTCATGCGCCAAATGCGGGCTCTCGTAAGTCATGGGCTGCGGGGGATGCAACGGCGCGGGCAGTACGGCTTGCACTGATTACAAAAGCAGGTGAAATGGGCTACCCCAGTGCACTTACTGCAAAACGCTGGGGTTTTTATGATGTGAGCATGCATCAAAAGCCATTTCAGTTTCAGCGTGGCTATGGCAGTTATGTGATGGAAAATATTTTATTAAAGCTTTCCTATCCTGCAGAGTTTCATGCACAAACAGCGGTAGAGTGTGCCGTTCGATTGCATGCCGAAGTAAAAAATAAGCTAGATAAAATCAAGCGTATTGAACTTGTTACACATGAATCTGCTATTCGAATTATCAGTAAAGAGGGAGTATTGCATAACCCCGCTGACAGAGATCATTGTTTGCAATATATGGTAGCAATTGGCTTATTAAAAGGAAGTTTAGTTGCTGAAGATTATGAAAATAGTGTTGCAGTTAACCCTCAAATTGATGCGCTGCGTGCAAAAATGCAAGTATCAGAATCTTCTCAATTTTCAAAAGATTACCATGATCCAGACAAACGCTCTATTGCCAATAGTATACAAATCTTCTTTGTGGATGGTACGTCAACTGAGCGTGTGACGGTGGAGTATCCAATTGGGCATCGTAGACGCAGAGTAGAAGGAACGCCTGTGTTACTTGATAAGTTCAAGCGTAATTTGAGTACGCAATTTACCTTAGATAAGACAGATACTATTTTTGCTGCAATGAGCGATACATTACGTTTAATGGAGATGTCTGTTACTGACTTTATGTCTATGTGGCGTGTCTAGGGTGATGATATAGCTGCAGAAAGGTTGGGCTGTAACGTATATGGACTTATTCTATTTGAGTAGTGTAAGTGGCTCTTTGGATGCTTAAAGCGGTCTTATGTTATACTTTGGTCTTTTACGAAGACTGAGGTGGAGCATAAGGCCTTATGCAAATACAAAAAGAAGCGCGTGATACTTATACAGTACAAGCGTATGACGATACCTCTATTAAGATCGATGATGTGGTATATCACAGCAGTTTGATTGTGAGCCGTGATACGCTGATTTCTCCTTGGGAAATTGCCACGCCAATGGGGCTTAATGAAGCATTGCTGCAGCCTATTTTAGCACTGAATCCAGAAGTCATTATTTTGGGCGCAAGCCAATCGGATACTTTACGCGCTTTGGAAGTTGTAAAGCAGTTGTGTGAAAAACAAATTGGGGTTGAGTGTATGTCTTTAGGAGCCGCAAGCCGAACGTTTAATCTTTTGTTAAGCGAACATCGGCACGTGGTTGCTGGGTTTATTTTTTAGCTCCCGCTGTTCTAGAAGCTAGGGCCTTATATGGACTCGACCATATAAGGCCCTAGTTTAGCTTGAGTTCTGGATAAGCAAAACGTAACTCCCCACGTCATCCTGAGCGCCCCATCCCCTTTGGGGCAAACATCGAAAAAGAACTTTTTTAAGGTAAAATCGCGCTGATATGTTTGTGCTGTAAAAGCCGGCGTCGCAATAGTGCTATAAGCCTGATCCTGAGTATGGTTACAGGGGTTTAGCGACAACATCATTGGTGAAGCGCTTCGGCACTATCCCGTTTGGGAAATAGCTCCTTGTTCAATCCCTGCACACAAATATATCTTTTTTAATCTTCACGGAAAAAAAATGATATGAGAAAAGATACTAAACAAAAGCAATACCGGTGGGAAACGCTTAGGTGGTAAGAGCAAACACACATCAAGTAATGCAGCATCTTCCCTTCGGATAGCTGCGAGCACATTACATTCAAGTAACAGTGCATTAGGCGCTTTTTTTTCGTCGGTTGAAATCCAGATTGGGCGCACCGAAGGCGACAACAGCTGCTGCACATAAGCTAGCAACGATTATCTTTGAAATGCTTAGAAATCATGCTGAATATAATGAAGTAGGTCAAGATTATTATGAAAAACAGTACCGTGAACGCATGGTCAAAAACTTAAATTTACGTGCAAAAACACTCGGTTTTGAGTTAAAAGAGATTGCTTGTTAATCAA
>JASBUO010000026.1 GCA_030147855.1 Gammaproteobacteria bacterium
TTTCGATTTCATTTTCATCCAAACCCATGGCTATCCAAGTTTCAATAAGGGATAAAATCTTGGTCGCTTTTGCAGAGCTCATATCAGCAATGTTTTGTGTCACAGGAATGAGCCAGAGCCCAAGCTTTCTTGCAACTTTGGCAATGAGGGTTGCGTAAGAGACAATGACATCGATTTCAAATTGAAGGTGCGCCTCATCAATGATTAAAAACATCGGTCGGCTATCATTTTGAGTTTGTTCTGCCATGGCTAAAATGCGAGGGAGTAGAGAGACCATCACAAGCGCTAATTTTCCTCGGTCATCTTTAATGGCACTGATATCGATATGAAAGATATCAAAGTCCTCGAGTGGCTCTGTTGGCACATTAAAAAAGCGTGCCTTTGAACTGCTAATCACATAACTTTTTAATCGGTCAGCCATGTCTTGGAGACGCTCTTTTTTCTTAGGCACAGTTTCTGTTTGAATGCGCTTTTCAAAGCATTGCCAAACGTGCTCTGTTAGAAGCTGGGGTACATTGTTTTCTGCAGCCGTTAGAATGGCGTCACTTAAGACTTCAATGAGGATGGTTTCATCAGCAAGCGTAAACCCTTCTTCTTCACGCACATTAGCTTCTGTAATCATGGTTCTTAAGGCAAGCGCAAGCTCTGCTAAGTAAGAACGGGATTCATTGTTACAAGCTAATTCATCTTCTGAGGCCTTTTCCGCTTGTCCGAGTTTCAAGTGCTCAATTTGTGAGGCAATGCGTTTGGCTTCATGTTCATCTAAGGTTTCACTGATTTCAGGAATTGCCTTATAGGCATCACAGAATGGATTTAAAGGAACGGCTTTATCCTTCTGGTTGGAAAGAAGTAATTGATGCGTCTTTTTACCAAAAGCTTCCACATGCATGAGTAATCGGTCAAAAGAGTTACCCATTTCAAAGAGCACAATACGTGCATTTTTCATGGCTAGTAGAGAGTGGATGAGCCAACCGGTTAATACCGACTTTCCACCACCTGAATTAGCAAAGATGGCAAGGTGCGCATTTTGACTGATGAAATCTGGATGTATAAAGTCAAATAGGACGGGTTCACCTAGTCGATTAAAGAAGGTGAGGCAAGGAAGGTGCTTTGTGCCTTGTGTTCTACCATACACAGGTAATAATGCAGCCAACTCGGACGCATACATGAGCCGGTCATAGCATAAGTATTTTCTTGCAAAAGCAGGCACAAAATTAAAAGGCAGGAGATTCAGATAACTATTTAAAGGATGTAAATCGTCTTTTGAAGCAAGCAGAGGCATCTTAGCCCCAGTAAAGATTTGATGTAATCGCTTTTCAATGGCTTCACAGGTTTTATCGCTGTCCCCATGATAAAACACGGCTTGATTCACCCAGAATAGACGGTTACCAGAAGCGAGTTCATCACGAGCAATTTTAATGTCTTCTCTTACTTGCTGCGGCTTTAATCGTGTGCCCACAATCCCTTTTTCAAGACGCGCAAGGTGAGCATCTAACACTTCATCGTGCCCAAAGACTACTTGGATGGTATAAATAGCGCCTTCAGGCAAAACATCTAATAAAGCATATTGATGTTTGGGGTTAGCTTGCCGTCTTTCTCTTGAGACCAAGCCTATATCGGGCGCTTCTTTTAACCCATCCACATAAAGCACGCGATGGTGCAGTTCATCAAAAACAAAACCTTTTCCATTGCTTTGTGGCTTTGATAAAAAAACATTTTGTGTGAGGTTAAATCCTGCTGGTTTATCTTGAGGGTAGGAAAAAGCACGTGCAGCATTTTTTGGATTAAACCACTTGACCCACCATCCATAGTAATCTTGGCCTTTTAGTCGCTTGAGCTTTAAACCAGGAGATTGTAGTTTGGCTTCAACTTGAGCCATTACTTCTTGATGCTCTATAAATGCTGCTTCACGAGTCGTTTTGCTTTGTTCATATCTGCGATAAAAGAGCACTCGAATTCGGCGGCGCCTACCGCGATAAGGAAACCCTGTTTTCGGATCAATGAAAAGCCCTTCAGGACGAGACATTTTCTCAAATAACCCTGAGAGTTTTTGTAAATAATCTTGAGTAAACGGTGAATTAGCCCTTTCATTCGGCATGCTTTTTTCAATATGTTTAAGGACAGGTGTCAGGGTATATTCATCATTCACGAAGATTTGCATGACCCAAGGGTCGACTTTTTGTAATGGCACAACGCTTGCAAAAGTCTCTGTAATCTTTTGATGGACTGCCTTAAGGTAAGACTCAGGAGACGCCTCGGCGGGAATGTCCCCAAGCTCAAAGCCTGAGCCAATACTTATGCCATCTGAAAATAGAAAGACGTTCTGTTTGTCGCAGAAATCTACGACAGCAAACTGGTCGGCTAAAGAAGGAGTGTGTGTTCTATAGCCCTTTTGAATAGCTTGCTTTTTGGTGCTGCTAGGGTTTGTTTCACCAAGCAGCCAGTTACTTATT
This sequence comes from Gammaproteobacteria bacterium, assembly GCA_030147855.1. GTDB lineage: Bacteria > Pseudomonadota > Gammaproteobacteria > Legionellales > Legionellaceae > JAALKW01. The sequence goes on from JASBUO010000026.1 coordinate 2,454, forward strand.
TTTTTCATATTCACCCGTATAGCTCCGATTTCAGTGCATATTGATTGCTTTTATAAAGATAAAAAGCGGTGGTGTAGCCTGGCTTAATCAATTGCTCATCATCGATTTGAATGACATGAGGAAACACATATAAGTCAATGCTTGGATTGGGGAGCGCTTTAAAAGTAGAGGGCTCCTTTTTTCCAGTAACTTGTTTCTTCATGGCCGCTTGTTTGACGGGCCTTGCAACTTTTCGTGGCACAGGCTTCGTCTCTTTTGTGCTTTGATGATAAATCTGACTAACCGTTAATCCTTCCTCAGGAATGCTCGGTGGCTTTTGATGTGTAGAGCTACAGCCTGTAATCCATAAACTAATCGAGACTGCTATCCAAGGCAGCTGCTTTTTGATAACCATAATGGAGTAACCTCCCTTCATTTTCTTTATCTAGTGGAATGGTTTTGGTGAGATGAAATGTGACGGTATTCGGATGAAATCCTGAACCTGTTTTATTGGGGATACTTGCAGGCACATAGACGATGTCGAAACTGCCTTGAATGCGTTTTTCTATCCATTCAGAGACCTTGGCAGTACCTTGATTAACCGCACCTCCCGCGACAAAGTGTGAAAGTGAACCCGTAGGGGTTTTCATAATGCCACTACTGTCTCCAAGATAGCTCATCTGCCAATCTGCAAGTGCATTACTTGCGCCTTGAACGCTTCCCGCAGCCATGAATGCACCCAAAACTTTGGGTGCGTTTGTGATGAATTTCCCTGGAATACAAGGGTTTCCATAAGGGGTTGTTAAATAGCCCAAGCTCTCATTATTGAGGAGTTCCGAGCTATGACGCATCTCTTCCTCACCTGCTGTTAAAAAGCGTCCATCCTCAAAAACAAATAAAGCTGAAGTCACATAAGCCCGAACACAACTGATGTTATCTAAGAATGAGCCGACTCCAATGGCATATCCGCTCACCTTCATACCAGAGAGCTCATCGGGTAACGGGATGCCGTTAGCTGCCATTAAATCTCCGCGATTAATCACAGCGGAGAAGGGAAATAAGGGTTGCATCAACTTCCCATCAGCTGGTACTTCTCCAATTAATGCTGACAAAAGTGTCACTTGCCCTAAATCGCTACCCGCAGGCATTGTGTAGTAAGGGGTATGTGTCTTGGTTTCAGCAACATTTGATTTTATAGGATTCCAAATGGGCTCGGGTGTATTCTCCTGAACGGGTTCAACCGCTTTGGGTTTTTCAGACGCTTCAGGCTTTACCTCATAGTCGGATGAAACCTGTGCTTCGCGAAGCGTTACAAGTTCTTTTTTTAGAGCGTTGATTTCTTCTATGAGCGGAAGAATTTTGTCGGTATGAACTGTGTCATTATCCTCATCTGGTTTAATTTGAACGGAACGTGCGAGCCTTTCATTCTCATCACTGATGTGTTTAAGCGTTTTCTCTGTTTCTTGAAGGCGTGCTGCAACTTCTCTCAAATCATCATTAAATTGACTCGCAATCGCCTCATTTAAGTTATTAGGCTCCTGTGTTTCTATGGTTGGGGTTTGAGGCGAGCGAAAGCTATTGATAAGGACAAGCACCACCACAAAAACTATCGCACCCGTTAAAACCTTTAAGTTGGTATTTTTTTTCATGAAACAAAATCCTTATGCCCATTCAAGGCTTTATCAAATGGCTTTGATGAGACAAGAAAAATCGTTGTTGTTTCGTGTTTGTCTTGAGAGGGCAGTTGGGTTGATGGATAAAGTGCTGCCGTTTGCCAATCTCCTTTTATGGTTTTTGCATCGATGGATATGGGATGCGAAAGCAAGTTTTTTAATTCAACGGCTGTTATAAACAATGGACCTGCTCTCCATGAAGCAAGCGGCATCGCATCAATGCTTGCCCCATAAAATAAAGGCACATGCTTTTCAGTTTGCATGGGCGCTCTATGTATGCCCTCCGGCGTTAAAATTAGGCGTTTTGGTGCATACAATGATTGAATAGCAAAGCGCGTGAGTGTCACCGCACTATAGTCATACTGACTGCTTGCTGATGCGCTAAAGCTTGCCAATATACTCGTGGTTAGTAGTAATTTAATGAGCTTCATCATCATTCTCCTTTGAAGTACTCAATAGGTCAGATAATCGTTTTTCAGACTTTGTATAACCATCAAGTGCGAGTTGGAAAGGGTTTTGAAGGCGAGAGAGGCGAACTTTAACGACTCTTAAGTGGTATTCCACAACTTTGTCTGATATCACCATGGCGTTTTCATCACTCAGTCGTTGAGTTATTCGAAGAATGAGTCGTACTTCCCAAGCATCAGGGGCAATCTTTTTAATATCTTCTGGCTCCATAAAGCGATAAAGACTTGCGATTTGTGTTCGATTAAAAAATTGCGCTTCTTGGTAGGCATTAAGAGCCTTTTCTAAAAGCTTCTGATGGCGGGGTGTAAAGTAGTAATGAAAACTTGAAAGGTTCCTTGAAAACTCATTTTCTCCTGTTTTAGACCAGGTATATAAGGTTGGCAGCATAGATGCGACAAACCCTTGGACGTACTCATCGGGAATCGATTCATTTTCAACAAGACCACCATTAGCGGCCATTGAAGGCGTTAACCAGAACTCATAATGTTTAGGGAGGTTTTTAATGCTTAAGGTTAAAGTCAAAATAATCACTGCAAGCAGTCCAATAAAAGCCAGCAATAAGCGGTTCATGTGACTTAAACTGTCAATCTTTTTCCAATAGTTAAACATGAGTCTCTCCAATATGGCGTGTAGTGCCCCACCTGCCTTCATAATAAGTCCAGGGTGATTTCATAAGACCCATACGGCTTAAGCCTAGAATTACTTTTTTATATAAATAGCCATGCGGTTTATCTGATTTCAGGCGAGCCATGATTTTGGGATAAACCGTAATAGAGAGAATAAAACTGAATAAAAACCCCAGGCATCCAATGATTACGGGATAACGAAGCAGAAAACCAAGCCCTATAAAGACTAAGGTGTTCACGCTTGTTGTGGTGAGAACGAGAAAGAACAACTCTCTTAGAGATAGACCATTCCAAGCAGGAAAGTCATGAGACAAGTGGCGTGAAGATGGCATTGAATGCATGGGGAAACCTTTAAACCTTAAATTTGGTAATCATGGAGTAACCGACATAACCCGAAGCAATACTGACCGCAAGATAAGTAATGCCCATCACAGCAAATGTACCAAAGGCAACCATTGACCCTTCGTTTTTCTTAGATTCTTCAATCCCATGTTGAACGGTTGTGATGAACTTAATAAAGGTCACAACAGCTGTAATAAACATCAAAATACTAAGGCCTTGTTTGACGTAATTCCCCATGACCTCCATCATGCTGTGTCGACCGTTTCCGATATCATCAGCATCTGATATTTTCGGGAACCAAGTATCGGCCGCCATCATCATGGGTGCATAAAAGCAGCAACTGAATGTCATCGCGAGATGCTTAAGCTGAGTTTTAACTTTTTTGAGTTTCATAGTGTTTTTCCCTGGGTTGTTAGTAAAAGGATAAAAAGTGTCAGTGCAATAACGAGCTTCACAATACGGGCGCCAAAATCCATCAGATAGGTATCGTTAGATTTGGTCTCAATATTCATGAAATAATTGATGGACCACATGACGGCCAGAAGCATCAGCACGATTGCAAGCCAACGAATGATGTATGAAGATAGAGCTGCATCCATCTGGCCTGAAGCTTCATGAAAGCTTCTTAAAAAGTTATATTTGATTTCGTCCCTAGTCATTTTTGATAAAATCCATACTTAAGGGTTCAACGTTTCTAGGTGCAATAACGGGATGATTAATGTAGTCAATCAGTGCGTTTCGTATGCTGAGTAAATCATCACGAAGGCCTGGATGTTTGTTTCCATCTGAGCCTTCAAAAGATTCAATATGTAGTTGAATTCTCGCAGTAGAGTCTATGTCTTTTTTTGCCTCATCCAATAGTGGCTGAATGGCATTGATTTGGTTGATAATACGAACTAGGGTTTCATTGAGTTTTGCCTCATCTGCAAAGGAAGAAATGCTTAGAAAGCACAGTAATAATCCTAAGATATATCGATTCATATTGACCTCTAGTAATACTTTTTAAAGTGACTCACAGTGATGGCAGTAATCATGCCTGTAAATAGACTCATCGGAATGAATACAAGTGCTGGTGTAATGCTTAATGGCAAGACCAACCAAACCCCTAAAAAAACGTTTAAGCCCTTCTGGGAATAACGCTTCAACTGATGAAATAAATACGAGGACTCTCTTCCCAAACAAGCAGTCCGTATAGCACGTTGATTTAACCCATCCACTAACCCCACAAGTGTTGTAACGCTCAACAAAGGAATTGCCATAATGAGTAGCATTAGCTTAATGAGCATGCATTGGGTGGCGACAGACGCAAGGCGACCCATCTGCATGGATTTATTGATGACATCTGATGTAAACATCTGTAATTGAGGCGAACCCCTTAGAAGACCAAAGCTTAAGGAGGGCAACCTTATAGCCGAGGTCTTCTCTGTTTTTTTAGTTAAAAATTTAAAACTTGGCAGCGCTTTCGATTGAGAAACAAGCAGTGTATTAAGCTTATGACTCGCACAGATGAAATCTGCCCGAAACCATAGAGTAACCCCCCACCCAATAAGGCATATCCATCCTAAAAAGCTAAATTGAATGAGGGCGCGCATTAAAATCTCCCTAAATCAACAATTGATGCAGATTTTCCTCTTTCTTGTACAAGAAGAGGTGTAGCTTGCTTCGGGACCGGCAAGGCGTCATATACAAGCTGTCCTTGATTTAAAGTAATTCGTCTCTGCTTTACCAAACTTGGAGGAATTTCGTATCGCTTGGCCCAATTCTGAATGTCAGTGTCATTCATATTGAGAAAGAACAGGTGAAGAGTCGTATTGGGTGTTTCGAGAATGGCATCTTTGAGAATCATCAAAATCGTTTGAACTTGGTCTTTGGATTCCACGAACAAATACAACACTTCCCCTTGTGAAAGGTTAAGTGGGCGATACGCATGAGGTGAGTATGGGGCTGGATCAAAGTCTCCTACAACAGGAATGTCTTCAAAGAGTCGTTTATAAGCCTCATGAAATGCATTATTCCAAGCAATGTTTTGGGCGACTTTAAGGGCTTCATGTTTTGCTGAAAGTTCTGCAAAATGTATGCGCTCTGCATCACTTTGCGCATTAAGCCCTAGAACATCAACTGGCGTTAAATTTCGACCCTCATAATAAATTTTGCTTTTATTTTTTAAGAGCTTTAAATAGCGCTTTTCTTCTTCCGCTGTAAGTCCCCACACCTTCGCTTCGTGAAGTTCAGTAGCAGAAAGTTCAACTTGCTCGAGTCGTTGTTCGTTCGTTAAGTCATCGACGCTGTCAAGTACACCTGCTTTGGCGAGTGCATTGCTCTGAACATCATGTGATTGCCACGTGTTGTCTTGTACGTTTGGTATGGTTGGATTTGCTAGAGCAGAAGATGCTAACAACAAACAGGGGAGGATACAGAGCACTTTACGCATGGTCCTCTCCAGCAGATACATCTAAACTTACAAGCACACATCCTTCATCATTCTTGAATGCAATTGACTGTTTTGCGAAATCAATGGATTCAACAAGCCAGCCAGCTAATGAGTCCCCTTTCTCAAGTGCTGTGGTTTTATAGTCATAAGAAACCGTGGCAACGCTTTGATGCTGAAGGCTATCAATGCTCGTAACTTTGAAGGGCAGTGCTGACTCTGGAAGTAATTTTGCCGGATGTGTTTTTGTCTCTAGAGATTCAATAGCTGTGAAAATAGAATCTAGCTTGCTCTGAAGCTCTGAACTTGTATTAGAAAGCAGCTTATCAAAAGGCACCTCCTCTTGATTTTGCATCTGCTTAATGAGCGTACTTAATTGACTGATTTCATCTTTAACAGGTGATAAGTCCAGCTTGAAGTTAGACGCATTCTCTATAGCTTGATTAAGATTTTTAAACCCCGAGTCTGTAACAGGAAATTTCTGATTTGTCTGAAAATACAAAGCTGTGGATACAATTAAAAACACGTTAAAGCTTAACAAGCCAAGCCATTTCAAATCACATTTCATACTTGAGCTCCTTTCTGCTTAAAGTTCACTTCGCGACGGAAAGAAACTTCCTCTAATATGAATTCGTCTTTTCCCACTAGAACCAGTAATCCAGTCTCAATGCTTAACGGACCAAAGCTCCTATCGACTTGTGGTAATGGCTGATTTAATACGCTCTGAAGGTTCTCAGGTTGTTTTGATGTTTTAACCATCTGAAACCCAGAGTAATGAAGCCAATAATCTACGGCTTCACCAATGGTTTTGACTTCCCGTGGGAAGTGCATCTGCTGTATCGCCTTAAGCGGCTTAACCTGTGAAAGAAGCGGCTCATTGGCAACCGTTGCATAGCGATTTACTTGGGTTACATTGGCCGCAATCATTGGCATCGATAGTCCAGATAAGGCCAATATCGCAAGGTGGCGTGATAAGTTCATGACTTTTCTCCTCTAGCTTGTGAGGCAAGGTGTGCTTTTATTTTCTTGAGATGAAGTTCTGCAGTTTCTGGAGAAGCAATATCCTCATTTTCAGTTGAGCGCGTAAAAAAGTTCTGGCGTTTTTTTATGGCCCTACAAAGCTCAATGAACTGAGGCAGAGAGGGTGGGTATGAAGCGTATTCACGGCAGTGTTGTAAAGCTGCCTTTAAAATCAAATTATCAAAAGGGCGTAGTCCTACTTGCCATTCTTTTTTTGCGAGGGTGAGTAGAGCTTCATTCTGATAGGCTTTATGCCAAAGGTAGCCATATATCACCGAAAACCTCAGAAAGAGCGTTTCGATGCGCTTGTCATCCTTTTCAATTCCTTTTGAGTGGGATGACGTTGCTTGTTGTGAGGGATGGTTCATCTTCGAAGTCATAGTCTGCGCCACCTTTGCAGGATTCCCAGATGATGTCTGCGGTAGACTGTTTTTTAAGACGTGGTTGATGTTTTGCACGATGGTTCTCCATTGCTGTGACCGGTATGACCTCATCTTCCCAACAATGTTGAGAAAGCCAGTTGGCTGGGTTCTTCCAGTTGGGCGTCCAAAGCCCTAAAGTTCTCTTCTCGTTAAATGCCGCTACTTGTGCTTCTAGTGCGGCCATGATTTTTTGCATGAGGGATGGATCGGGACTGATATTTTGAAAAATCTCCCAAGCTTTATGCTTACCCTGCTTCTGTGGATAACTTGCCCAAAAGGTTTCAAAATTTCTGCTTAAAAAAAATAAATAATTATTATCTTTATGAGGTGTGTCGGCCTGGAGGGTTTTAGGTCTGGCGGCCTGTGCGCTAGAAATTTCAGAAATCCCCGTGATATCTAGCTTATCGTCTGGTGGCCTAGTGGCGGCTTCATATGGTGGCTTAGTGGCGGCCTTGTTTTGGACGGATTTATCCCTTAAAGCTAAAGCGCATTTAAAAATAAGTTGCATCCGTGCTGGTTGGACTTCAAGTAACCCCTTTTGTATCAATTGTTTTACTGCGCGCCGAACTTGATCGTAACTTGGACTGCCAACAGCTTGTGTACCGGCGATCGGTTCAACATAAAGCGCTTCACGTAGTGATTGGTAGCTGATACGGCGCTTAATGCCAACGATTCCTGTTTGACGATCCATATAGGGACGAACACCTCTGAAGTAGAGGAGCTGTTGGATATAGGGTAAACCCTCTAAGGCAGCTAATTCTTCGGCTGTAATTGTAAAAAATTCCATATCAAACCTATTATTTTCAATATCAAACGATATCAAATGGTATCAAATAATAAATCACACTGAGTTATTGTTAACCCATTATGACGGGCTAGATCTTGAGGTCAATAGGTTTTAGAAGCGTGATATTGAATGATACTAAATGAACCTAAAAAAATTTAAGACGATTTAGAATCGTGTTAAGATTTAAGCCAATTTATATTTTTGAAGTGCTATAAAAATGCCAACCATCCTTGAGACAGAGCGTTTAATATTGCGTACATGGTGTGAGAATGATTTAGAACCCATGTTTAGGATTAATCAGGATCCTAAAGTTATGGAGTATTTACTTCCCATGGCCAACAAGCAAGAAACTCTGAGCTTTATTGATCGTGTTTTTAAACACCAAGACGCATATGGTTATTCACTATATGCGGTTGAACTTAAATCTACCCATGAAATGATAGGATTCATTGGTTTGTTACATCGCACAAAGGCCGAGCTTAGTGTACCATTTAACCCTTCAACTGAAATAGGCTGGCGCTTAGCCTCAAAGTATTGGGGGCAGGAGCTTGCAACTGAAGGTGCTACAGCGGTCTTAGAATATGCTTTTCGTGTACTAGATTTACCTGAAGTTGTATCTTTTACCGTGGTGAATAATAATAAATCCAGGCGTGTGATGGAAAAAATAGGACTAAGTTATAGCTCCAATGATGATTTTGATCATCCTAAAGTGCCTGATGACAGCCCGTTAAAGCAGCACGTCTTATATCGCCTTATAAAAGCCCAGCACACTCAATTACAAGAAAATAATTAAGTATCTTGGTCATTTTTGGCGGATTGTCAGTTGTATCCGTCATCTGCGATTATTATTTTGTAACTTGGCTTACTTTTAAGGTTTTTAGCTGTGTAACCCACATGACAAAAAGGCAAGCGACGATAAGCGATATAGTTAACAATGCTGGTGCTGTTGCAGCTTCTGTCTTTTTAAGCAAGATAAAGGATAGTAAAGGTGTTAGGCCAGCGGCAAGGCTTGCGGCAGTAGCGTATAGAATAGATAGCACTGTACAACGCAGATTTAGAGGAAACATCTCGGCAAGCATTGCTGGCACGGTTGCATAATAAGCACCTGCTGGAATAGAAATTAGACTCTGTATTAAAACCAATTTTGAGTAGTTATTTTGCGCAAGCGTATGAAAGTAGAGATGCGCAAGTGCAAAAAGTCCGATACTTGCTACAATAATAATTCTCTCTCTATTTATTTGATCTGATAGTTTCCCAATGATGGGAAATACAGCAAGCATTACTACTAATGAGATAATGTTGGATCCCAAAATTTGTTGATCACTAAAATAGCCTGTTAAATGTGCTTGGGTTGGTGCGTAAATATAAAACTGAAAAGTTGTGGTTACTCCCAATAAGCTCAATAAGAATACATACAAAGCTTGTAGTTTATTCTGGTGAATGTAATGCATTGCTTCTTGCAATAAGCCTGAAAATTTGGGTTTGGGGTGTTCCGTGTAATAGATGATATATTCTAAGCTTTCAGGAATACATAATCGTATATATAAGCCAATTGACGCACCTAATAGAGCGAAAATAAAAGGTATACGCCAAATTAACCACTCGAGCTCTGGGTGAGCTGAGATTAAATAAGATGCAATCCACGCAGTAATTGATGCAATTAATAATCCAGCCATGGCACCGAAAGATGCCCAGCTTCCAAAATACCCTTTACGGTTGTCTTCAGCATTCTCAACGAGATAAGCTGATGTATTAAGGTATTCTGCACCACATGAAAAACTTTGTACTATACGCAGTATGAGTAACAGAGCAAGTGCAGAAGACCCAATGGTATTACTTGGGGGCACAAACCCAATGAGTGTTGTAGCGATACCCATACTTAAAATAGATGCAGCTAAAGTAACTTTTCTGCCATAGGCATCAGATGATAAGCCTAAGACCATCGCGCCTACGGGTCGTGCCAAATAGCCTGCGAAAAAAGTAAAAAAGACTACAAATAAACCTTTGGTTGCATCACCAATTAAATATTTTGCAAAATAGACGGACAATAAGCCACAAAGCCCCATGTCGAATGCTTCAACTAAGTTTCCAATCATACCAGCAAGTGTGATACGTGTTTGATGTTTCATATTTTTTACAACCTTTGTGATAGTTCTGTATAAGTGGTGAAGTCTTCTTCATTTTCTACATGATCAAAAAATAAAATGCCATTTAGATGATCGACTTCGTGTTGAATGATGCGCGCTTCAAGGCCTGTGGCTCTTTTAGTGACAGGGTTTCCCTCTATATCAAAACCTGAATATTCAACTTCTATTGAGCGTGGCACTTGGCCCATTAGCTCACCTGAATTGAGGCAGCCTTCGTAATCTAAAGTTTTTTCTTCGGATAAAAAAGTCAATTTTGGATTAACTAATACTGTGTTTGGAATAGGGGTATCTATCTTTCTTCGTCGTGTATAATTTGTACCAAATACGATAACTTGTTTGCTAATACCTATTTGAGGAGCAGCAACGCCAACGGCACCTTTTTCTTCCATAATTTGAAACATTTCTTCCACAAGTTGACTTAACTCGGGAGTATTGAATTCAGATGCTTCTACGGGTGCTGCTCCAGCACGCAGGATAGGATTATCTTTTCCAAGTAGTGTTTTCATAGCGTTTTTACCTCCTCATTATTCACAATAAGCTTTAAGAATGTTTTATTGGCCGTAGGTGAGTGTACTTCAATGGGTAGTGGTATAGCCTTTAAGATGCGCTGAAGGCTGTATTGTCCTAAATAGATGAGTTTATCTGTACTATGTACAAATTTAAGTTGTGTTTTCGGTGCTTTTGAACGCAAGGCAAATGAATAGACGACACGATATGTTTCAAAGCATGTAGAGATTGAGATGCCCTGACTGAATTTAGGTCGTCCTAATTTGTAATAATGAAGCATATTGCAGGATAGTTCGCTATATACATCGTTCCAGAGAAGCGTAGCATCTGTTGTCATGAAAGAAGACTGCATCACAGGATCTTTTTGCCAAAGTTTTTGCCCAATTAAATTTTCTTCGATTGAAGGCTTTGAAGATAGAAATAATATTTCATGCTTATCTGAGATCAGTGCAATCGAAATATAATCGGTCTCAGCATGTCCCAAAACGTCATGAAATATGCGACGTAATACTGGAAAGTACTGAAACAAAAAGTTTCGTGCTTCCGAGTGTAAAGTGATGTGTTTTCCAATATCCATATTAGGGTGCAACTTATACTACGCGAGGCTTTTGCTTCTTTTTTCCCTATCAGAAGCGATAGAACCAATCGTTAAATTAATAATTTTTTCTAAGTTTTCTTTTGACGTATCAATGTCACGCATATTTTGGACTAAATCTATCACAAAGTCAGCATAGTCATCAGTATTTCCAAACATCTCTTGGTATAAATGATGGCTTGTTTTCAAAATATGGTGCAATAACTCATCATCTATACGGTAAACCGTTTGTTGAGGTGAGAGGCCTTCTTCACCAAATAACAGCCATCCTGGGGATACATCAAGTTGCCCGGATAAGCGTACAATTTTGTCATAATCAGGTAGAGCATCTCCCCGAATATATCGACGACAAATTTGTTCAGAAGCATTGGTAAACTTGGCAAGTGTCTTTATGCAAATACCACTTGGAGAGCGAGATGCAGAAAATCCCCTCAGCTTCATAGCCTCAACCAGTCGATTTGAGAATTCTTTATACTTTTCTGATTCCATGATTTTGTTTCCTTTCAAAATTAATTGAAAAGTTATCATATCATTTGGTATCAATCAATATCATTCAATATATTAATGATAGTTTCTAAAAGAAACTTATTGTAATATTTGTTTGATTGGTATTAATATTGAATCCCGAGTTCAGAAAATATGGAGATTTAATGATGCAAGTCACAAGATACCAGCAATTACCTCAGCAACAATTACTGTTTATTAATGATCTTGAAAGGATAATTGGCAAAAGTCGTTTAACGCTAAGACGCTGGTGGGAAAGGGGGCATTTCCCAAAGCCAGTCAAAATAAATGGTAAAACCTTGGCATGGAATGCAAGTGTGATTGAAAAGTGGATTAGAGAAAATTTTAATCCAAATGGTCAAGCTTAGTGAGTCTATAAAGCTGGAGATAAATGTGAATTCTGTAAGTCCACTATTACCAAGGCTAATTCGTTTGAGAGACGCTGCTGCATATTTAGGTATGGATCGACATCGATTTAATGCTGAAGTGAGGCCATTTCTAATGGAAATCCCTATTGGAACACAGGGAATAGCCTTCGATAGGCTTGATTTAGATGCCTGGGTCGACGATTATAAGCGCTGTAGTGGTCGTCCTGCGGTAACCAGACAGAGGAGTTTGGGACAATGGGACGAAAAAAATCGCCAGGCCTTTTTAAAAGAGGAAACTACTGGCATATCGACAAAGCGGTCTTCGGATGCCGAATTCGAGAGGGTACTGGTACAAGTAACCTCGAAGAAGCAGAAAAGTATTATGCAAGGCGTATCGAAGAAATAAGACAAGCGAGTGTGTTTGGCGTTAGACCTAAGCGCACATTTATGGATGCTGCTATTAAGTTTTTGGAGGAAAATCAGCATAAGCGGAGCATTGATTCTGATGCAGGTCGCTTACGGGCTTTAGTGCAATACATTGGAAAACTGCCATTAGATTCAATTCATATGGGAACGTTGCAGCCGTTTATTGAAGGTCGACGAAAGGAAGAGGTTAAGACAAGAACAATAAATCACGGCCTTAAAATTGTTCGTCGAATCTGTAATTTGGCTGCAACAGAATGGATTGATGAATATGGACTGACTTGGTTGGCAACTGCACCCAAAATCAAGTTATTGCCAGAGCATGATGTGCGTAAGCCTTATCCGTTAAGCTGGGATGAGCAACATCGACTCTTTGCTGAATTGCCCACGCATTTAGAGCAAATGGCGTTATTTGCCGTAAATACTGGATGTCGTGAGCAAGAAGTGTGTCGGTTGCAATGGGATTGGGAGATTAGGATCCCACAGATACCCCATTTGCTAGTGTTCATTGTTCCACCAGAGCTAGTTAAAAATGGTGATGAGCGTTTGATAGTTTGTAATGCAAGGGCAAAAGAGGTGGTTGAAACCCTGAGAGGGAAACATGAGCAGTACGTGTTTACTTTCAAAGGCAAGCCGATAACCCGTATAAACAATACAGGCTGGAAAAATGCTCGCAAAAAAGCTGGTTTAGAATTTGTCCGTGTGCACGATCTGAAACATACCTTTGGTAGACGTTTACGCTCTGTTGGGGTGAGTTTTGAAGATCGACAAGATTTACTCGGACATCGTTCGGGCCGAATCACCACACATTATTCATCAGCTGAATTGCAGAATCTGTATGAAGCGGCTAGTAAGGTTTGCGAGAAACAGCAAAGTGGTGTGGTGCTCACTTTACTGCGTAATCCTAAAAATAGAAAAGAAAAGGGAACGACGCAAAGTCCTAAGGTAGTAAGTTTATGACATTGTGTCGTTTGTGCCCCACAAAATCCCCACAATGGATTTTAGGGGAGACAGGATGATTAACTGTAACCTATTGATTTTAAAAGGTTAATTTGGTGGGCCCACTAGGACTTGAACCTAGGACCAACGGATTATGAGTCCGCTGCTCTAACCAACTGAGCTATGGGCCCGAAAGCAAATTGATTATAAGCGTTCTTTAGCCTAAAGGCTATGCCTATAATGCTTCAATTTTAGCCTGATGATGTAAGAGCTTTTCTCGTTCGCGTTTTGCTTGCTCTAATTTAGCCTGTTCCTTTTCAATCACATCAGGTGGTGCTTTTTCAGAAAAACTAGGATTACTCAGTTTATTACCAGCTCTTGCGATATCTTCATCAAGTCTTTTGAGCGACTTTTGAAGACGAGCAAGTTCATCATCTTTCTGAATGAGGCCTGCCATTGGAATGAGTAATTCAAGCTCATCCACCATACATGAGGCAGAAACAGGTACTGTTGCATCTAAAGTTAAAAGGTGCATTTTCTCAATTTTTGCGAGTTTTATAATCGTCATATTATATTTTTCAAGCCTTTCTTTTAACTCGGGTGTTACTTGGCGCAGGTAAAGTGGGATGTACTTCGCAGGGCTAATACCCATTTCACTACGAATAGTGCGAATTGACTGAATGACTGCTTGGACCCATGCAATCTCTTTTTCGAGAGGGAGATTAATTTTCTGCTCGTCTACCTCAGGGAAGGGGGCGAGCATAATGGTTGCTCCACCCTCGCTTGTGAGTTTGTTGAGGCGCTGAAAAATAGTTTCAGTAATAAATGGCATAATAGGATGTAGCATTTTCACAATGTGAAATAATACCGAAACTAAGGTACGACGCGTGCCGCGCTTCATGGCGCTTAGTGCATGTGTATCGTAGAGGACAGGTTTTGAAAGCTCTAGATACCAATCACAATATTCATGCCATACAAAGTCGTACAGCGTGTTTGCCAAGAGGTCAAAGCGATACTGTGCGTAATATTGGTGGCAGCGTGCAATAGTGTGTTGCATGCGTGAAAAAATCCAATGGTCAGCATGGCTATATTGGAATGCACCATCTCCCAAATCACCGGTTTCCTCTTCTATATGCATCAAGACATAGCGCGTTGCATTCCAGAGCTTATTACAAAAGTTTCTGTAACCCTCAACCCGAGCAAGGTCGAACCGAATGGTGCGCGCATTGGTTGCAAGCGCACAATAAGCAAAACGTAGTGCATCTGTTCCAAAGGCAGGTATCCCTTCTGGAAATTCTTTTTTAGTGTTTTTAATAATGCGTTTTTGTGTCGACTCAAGTAGATGATTAGATGCTCGTTTTTCAATTAAATCTTCGAGGTTAATGCCATGAATAATATCCATTGGATCAAGCACATTCCCCTTAGATTTAGACATTTTTTTGCCTTCATGATCTGCAATAAGACCTGTTACAAAAACATCACTGAAGGGGATTTTTCCGGTAAATTTAAGGCTCATCATTATCATGCGCGCCACCCAGAAAAATAAAATATCGAAGCCTGTGACTAAACTTGAAGTTGGGAAAAACGTTTCAAAATCAGGTGTTTCTTCAGGCCAGCCGAGTGTTACAAATGGCCAGAGTGATGAAGAGAACCAGGTATCTAGTACATCTTCGTCTTGTTTTAGGATGAGATCATCCGAAAGCTTATGCTTAAAGCGTACATCTTTTTCACTGTAACCGACATAAATATGACCTTGGTTATCGTACCAAGCAGGAATACGGTGTCCCCACCACAGTTGTCGACTAATGCACCAGTCTTCTATATTTTCCATCCAGTGGTCGTAAGTTTTGGTCCAATGTTCCGGGATGAAGCGCACCTGTTTTAGTTTGACTGCATCGATGGCAGGTTTTGCTAATGGCTTCATGTGCACATACCATTGATCAGTCAGTAAAGGCTCAATAATCGTATTTGATTTTTCACCACGTGGAATATTTAAGGTATGGGGTTCTATCTTTTCGATTAAACCGGCAGATTCGAGATCTTCAATAATTTTTTCACGTGCAACAAACCGGTCCATGCCTTGATAGGCAAGTGGGGCATGTCGATTAATCGTGCCTTTTTTGGTTAAGATGGTGTGCTCTGGTAAGTGATGACGTTTGCCCACTTCATAGTCATTAAAATCGTGCGCCGGCGTGATTTTAACACAGCCACTTCCAAAATCTTGTTCAACATATTCATCCGCAATAATAGGAATAGTGCGATTACATAAAGGTAGGTGTACTGCTTTGCCAATAAGATGTTGGTAACGCGTATCTTCTGGGTGCACCGCAACAGCTGCATCCCCAAGGAGTGTTTCAGGGCGTGTGGTTGCAATCGTTAAATATGCATCTGAATCAACAATTGGGTAACGAATATGCCATAAAGAGCCTGCTTCTTCTTCGGTAATTACTTCTAAGTCAGATACAGCGGTGCCCAGTTTTGGGTCCCAGTTTACCAGCCGATTACCGCGATAAATAAGGCCTTCATCATAGAGTTGAATAAAGGCTTTGTTGACCGCTTTTGAAAAGCCTTCATCCATTGTAAAGCGTGTTTTAGACCAATCGACCGAGCAACCCATACGGCGCATTTGCTCGGATATAGTGTTGCCGGATGCTTCTTTCCAGGCCCATACACGTTCGAGAAAAGCATCACGCCCTATTTCTTTACGAGATAGGTTTTCACGCTGTAATTGTTTTTCAACGACGAGTTGGGTTGAGATACCGGCATGGTCAACACCCGGTTGCCAAAGTGTATTTTTGCCCGACATACGTTGATAGCGGACCATGGCATCCATTAAGGTATCTTGAAATCCGTGTCCCATATGTAATGTGCCTGTGACATTAGGAGGGGGCAGCATGATACAAAAAGGCGTGCCTGTGCCTTGCGGGTTAAAGTAGTGTTGTGCTTCCCATGTTTGATAACAAGCATGCTCAATGGCGTCAGGCGCATATGTTTTATCCATGGTTTTGTCTCGGCACTCAGATTTAAAGTCGCATATTCTAGCACAAGCCTTGCGGTGAATCACGAGCTTTAAGCTTTCTCTCTCTGTACATGACATTGACCGGACAGTAGTAGAACGTGCGAAGGATAACGGACCTGGGGGTTACAAAAAACATACATTGTAAAAAAAATGTTAAACGCACGGTGCTTTCTAATGTCTTTCTCTGGACAAGCGTGATAAAAGTCTGCTTATAATTCGGTACGCTTGCATGGTTAATTTTAGGATGTTTATGCAGTCAAGACGTATTTTTGGCGGGATGCTGATGATCTTGGGGACTTGTGTTGGGGCAGGAATGCTCGCAATCCCCATTGTAAGTGCACATGAATCTTTTCGACTGAGTGCTGTTCTTCTAGTGGCCGCATGGTTTTGTATGACCATTGGTGCATTTGCTGTGTTAGAAGTAAATTTATGGTTTAAGCCAGGGAGTAATCTGGTGACGATGGCTGAAGGAACCCTAGGCGCCTGGGGAAAAATGCTCACGAGCTTATTGTACCTTTTGCTTATGTATAGCTTAATTTGTGCCTATCTCTCGAGTGCCAGTGGGGTGTTTGAAACGTTTTTAGATGCTGTTCATTGGGATGTATCGCGTACAACCTCAACGCTCATTACGCTATTCGTGTTGGGTAGTGTTGTTTATGCAGGCATGGGAGCTGTTGATATAGCAAATCGTTTTTTTATGACCGTGAAGCTTGTTATTTTTGCTTTAATCGTAGTGGTGCTTGCGCCACAGATTCAAGTCGAGCGTTTGCTTAAAGGTGACTTCATGATACGCAACAGTGCTTTTATTGTGATGGTCACTTCCTTTGGGTATGCCACTATTTTACCGACATTGCGCGAATATTTATCTTCAGACAGAAAGGCACTAAAATTTATTGTATTACTTGGCAGCCTTGTCCCTTTTGTGATTTTTTTAGCGTGGCTTTGTATTGTGCAAGGCGTTTTACCGCGAGAAGGTGCACATGGGCTGATTGCAATGGCTGCATCCGATAACTCTAGTTCAAAACTGATGCTTGCCATTACAAAAGTAGCTGAGTACGGTTGGATGAAATATATTGCAAGTATCTTTGTTTCGGTTTACGTATTAACGTCCTTTTTATCGGTTTCAATTAGTTTAGCTGACTTTATTGCAGATGGCTTGAAGAAAAAGAAAGAAGGAATAAACAGCGTTTTGATTCATGCGCTATGTTTCTTGCCACCACTTTTAATTGTGTTATTAAAGCCTGGTATTTTTATCACGGCCCTTGCCTATGCGGGGGTTTGGTGTATTTCATTGTTAGTGATTTTACCGCTTTTAATGCTGTATAGCGGACGCTATAAAAATGCATTATCCGATCATCATATCTTACCTGGTGGTCGTTGGTTTTTATCGGTGATGATTGTGATTGCAGTTGCTTTTTTATTGGTGCAATTTCGGTAAATTGAACAGGGTGTGTGGGCAATGGAAATAGAACAGCAGTGTGTGGTGGTAACGGGGGGTGCGTCTGGGATGGGGCGTGCAACAGCCGAACTACTACGTGCACGTGGTGCACGTGTTGTGGTGTGGGATGTACAGGTTGATGTAGAAGATGAGCTAGCCATTGCCTGTGATGTGCGGGATGAAGTGGCAGTTGATTCGGCGTTAACACAGACCATAGAACGTGTTGGCATTCCACGCATATGTATACAGTGTGCAGGTATTGCACCTGCTTCAAAGATGGTTGGTAAAAAGGGTGTGATGCCGCTGGCCGATTTTCAGCGTGTGATTGATATTAATTTGGTGGGCACATTTAATGTAATGCGTGTGCTTGCTGCAGTAATGATTAAAGCGCCCGAGGCGCTAGATGGCGAAGAGCAAGGCGTATTGATTAATACGGCATCAATTGCGGCTTATGAGGGTCAAATTGGACAAACCGCTTATAGTGCATCTAAAGGAGGGGTTGTATCTATGACTTTACCTGCAGCACGTGAGCTTGCACCACATGGAATTCGAGTCAATACGATAGCGCCTGGTTTAATTGCAACGCCACTGCTTTTGAATATGCCAGAAGAAGTACAAGCAAGTCTTGCTGAGTCGGTTCCTTTTCCTCACCGCTTAGGTAAGCCTGCGGAGTTTGCATCGCTTGTGCTGCATATGATTGAAAACCCAATGATTAACGGAGAAGTGATTCGATTGGATGGTGCTTTAAGAATGGCGCCGCGTTAAACTGGGTTCAGTGTTGGTTTATTTCTGCCATGTTGTTTGCATGAATTGAAGTAGCCCATGTGCAAGGAATTGATCAGCCAGTGATGTAGGATGTGAGCGATTCCAAAATAAGTAGGCGTTATGTGTCTCATCTTGGTTGCAGTTGAGCGGTGAGCCATCCGAGGTTAAATACTCAGGATTTTCACTGCACTGGCGTCCTAAGTTTACTTTAAATAGATCACTACGTGCTTGGGTGTCAAATTGCGTATAGGTATCATAAAGGTTGATATATATTTCAGGGTACTGTTTTTGTAGTTTTTTGAGGCGGTTTGCGAGTTGTCGATTGTAGGCTCGGGTGAGTTGCTCTGCAGTTAAGCGCATGGCTTTTTTGTGGTAGATTTTGGGTGACAGCCCTAAGTTATACATATTGAGGATATAAACATGGTGTATTTTAGGGGTTTGTAGCAGTTGTTGTAATGCATTTTCAACATTGTTTGCAATACCTCCACTTAAATATTGAATGGCATTCCACATCTCACTGGGTTTGAGTGATTGAAGCTTTTTGCAAGCAAACGCAATATCATTACCGCCAATCATAATGATAAACGCCGTATCATCGCTTATTGTTATTTTTTGCTGCTTTAAGTCATCGTTAAATAGTTCGATTTGTTTTTGAAACCCAGGCACCTGTACACTGTTCATATCCACTATATCTTGTGGTCCATCACGATAGGCTTGTTGCGTGTTGTAGATTGACTCGCGTGTGCACTCACTTGCATGGCCATAATCTTGATCGTGACAGTCATTGGTGATGAGCGCCCCATAGTAGGCGTAATTAACCGAAGCAGCAGGGCTTTTATTGTGTTGATACAGCGTAATCCACGGGGTGATATCATCCTCTGTTGTAAGGTGCATGAGTTTTGCTTCATGTAGGAGGTATTGTGTCCAGTTAATGGCGCGAAAAAAACGTGGGGCACCATCTAAGGGCGCTTGTTCAGGCAGGTAACTTTTTGTGTTGACATCGGGGTAGCTTAAGGTAACTTTGGGGGCGCCTGGAACAGTATATGCGCTTGTTTGATTTAAATTGACAGGGTTGCGAGCCGGTAGGTAGATGTGTTGCGAGACTTCATCCTTACCTGGTTTTAGGCGAGTGGTGCTTTCAGGAAAATTTCCGATGTCTGACAAACTATCCCCAAATACAATGATATTGCTAAACATAGCATGTGTGACTACTGGTATCAGTAAGCTCATGAGTACTAGTACTGAGCTGATAAGTTGTCTAAAAGGATGCATGCACATAGGATATTTCCTAATAGGTGCGTGGGATGTTACCAATGCATGTTAGAGCATTATGATGTTATTGGCGAGTCATTTATAAGGATGTTTAGATTTAGGGTGTGTACGCAAGGAAAGGTTTGATTAAGTCCTCTGAAATACCGCCCGCCTCGGCCAGTTGAGACTGGTGAAAAAAGGTGCGAGTTTGTAAATTATCTTGACGTTTACCACAAAAAATAAAAGGGTATTTGGGTGCATCTTCGAGTGCTTTAGGTACCTTTTTGCTATCTTTTAATAATGCTTGCATCTGTTTGACGGTTTCTGGTGTGGCATTTTTTGTCATTAAACCATGATAGATATCTTTGTAAGCATTGGTCTGATAATTTCTTTTGAGGGTAAACTCATCCAGACACCAGGTGAATACAGCAAAAGGATTAGAAAAGCTGGTTGCTTTAAGCGCATGTATGGGAGATGCTTCATATTTGATGTCGGCTACTTTTGTTTTACAGTACTCGGTAAGTGCTTTGAAATGCTCAACTGATACATCAAACTTTTTTGCCTGTGCGGCTATGAAGGCGGCTTGTTTCTCAGGAGGGCGGTGCATATTATAGCCGTCTGCATTTGAATGGCCGTATTTGCAATAGAAATAGAAACGTAGGCTTTGTTTTGCAACGACACTTCCAATAAATGCACAGGCTACAGATGACACAAAAATTGCGCTAACAACGGGTGGAATAATGGTTACAGGGAGAAAAAATCCAATAGTCCATCCAATGCCAACACCTGCTAAAATAGCAGCTAAAGGTGTTAATTTTTGATTTCTGTCAGCGAAAAGGGCGCCGACAGCCCCCCCTAGGAACAACCAAATAGGTGAACATCCTGTGCCAAATACAAATGCTGCTATGCCGAGCATAAAGAAAGGATTGTGTATGAAAATGAAGAAAGCAATTGGCCCACCAATTAGGGCTGAAATACTAATCACACTTATCATGACAACCGATTTGAGTTTTTTCCGCCCATTTGAAAGATTGTTTGCTGCACGAATTAGTTTGATAAAGGGGGCGAGCGGTAAATCTTCAAAGGCAAACGCTGCCGTTAAAATAATGGCGATTGTAATGGACATGACACCAAGTAGGTATAGAGCTGCAAACAAAAGACTTGCCCCCAATGTAAATAAGGGGCGAATTGGAAAGAAAAAGCGTTTATGTCTTTCAGTCGCATAGCGTTTTTTGATCTCGAGACGGTCTAAAGCCATTAGAGGACCTAGAAATACAAATAGTTGTGCAATAATAACACAAAAAGGCTAAAATGGAAATACTTTAACCCTTTTGTAGCACCCTAGAACATGAGTGGTCAATATGATATAAATCCACGTGCTGACACAGTACGACGTAAGCGGTAAGCACAACAAGGTCTGCCGATTTACAAGCTATAAATCGTGTATAGCTCATGGCTTTGAAAAATAGCTTTTTATGCTGCCTAGATCACGCTCACAATAAAAGCCCGTAACTCCCCATCTCATCCTTCGCTACGCTTAGGATGAGATGGGGAGTTACAAAAGTCCTTGAAAGTGCGGTAATGGCTCATCTGATGGTGTTAACATCTTAAACTCTCTCTACTCTGCACATGACAAAAAATCTGTCATGCCCACGCAGTCTGCCCGTGTAGCCTGTCATGTACAGAGCTCGCTTTAATAGTCTGATCGTAATTTTCGGGGTTAATCTCTAGTAAGTGTGAGGCTGCTTGAAGCACTTTTTGGCTTGAGCATTGAAGCTTTCAGAGGAACGCTCGTCTTTAGCTGTACCTTAGATGCGACGGGGTTACGCTAGCTCGGGTTCTTTTATGCTTTTTTTAGTTTGTTTTGCTGGTTTCTGAGCTTCAAGTAACGCCTCTGCAATACAGCTGCTATTAATGGAAAATTGATTACTTTCTATCGCTTTTTTAAATTGCTTGAGCTTTTCTTGGTGGTCGTTAGTGGATTGTTGGTTCATGTGTATTATCCTTAATGAAACATGAGTGTGGTGGAGGCGGCGGGAATTGAACCCGCGTCCGCAAATCCGCTGCCATCAGTTCTACATGCTTAGCCGTGTCATTTGTTTTTAGTCAAAAACGCTCCGACGGGCAGGATAGTTTTTGACGATTCCCTGAGTTTCATCGTTGAGCGTGGGACACACTCAATGACTAGCTTACCTTGTTTGACCGTTGAGGCGATACCGATAAGCGAGCTCGGTCAACGGGGCGCTGGTTTTGTGGCAGCGCACGGTGGAATAAAAAACAATTACTTATGCAGCAATTGCCTCGTTTTCCCAGTTTGCATCATTTGCATTTATGTTTAATTGAGATTAGTTTACGAGGATTCTCAACCTCGGCATGCCCTTCAGGTTTTGTAACCTACGTCGAAACCTGGTCACCCCCAATTCGGTACACCCCCATTATACCACAAAAAGGAGATTTGTCGCCATCAGCATGCAGGGGACGTTTAAAATGTTAAATTTGCAGCGCAGTAGTCGTCAAAACTGAAAGATGTATCGTCCTTAGATAATACGGCGCATGTGGTATCGTTTCTTTTTAATAGTTCTACAGGTGTGATTTGCTGTGAGGGGGGGGAAGGTGGTGATATTTTAGGTCTTGGTGCCACAAGCAAACCCCAGTCTGCTTGAATTTGAACATGCGAAGAGGCTTCTTCGAAAGAGATTGAGCTCAACGTACTGAGGCTACTGTTATTACTGTCAGATGAGACAGAAATATGCGATTTAGATTCAGTGGGAGTATTTGGTCTGGCGAGGGCATTGTGCGAAGGAAAGTTTGTTGATACGGCGTTTCCGTGCAAATCATCTTTCTCGTCTCCCTCTACACAAAAGCTTTTCAACTGAATGCTGTTGAGCCCTGATGATAAAGGGGGCTCTGCTTTTGCAGCTAAGTTAGATGGTGTCACAGAGTCAGTACTGTTGTCTAAGCAGTCACTAAGTAAGTATATTTCTTCAATAGTAGCAAAAAATTTACACAACAAAAGTGCTTGAGAAGATTTAATAGGCCGCGTTCTTCGGCGACTATTTGAACTTGCTTCATCGACATTTTTTTTGAAGCAGCCAAACCTTTTGAGGAGTTCAGACAGGACAGGCAAGAGTTACTCCTTGGGCGAATAAAGTGAATCAAGTGCTAGAGATAGAGCGCCACTATAATACTAAAAACTTAATGTTTTATTAATAGCAGACTGTTATGGTTGGGTACTTTAGATAGACAGGGGAGCAATATGTCGCTGTGTGCGTGCGGTTCGAAATATCATTATTCAAGTTGTTGTGCGTCTTACCTTTTGGGAGAAAAAGCCCCTGATACTCCAGAGGCATTGATGCGTTCACGCTATACAGCCTATACAAAAGCGGATGTGGACTATATACGAAAGACCATGCAAGGCGCAGCACTTGAAGACTTTAATGCAGCGGATACAGCGGCTTGGGCACGCCGAGTTACATGGGTTGATTTACAGGTTTTAAATGCACCTGAGGCCATTGATGCAATAGGTCAGGTCGAATTTATTGCACGGTTTGTTGAGGGAGGGCGTGTATACAGTATCCATGAGACGAGTCATTTCTTGCTAGATAATGGGGGCTGGTTCTATATAGATGGTGAGCAAATTCCCCATGCACCTCTAAAGGTATCACGAAATAGCCCATGTCCTTGCGCATCTGGCAAAAAATTTAAGCAGTGCCACGGTAAAGAATAACGAAACTGTTTCACTGCTGGTTAGGTGGTCATTTTGTGCTGAGAGCGCTATAAGTGCCTTAAATAGGGGTGATTGATGAGTTTTTAGCTCTGTACCAACGGAATTTACACAACAAGTCCTGCCGCAACACCAGAAGACCAAGCCCATTGAAAGTTGTATCCGCCTAAAAGGCCAGTGACATCAAGCGCTTCGCCAATAAAGTATAATCCTTGAATGTTTTTGACTTCCATGGTTTTAGAGGAAACAGCATCGCAATCAATTCCACCTAAGGTGACTTCAGCGGTACGGTAGCCCTCGGTACCATTAGGCTTGATTTGCCAGTTTTGTAGCGATGTACTGATAGTTTCTAACCGATGATTAGAGCAGTCTGCGAGCTTTTTCTTGGCTATTTCGTCCGGTATAAAAATTTCGACCAAGCGCTTGGGGAGTAGGGTTGATAAGAGTGCGCCGACTTGCTTTTTAGGAAGCGTTTCGCGCGCAGTGTGCAGGTAGTCGAGTAAGTCATGGGTAGGTACTAAGTTAATGCTAATGGTGTCACCCGGTGTCCAATACGAAGACAGCTGCAAAATAGCTGGTCCACTTAAGCCTCTGTGGGTGAACAATAGTGCCTCTTCGAAAGACTGTGTGTTTGTTTGCGCGATGCAATGGACCGAAACACCTGAAAGGGGGCTTAACTTTTGTTTGTCTTCGGGGTGCAAGGTCAGGGGCACAAGGCCTGCACGTGTTGGGTAAACATGAATACCAAATTGCTCGGCTATT
Source organism: Gammaproteobacteria bacterium (assembly GCA_030147855.1). Lineage (GTDB taxonomy): Bacteria > Pseudomonadota > Gammaproteobacteria > Legionellales > Legionellaceae > JAALKW01. Next base: position 26,641 of record JASBUO010000026.1, read on the forward strand.
TGATACGCAAAAGGGCTTGCACCGAGTGTTGGGATAGATAAACCGCCAGTTGCAACCACCAGTGACTCGCAGGTGTAGGTGTGATGCGTTGTTTGTATTCTAAATGAGTGGTCGGATGTTTGTTGAATGCGTTGAGTGGTTGCGTTTAATTGAATAGAGACGTTTGCGGCTTCGCATTCAGCGAGCAGCATGTTGACGATATCTTTCGATTTGTTGACACAAAACAACTGACCCAATGTTTTTTCATAGTAGGGAATTTGATGCTTTTTAACGAGCTCAATAAAGTCCCATTGCGTATAACGCGTCAAAGCAGATTTACAAAAGTGCGGGTTGTGCGATTGGTAGCTTTCTGGGCTCACATGATAATTGGTAAAATTGCAGCGCCCACCACCCGACATTAAGATTTTTTTGCCTACTTTATTGGCCGCATCAAGCACGAGCACGTGTCTGCCGCGTTTGCCTGCTTGAATAGCACACATAAGGCCCGCGGCACCTGCGCCGATAACGATGACATCTACTTGTTTTGACATGGTTAATGGGTCTCAAATAAAGCAGAAATGACTGAAAGATGCGCATTATATCACGATTACGAGGCTTGGGCGTTACGATGTTATCTATTTGAGATATAATGTGCCAGTTTTCGAATAAAATCCGGAGAAGTGGTGATGACGCAGTCTCGTTCAGAGCAATTATTTCAAGCAGCAGCGCAAGTAATTCCTGGTGGTGTGAACTCACCCGTACGTGCATTTAAAGGCGTAGGTGGTACGCCGGTATTTTTTGAGCGAGGCGCAGGCGCACATGTATTTGATGTGGATGGTAATCAATATATTGATTATGTCGGCTCATGGGGGCCGTTGGTGCTTGGACATAGTGATGCACGTGTCGTGTCTGCCGTGACAGATGCCTTGCAGAAAGGCGTGAGCTTTGGGGCCCCAACTGCAATCGAAACTACACTCGCTGAAATGATTCGCGCAGCGATGCCATCGCTTGAGAAAGTGCGCTTTGTTAATTCAGGGACAGAAGCCACCATGACTGCTATTCGGCTAGCACGTGGTTTTACACAAAAGTCGAAAATTTTAAAATTTAAAGGCTGTTATCACGGCCATAGTGATAGCTTGTTGGTGAATGCAGGTTCTGGTGCCTTAACGCTTGGCATTCCATCGTCTCCAGGTATTTTACCGAGCACCGCGGAGCATACACTTGTAGCTGACTTTAATGACTTAACGCAAACACAAGCGCTGTTTGAGCAATATGGTGAAGATATTGCTGCGATTATTTTGGAGCCGATTGCGGGGAATATGGGCTTTGTTTTACCAGCTGCCGAATTTTTACCAGGTCTGCGTGCACTATGTGATAATTATGGTGCGATTCTTATTTTTGATGAAGTCATGACGGGCTTTAGAGTGGGGCTTAGAGGCGCGCAAGGGCTGTATGACATAGCGCCTGATATAACTACTTTAGGTAAGGTCATAGGCGGCGGTATGCCGGTGGGGGCTTTAGGTGGAAGTGCTGCTATTATGGACTATTTAGCACCGGTTGGCCCCGTATACCAAGCAGGCACCTTATCGGGTAATCCGCTTGCAATGGCTGCAGGAGTTGCAACGCTTGAAGCGGTACATGCGACAGGCTTTTATGAGACACTGTCTCAAAAAGCACGACAGTTAATAAAAGGTTTAAAAAATGCAGCAGATGCATATGGTTTACCCCTGCAGGTGAATGCACTGGGTGGCATGTTTGGTTTCTGTTTTACTGATAATGTGGGCATTAACAACCAAGATGATGTTGCTGCATCTGATGACAAGGTGTTTCGTTGTTTTTATCATGCCATGCTGAAAGAAGGTGTGTATTTTGCACCATCACGTTTTGAGGCAGGATTTGTGTCGAGCGCACACAGCGAACAAGATATTCAAAATACAGTTGATGCAGCACAACGTGTGTTTGAGCAGGTGATGAGTCAGGTATAAGAGGCCTCTGTTGATAAGGCGTTTTGCTTGCTTGTAATGCCCCTTATCTTGCATTAGAGTGGATTAGATTAATCTGGGGCGCGTTGACACAATTGGCTGAAAGACCCAGAAGCTATTTTTCGTCCCTACATACCGCGCTTTAAACATTTAAGGATATTTACCTACCAACCAAAAGGACTTGCCATTATGATAAAACGATTGCTCACTTATGCATTGCCTGCCGTAATGCTGTTACCTGTGGCTCCTATTCAGGCAGCTCAAGATACGAATATATTTTCTGCTGAGGTAATGGGTAGAACAGTCCGAATTAATTTAAATCCTAATCTGACAGAAAGCCCTAATTATATTGTGGAAATAGGCAGACAGGTTGGAATAACGAGCCTTCAGTCGTTTATGTTAAACGATGGAGCGCTGCAAGCACGTTTTGAGGTAGATGACGTAGCAGCCAGTCCTGCGAGACGCTGGAGAGGCTCTACTACTTCGTGTGCGGCTGCGGCTGTGGCTGCATCACCGCTTTGTGGTCTCGGAACACAGTCTCAGACCCCATTTATAATCACTTTAAATGGTGGGCCACAAACAACTGACATAAGGCCTGCACTTGGGACATCCTCTAGCATTCAGGCAGAAAAAATCAGTATTACGACAAAGCCAGCTCTAGTTGTCGCGGTAAGAAGCCCCCAAGGTGTCACATCATTTAAGTCTTTAGCGCAAACAGACAATATTGCAATTGCTGCGGCCCCTCAAGCTGTTGAAAGTTTTGACGGTACAGCCGTTTGGGCGATGGCGCCTCTGTTGTCACGTGTGTATCTTTGGACGACGTCATCTACTGAGGGCAATTATATTCGCTCTTGTCCTATCAATCATGGGACGGGCCTGGCTGCTAACGTAAATACTTGTGTCAATATGCCGGTTACTGAGACTTATCGTGACGTAGAGGTCATGCCAAATGCTGGCGCAACTGTTTGGGTGGCGGCCGATGGCTCATTGCAATATCGCACGATTGAAGCTAATGCGAGTCTGAGTAGCTCTAGAAAAAGGCTTGAGGTTACGGGGGACGGCGTAGAAAATGAGAGCCTTGAATATGTCTATATTGGCCCTAGCACAAGTAGTAGTAGGTATGCTGCGACTGATTTAGGGACGCTCGGCATTCGCACGGCTGACTATGAAGTCGAATCTTCAATGGTTCTTACAGCTCCGAGTGCTGGGCTTGTATATCAGTGCAGCATACCTAAGTTGTCAACTTCAGGAGAGGTGAGTGCTGCTTGTAATAAGCTTACCCTACTATATCCTGGCTCTCTAGCAGGCATGGTGAAACCACAGTTTTTAGTGCCCAATCTTTTTATGACGGCTGTGGATAAAGCGCTGATTATGTGTAAGCGTCAAGCAGGGAAAGATTTTGTTTACGCATGTGAAGATGTAGCAACTTTAGATGCAGCAGTAGAGGTTATTTCAAGCACGATTAATTTGGTGAAAACGCGGTACTTTTTAAACAACGAAGGCCAAAGTTTGCAAGCCGGATATCAGCTGATTTTTGGTATAGGCCTTGCAGAAAAAAGCGCCACATATCAATCCAGTCTTTTGCTTGCTAATCTTCGGTTGACGGAAAGTTTTAGCTTTATAGACTCTACTGCTACAGGGGTTGCTGGCTTTGGAGGCTCTGGTCTTGCCGAAAGCTCAGGAGTGGCTGCTGAGCGTGCTTTTGCTTTTTCAGACTCAGTATATGGCATTAGAGCTTTTTGATAGTTTGAATGATCTTTGAAAACGAGCACGGCCCAATACTCTTAGGAAGTTATGTTTATAGTCCTCAAGAGTTTTGGGTCGTGCTCGTTTTTTAAGTAGGATTACCACAAGAGGTCAACTTAAGGCTTTTCTTGCAGGCTTACTAAAGCCCTGTTACGTGTTAGTATCAATTAAAAAAGGTTTGAACCATTGGGCCATATGTCAAAAAAAACGGTTGTTCTGACATGCTGTTTGCTTACTGCCTGTATGGTTGGACCTGACTACAAAGAGCCAAAGACAAAAGTTGCAACACACTGGGATAAAAAAGACGCATCTGTTAAAGAAAAACCATTTAAACATGATGCGTGGTGGGATGTATTTAGCGATCCAAACCTCACACAGCTGATTTATCGTGGTTATCATAACAACTTAACCTTGCAAATGGCAGGTGTGCATATTTTGCAATCTCGTGCCCAGTTGGCAAAAACGGTGGGTAAACTATACCCGCAAATGCAAACGATGAATGGCAATTATCTAGCTTATCGTGTTGGAGGTTCTTACCTACAAGATGTATTACCCAATAGTTTTAATGCAGCGCTCCTTGGCTTTTCTGCCAGTTGGGAGAGTGACTTTTGGGGTAAGTATCGTCGTGCAGTGCGTTCAAATGACGCTACTTTTTTATCATCGGTTGCGGCGTATGATAATGCATTGGTGAGTATGACTGCCGATATCGCAAATCATTATGTCGGAATTCGGGGTAGCGAAACCTTGATTCGTATTACGAGACAAAATATTACATTGCAAGAAAATAGCCTAGCATTAACCACATCGCGTTATCGTGCAGGCGCTGTCAGCTTGCGAGATGTTGAAGAGGCAAAAACACAGCTCGCTGAAACAAAAGCGATTTTGCCGGGACTTGTTAGTCAGTTACAGGCCCAAAAAGATGCGTTAGCCGTGTTATTAGGCACAATACCGAACGAGGTAGATGCGCTGCTTAGAAAACAATATGGCATTCCTAAAGCACCACAGTCAGTTGAAGTAGGGATTCCTCGTGAAATGCTTGTTAGACGCCCGGATGTGAGCCAAGCACGCCTTGAAGCAATGGCGCAATCTGAGACCATTGGTGCTACAAAAGCAGAGCTTTTTCCTGCTTTTTCTTTGAGTGGTAGCTTCTATTTTGCAGGAAATACAATTAGTGGTGCGACATTATCTGAGATGTTTAACTGGTCTAATCGTAATATTATTGCGGGCCCAGGCCTTAATTGGCCCATTCTTAATTATGGACAACTTACAAACTTAGTGCGGGCGCAAGATGCATTATTCCAAGAAAAATTGCTCAATTATATGAATGTGATTTTAATCGCTCAAAAAGAAGTTCAAGATAACATGACGCGTTATATTGAAACAAAAAAAATGGTGAGACATTATGAAGATGCCGTTCGTGCCGCAATGAAAGCCACACAGCTCACGTTGATTCAATATAAAGAGGGTGAAACAGGCTATACCTCGGTGTTATATGCGCAGCAGCAACAATTGCACACACAAACGTCTTTAGTGAACGCACAAACCGATTTGCCGAAAGCATTAGTCAACTTGTATCGTGCATTGGGCGGTGGCTGGCAAATTCGAGGCAATGATGATTTCATTCCTGCAAATATTAAGCAAGAAATGGCGAAAAGGACAAACTGGGGAAATTTATTGCTGCAACAAAATCATGAAGTGCCAAAAACAATGCTGGAAAAATTTAAGACACTCTATCTTCCGAACTGGTGATGAAAATGGATTTAACGAAGGCAGAAAAATATAAACAAATGGCACGAATTGCCCTGATTATTTTGTTAATCATTAATATTATTAATTATTATAATTCAAAATATCGCACCGTTAAAATTCCACCACCTACAGTTGAAGTCAGTCATCCGGTTGTGAGGCCTATGTCAGAGTATGTAACACAAACTGGAAATACAGTTGCTTTTAAATCAGTCGACTTAGTGGCGCGTGTAGAGGGCTTTCTCGACCAAATTAACTTTGTTGATGGTACACCAGTGAAAAAAGATGAGACGTTATTTGTCATCGAGCCTGAGTCTTATCTTGCAAAACTTAAAGAAGCAAGATCTGAACTGGTCGCGCAAGAAGCGATACATACCTACGACGTTTTAGAGTATGCGCGTCAAAAGAAAATGTATAAACAAAATGCGACTTCTCTCAGTAACGTTGAAAAATGGCGTGCTAAAAGTGAGGCGTCAACAGCCATGGTTGAAAAGGCCAAAGAAAACTTGGTGGTTGCGCAGCTCAACTACGATTATACCTCTGTTAAAGCGCCTTTTGATGGTCGTATTGGCAGGCACTTGGTGGATAAAGGTAATTTAGTAGGGCATGGTGCCGCAACAATCTTGGCGACTGTTGAGCAAATTAACTCAATTTATGTGTATTTTAACTTGAATGAAATTGATCTCATCATTTTAAGAGCGTCTATTAAAAAAGAAGAAATTGATGAAAAAGTCAATAAGCAAGTGCCCGTTGAAATTAAACTGCCAACAGGAAGAAACTACAAATTTAAAGGAAAACTGGATTTTATTAATACGGGACTTAATGCCTCAACGGGCACATTGGAGTTTAGGGCGCTCCTTCCCAATGAAGGAGAGGTGTTACTACCTGGTTTATTTGTTCAAATTAAAATAGCACTTGGAGCGCCTGTTAAAAGTCTTACGGTTCCAGATACAGCCGTTCAATATGACCAAATAGGCGCTTATCTTTTAACTGTGAATCAAGATAATATCGTAGTACTTAAACGGGTTGTGTTAGGCCCACTTGAAAATGGGATACGTGCAATCGCAAACGGTATTGTCGCAACAGACAACGTGATTGTGGCTGGACTACAGAGTGCATCGGAAGGCAATGAAGTGCACCCCACACCGAGCGAGAAAAATGCCAAATGATTTCTAAGTTTTTTATTGAGCGCCCTGTACTATCAAACGTGATTGCGATTGTTATTGTGTTTTTAGGTGTCATTGCAATGAAAGTATTGCCGGTGTCGCAGTATCCTGAAATTGTGCCGCCAACAATTCAAGTGACAACCTCGTATCCTGGGGCTGATGCAAAAACACTTATTAAAACCGTGGCACTTCCCATTGAGAAACAAGTGAATGGTGTCGAAGACATGCTGTATATGCAGTCGACGAATACGAATGGTGGTAACTATACCCTGATTATTACTTTTAAAATTGGGACAGACATGAATTTTGCACAAGTCCTGGTGCAAAGTCGTGTACAAGCGGCCATGGCACAATTGCCTGATTCAGTACAAAAACAAGGGGTTGTAGTACAGAAAAAATCAACAGCAGTCTTACAATTTGTGACTTTAAGCGCCAAAAATGGCGAATATAATGGATTGTTTTTAAATAACTATGCAACCATCAATATGCAAAATGAGTTGGCACGTTTGCCGGGTGTGGGTAATGTTGGGGTGTTTGGAGCAGGTACTTATGCCATGCGTGTATGGCTTGATCCCCAAAAAATGTATGCCTACTCACTTAATCCAAGTGATGTATTGAATGCTATCAGTAATCAAAACAAGCAAGTGTCTGCAGGTCAAATTGGTGGGCCGCCTGATGATGGAAAGCAAGCGTATCAGTTTACGGTGAATGTGCCGGGTCAAATTGCAGATGTAGATAAGTTTGGCGATATTATTGTTAAAAGTGATGCAACCAATCCAAACCAAACAGCAAAGTTCACCAATACAAAGAACAGTACGCGTAGTGCAAGAATTATCCGTGTTCGTGATGTGGGGCGTGTTGAACTTGGCGCATCGAGTTATAATCAGTTTGCAACACTTAATAATAAACCGACTGCGGCGATTGCTATTTACCAATTGCCCGAGGCAAATGCACTTGAGGTGGCACAAACTGTACGAGAGACAGTTGCTAAAATGGCGGAAAATTTTCCGCCGGGTCTAGAATATAACATTCCTTTTGATACTACGGTTTTTGTGAAGGCCTCGATTGATGAAGTGTATCACACGCTGTATGAAGCAGGCTTTTTGGTGTTACTGGTCATTTTGTTGTTTTTACAAAACACCCGTGCCACGCTTGTGCCTGCAACAACTGTGCCGGTGACAATTGTTGGCGCTTTTTTTGCGATGCTTTTGCTGAGTTACTCCATTAACCTACTCACTTTATTTGCGTTGGTACTTGCGATTGGTATCGTCATTGATGATGCCATTGTGATTGTCGAAGGGGTGACCCAAAAAATAGAGCAAAAACACAGCCCTAAAAAAGCCTCTATTTTAGCGATGTCGGAGCTTATGGGGCCTATTATTGGCATTACCTTGGTGCTTATGGCCGTTTTTGTACCGGCAGGCTTTATTCCTGGTCTAACGGGCGCTATGTATGCCCAGTTTGCGTTAGTGATTGCAGCAACTGCATTTATTAGTGCGATCAATGCAGTGAGTTTGAAGCCTACACAGTGTGCGATGTGGCTTGCACCTGTTGACGAGAAAAAGCGTAAAAATATTGTGTTCCGTACTTTCGATAACTTTTATTACTCGCTTGAGA
>JASBUO010000004.1 GCA_030147855.1 Gammaproteobacteria bacterium
GCCAAGTCACCATTTTTAGCGGTTTTAGCAGAGAGACTTGCTGAGGGTCGGGTTCTGAGTGACAATAAAGCCCTTTTATTTTGCCAGGGGGCTGTGTGATTTCCTCAAATGAGCTTGCTTCAGCGATTCGTTTTTTAAGTGTTGATGCAGTGCAAGCAGCGCAATCTGGCCACCCTGGGATGCCACTTGGCATGGCAGATATTGCAATGGTGTTGTGGCAAAAATTTTTGAAGCATAACCCGGGAAATCCAGACTGGTTTAATCGGGACAGATTTGTTTTGTCAAATGGACATGGTTCGATGCTTTTATATGCCTTGTTACACCTAACAGGCTATGATGTTCATATTGAGGATTTGAAGCAATTTCGGCAACTTCATTCTAAGGCGCCGGGACATCCAGAATACCTTGAAACGCCAGGTGTTGAAACCACAACAGGGCCACTTGGGCAGGGGCTTGCAAATGCAGTTGGAATGGCTGTTGCAGAGCAGCAACTAGCGGCGCGTTTTAACAAACCAGATCTCGATATAATCAATCATTTTACCTATGTTTTTGTAGGAGATGGCTGCTTAATGGAGGGTATCTCACATGAAGTATGCTCATTGGCAGGAACCCTCGGGCTTGGGCGCTTGATTGTATTTTATGATGCGAATGGTATCTCTATTGATGGACATATCGATGCATGGTTTACGGATAATACTGCTGAGCGTTTTCGTGCATATGATTGGCATGTAATAGAGGCCGTTGATGGACATGATGCGGCAGCCATTGAAGTGGCAATTACAGAAGCACGCATCGAAATGCACCGTCCAAGTTTAATTATTTGTAATACGGTAATTGGTTATGGCTCTGAAGCTGCGGGAAGTGCCGCTGTGCATGGTGCACCGCTTGAGTCTGATGATATTACGCAGCTGCGTCGCCGTCTTAATTGGCCCTATGCACCGTTTGAAATACCCGATGCAGTATATGAGGCTTGGTCCGCGATTTCATGTGGTGCTGCCGCGGAAGAGGCGTGGCTACAACAAATGTATGTATATGAATCACAACATTCGGCTGCGTACGCTGAGTTGTTGCGAGTTTCTAATGGTGATTTACCGGATTCGTGGTGTGAGCTAACAGATGCCTATATTGAGCAGTGTCGAGTAGAACAAAAAGCACTTGCTACACGAAAAGCGTCACAACAATGCCTCAATCATTACGCGATGCATTTGCCAGAGCTTTTAGGTGGTTCGGCGGATTTGACTGGATCTAATAATACCAATTGGTCGGGCAGTAAAGCACTTTCAAAAACAACCTGGGATGGTAATTATTTGCATTATGGTGTGCGTGAGTTTGGAATGTCGGCCATGATGAATGGTATGGCGCTGCATGGGGGCGTGATTCCTTACGGTGGGACTTTTCTTGTGTTTTCTGACTATGCACGTGCAGCCGTTCGCCTGGCAGCTTTGATGAAAATACGCGTGATATTTGTGTATACGCATGATTCGATTGGTTTGGGCGAGGATGGGCCAACCCATCAGCCGATTGAGCAGCTTGCAACGCTTCGAATGATGCCGGGACTTGATGTATGGCGACCCGCGGATTTGATGGAGACAGCTGTTGCTTGGCAACAGGCATTATTACAGATTGCAGGACCCTCGTGTATTTTATTGTCTCGTCAAACTTTGCCAGCTTTGTCCCATGGTGCGTCTGATGCTGAACGTATGAAACGTGGTGGATATGTCATAAAAGAGGTGGAGGGTGTGCCTGATGTAATTTTGCTTGCAACAGGCTCAGAAGTGCAACTGGCTTTAAATGCTGCAGAAGTACTACTTGAGGCGGATATTCAAGTACGCGTTGTTTCTATGCCCTGTGTTGAGCAGTTTTTAAGGCAACCACTTGCTTACCAAGAAGCTGTACTACCAAAATCAGTTTCAAGACGTGTCGCAATTGAAGCTGCTGTGGGTACTGACTGGTATCGATTTGTGGGTTCTGAAGGAATTGTTGTGGGATTAGAGTCGTTTGGTATGTCAGCCCCTATGGAGGATGTATTTGAAAGTTTAGGGCTGACGGTTAAGCGGATTGTAGAGGTTATCCGAGTCTTTTTTTTGGAGAAATGTGAGTCATGACAAAACGAATTGCAATTAGTGGATATGGGCGTATTGGACGTTGTGTGTTGCGCTCGATTTTTGAGTCGAAGCGTTTAGATGATTTTGAGGTGGTTGCTATCAATGACGCTTCAGGCGTTGAAAGTACTGCGCATTGCACCCGCTATGATTCAACTCATGGGCGTTTTCCTTATGATGTTGCGATTGACGATGGTGATTTGTTGATAGATGGTCACAGAATTCAGATTACAGGCTCTCGTGATCCTCGAGAACTACCCTGGGAAGCATTAGGAATTGATTTAGTATTTGAATGTACCGGCCATTTTACATCCAAGGCAGAAGCATCTAAGCATTTGGAAGCAGGTGCAAAGAAAGTACTGATTTCAGCCCCAGGAACAGATGTAGATGCAACAGTTGTATTTGGTGTGAATCATAATGTATTGACAGCTCAAGATACAGTCGTTTCAGCAGCTTCTTGTACGACAAACTGTTTAGCACCTGTAGCAAAGCCATTACATGCAGCATTTGGTATTGAGTCGGGCCTTTTGAATACAGTGCATGCATATACAAAAGATCAATTATTGTTAGATGGCCATCATCACGATGCACGTCGTGCACGCGCGGCAGCCCACTCTATCATTCCGACAAAGACAGGCGCTGCAAAAGCGGTTGGCTTGGTTTTGCCTGAGCTCGCTGGTAAACTGGATGGATTCGCAATGCGTGTGCCAACACAAAATGTGTCTGCGATTGACTTAACGTTTGTGAGCGGGCGGCAAACGACTGTTGAGGAAGTGAATGCGGTGATGCTAGAAGCAAGAAGTGATGTATTACATGTTAATTCTGAGCCTTTGGTATCGTGTGATTTTAACCATTATCCAGCTTCAGCTGTTTTTGATACCACACAAACCAAGGTACTTGGATCGTTGGTTAAAGTAGTTGCATGGTATGATAATGAATGGGGTTTTTCTAATCGGATGTTGGATACAGCATCGCATATGATGAATCTTTGAGGAATGGCCATGAACATGATCAAAATGAGCGACATTGAGTTACGTGACAAACGTGTATTGATTCGTGAAGATTTTAATGTGCCAATTAAAGAAGGAATTATTAATAGCGATCAGCGTATTCAGTCAGGGTTGCCAACATTGGTAGAAGCCTTGCAAGCGGGAGCTGCGGTGATGGTTATGTCTCATTTGGGGCGTCCTGAGGAAGGGATTTATGACAAGCGTTTTTCATTAGAACCCGTTGCAGATTATTTGGCAAAACAGTTATCTTATCCGGTACGTTTTGTAACCGATTATCTGAATGGTGTGGATTGTCAGCCAGGTGAGCTCGTGGTGTGTGAAAATGTGCGATTTAATCATGGTGAAAAAAGTAATGATGAGGCATTAGCACATCGTTTGGCGAGTTTGTGTGATGTGTTTGTGATGGATGCTTTTGGTACAGCACATCGTGCTCAAGCGTCTACTTGCGGTGTTGCAAAATATGCACCACTTGCTGTTGCAGGCCCCTTACTGGTGCGTGAACTAGATGCTTTACAGCGTGTCTTAAGAGCGCCTGAAAAGCCTATTGTGGCCATTGTTGGTGGCGGTAAAGTCTCGTCAAAACTCTCATTGTTAAAGCAACTGACTAAAATGGTTGACGTGCTTATTCCAGGTGGTGGAATTGCAAGTACATTTTTAAAAGCACAAGGGCATGAAGTAGGTGTTTCCTTGTGTGAGCATGAGCTATTGGATGAAGCGAAAGAGATTCTCGAGCTTGCAGCTGAAGTAGGGTGCAAAATTCCACTCCCTTCAGATGTTGTTGTTAGTAAATCATTTAGTGATACATGCCCTGCATTTAATAAAACATTGTCTCATGTTGCTCAAGATGACATGATTTTAGATATTGGTCCTGAAACAGTTGCGCGCTATGTTGATGTGTTGGGCGCTGCAAAAACTATTATTTGGAATGGCCCTGTCGGGGTGTTTGAGTTCCCGCAGTTTTCTTATGGAACACGTGCGCTTGCAATTGCTATTTCAAAAAGCGATGCGTTTAGTATTGCGGGAGGCGGAGATACATTAGCGGCGATTGATCAATATGATTTAACCGATAAAATTTCATATATTTCAACAGGTGGTGGTGCTTTTCTTGAGTATTTAGAAGGTCAAACGTTACCAGCTGTCGCTGTGTTAGAAGCTCGTGCAAATAATCCGAATAGAGTTGTTGCTGACTAGGGATGATAAAAACACCAGAGATTGTTTTCTTAGACTGCCCTCAATTGATAGATGAAGCCATGTCTTTTGCACCTATTGGTGAGACGCGGCTATCTGATAATCATTTAATGTATCTTAAAGTTGATGATCACTATGTTCATCAACTTTTTTCGTTGCTGCCAAATCATCACTTACTACGAAAACCTGATTACTTTGAAGGCATATTTAATGACGGGGCGCATGTTAGTATTATTTATCCAGAAGAAAGGATAAGTATTGATAGGCACGATTTAAGCCAAACACATCGGTTCGATATTAAGGATGTGATTCAAGCAACGCTCGATGATAAGACGTACTATGTTTTACGTGTGGCGTCTGTATCTTTAACGGCATTAAGAGCAAAGTACGGCTTGTTTTCGCACTTATGCTTTAAAGGGTATGCCATTGATTTTCATATTACGCTTGGGCGTAATGTTGAGTGTTTTTAACAGCTTATTATTAAGAGGTTGTAAGCACGTCTTTTTTTTGAGCAAGCCCTAGTTTCTCTTTAAGCCGCGCAACAGCACTGGGGTCAAAGGTACGGGCGGTTTTATGTTTTATCATGACCGGTTTTGGACGTGTGTTGGCTGCTGCTTGTTGTACGCTAAAGGCTGGAGGTGGCTCAGGTATGAGCGTTTCTGTGGTTACCGCGTGCGTTGTGGTGGCAGGTTGTTTTTTTGGAGCAGCAACGCGTGCATTTTTGGTACTTTTTTCAATCCGGCGTCTGATCTTTAAGGCAGCGCGCTCTGCATCTTCAAATGATACTTGCTCAGTGTCTTTTCCATCTAAATCAATGCGCATTTCACGCGCTTTAAGACAGATCAGATAGTCAATTCTACGCGTGAAGATTACAACTGCTTCTCGTAGCTTGCTCTTAGATATACCTGCTTTTTTTGCTTCGTCGGCGTATAATAAGACATCGTTTAAGATACCAATCTTAAGCGGTTGGATGTACATTTGATTATCAAAGGCTTTAGGAAAGCGTTCTGCAAGCCAGTCGAGCGCGTGCAAACGTGCTACTTTCGAGTGATTTTTCTGTTTATTATTGAGGGCTGCCGTACGAGGATGCAAAGGTTGGTTTCTCATGATGTTTCTGCTCTTTCGGGTTGGTTCAAAAAACGCACTCTAATAGATAAATCAAGTTTTGCAAGTATACGCTGGGTGTATATAATTACAAGGTGATCTTTCAACGGAGTGGTTTATTATGAAAGGATTTTTATTCGCAATTTTAGCTATTTTTTTTCCTTGGACTATTTTTCTTTTAGAAGAAAAAGTTGGCTTGGCCTTTTTGGCGATGGCATTACAAGTGACCATTATTGGTTGGTTACCAATGACATTTCTTGCATTTAACCACCGTAGCAATTTAAGTTTTTTTGAAAAAAAATCTACAGCTAAGAAAAAACCGGAGTAGGTGTGTCGAAAATAAAAGTTATTGTTAATGGTGCTGCGGGCAAAATGGGGCAGCTTGCCTGTGAGACTTTGCGCTCACATGCAGACTTTGAGTTCCTTGCAGGACTTGGGCGAACGGACGATTTAGCACAAGCAATTATTGATTTGAATGCACATGTTGTTGTTGATTTAACGCGTGCAGACAGTGTATATCAGAATAGTCTAACTATCATAGAGCAGGGTGCATGTCCTGTGATTGGGACGAGCGGTTTACTCGAGCCAGAAATTAAGGAGCTCAGTAGACGTTGTGAGGTACAGCAGCTAGGTGGCCTTATTGTGCCTAATTTTTCAATTGCGGCAGTTCTCATGATGCGTTTTGCAAAAGAAGCGGCGCATTACTTACCGAATGTTGAAATCATTGAGGCACACCACCCAGCTAAAGCTGAAGCGCCTTCTGGAACAGCCATAAAGACCGCTGATTTAATTGCAAAAGCACGTAGCGCTTCACCAGATGTATCGCATTCTGAAGAAATCCTTGAGGGTGCACTGGGTACTTTATACCAGGGGGTGCGCATTCACTCAGTGCGATTACCCGGGACACTTGCAGAACAAGATGTTATTTTTGGGCAGACGGGCGAAACGCTCACACTGAGGCATCAGACTATTGATAGGATTTCATTTATGCCAGGCCTACGCCTCGCCTGTCAGAAGGTACGATCATTAAATACGTTGGTTTATGGCTTAGATCACATTTTATAGGTGGGGTTGATTCGGGCAGATGCTGAGCGAGAAGCATAGACTTGTAATGCCAACACATCAAGGAGAGGAGTGATATATGGCACATATAGGGTTTATTGGGCTTGGACATATGGGACTGCCGATGGCTGAGTGTTTGCTGAAAGCAGGACATGAAGTGATAGGATTCGACCTTGATGTGGCGCCCATGCGTGCTTTAAAAGCATTAGGTGGGCGGGTTGCTTCATCACTCGAAGAAGTTGCTTTAAAACAAGATGTGCTTATCACAATGCTTCAGACAGGCGAGCAAGTGAAAGCCGTATGTTGTGGTGATACAGGCATATTTCACTCGATGCCTTCGGGCGCGCTTTTTATTGACTGTTCGACGATTGATATTGATACGTCTCGCATGCTGCATAAAGAGGCGGAGTATGCAAAGGTGTTTATGGTGGATGCCCCTGTTTCAGGTGGCGTTGCTGGTGCAATGGGTGCACGGCTTACATTTATTGTAGGAGGAGCTAGAGCATCCTTTGAAAAAGCGGCTCCTATTTTATCTGCGATGGGTACAGCGGTTATTCACGCAGGTGCTGCTGGGAGTGGGGTGGCAGGTAAGATTTGCAATAATATGATTTTAGGTATTTCAATGATTGCTGTCTCTGAAGCCTTTCTTTTGGCAGAGCAGTTTGGTTTGTCTGCTGAGAAATTACAGGAAATTTCAAGTCAAGCATCTGGGGGTTGTTGGGTGATGGATAAGTATGTGCCTGTTCCCAATGTATTAGCAGATGTGCCTGCTAATCGTGATTATGAAGCAGGATTTACGAGTCGGATGATGTTGAAGGACTTATGTTTGGCAGGAGATGCCGCTGAGGCATCAGGCGTGAGGGCTGGTATGGGAGCTGCAGCCAGAACGTTATATGATGAGGCGTCTGAGGCAATTGGGCATTTAGATTTTTCTGCAATTATTCAGTTTATTCGGAGTCAGGGAAGAAAGTAGGCAAAAACAAGACGTTGATAAAACACTCTTTGTGGTCTAATGTTAACCATGAGCAAGTTGATTGAATATAGACCAAAGGAGTTCGTCATGAAGAAATTAGCATTGTTATCTGCTGTGTTATTAGGCGTTGCGTCATTTGGCTTGAGTACAAGTGTTTTTGCTGATAGCCAGAACCCTGTAGACCAAGTGGTAACCGGCACGCATGAGACCGTGAAAAAAGCAGGCCAAGGCACTATGGATGCTGTGAATCATGCAGGAAAAGTTACCAAGGATGCAGTGAAAAACACAGGTAAAGCAGTGAATGCTGTAGGTCAAGGTACAAAAGATACAATGAAAAGTATGACAAATACAAAACAGTGAGAATTGTTTTGGTAGTTGAAAAAGGCCTCGTATTTATTTAGATGCGAGGCTTTTTTATGGAGGAATAATCATTTAATCCCAGTACATGACAGGCTGTGCAGGCATGACAGGTTTTTGTCATGTACAGAGTAATTTAATTGGAAAAGGTTGTATTTTTCTTGTGAATGTGTGTTAGACTCAAATCCCCATTTGGAAGTTGGATTTTTTTGTAGACTGTGTTTTTGGACAACATAATGGATTGGAATTTGTTCAACAAGCGTTGTGATAACCACGCTTTTTTCTTGAATGCTTTAGAGCAGGCGAGGACGGGTTTAATTGCTGCAGACAAAACATTATTTATCTCGAAGTTATTCATAGAAGTTGCTAGGCACTTAAATGTGCACTGTGCGGGTGTGCTGTTATCTTTAAGACAATTGCTTTGGAAGCACCATTTTGGTGTTCCAACTCTTGATTTTTTATTGATGCATGAGGCATTGATTTGCCAGTTAGTGATCCATGTGACTAAAACACCTCATTTAGATTTATCTCACTTATTGTCGGTAGCGTTTTTACGTGACCAGACGATGACACAAAGCACACGTTACGCTCTGTATGAGCCATATGAGAGGCCTGTTGCTGATAGCTCCAATTTATTTGTGGCAACCATGAATAATCAGGGCTTTATGGTAACTGAGGCGCTTGATGTATTTTCAACTGATTTTATTGAAGTTGCGAAGCAAACGGCGCTTACAAGCGGGCAAGTATTGGAGATTGGTGCGGCATATGGTGTGGTTAGCTTGGAAGCTTTACGACACGGAGCCACGGTGTTTTGTAATGATCTCGACGTGCGGCACTTGGCGGTTGTTGCAAAAGCACATGCAACGCTACAAAAAGGACAACTTGTCACGATTCCTGGTGCTTTCCCGGATGAGTTTGACTTTGAAGTTGCATCCTTTGATGCCATTTTAATTTCGAGAGTATTACATTTTTTTAGTGGTGATGCAGTTGTTCGGGCTTTAAAAAAAGCGCGGGCATGGCTAAAACCTGGAGGGTGCTTGTTTGTGGTAAATGAGACACCTTTTTTAGGGAATTGGCGTCCTTTTTTGTCAGAGTATGAAGCGCGTAAGCGGCGGGATGATAAGTGGCCAGGTATGATTGATGACCTGAAACGTTATGAAAAAGGGACATCTTTTGCTTCATCGCTGCCTCAATTGCTACATTTTTTTGACCAAGAAACATTAACACAAGCATTGCTTGAAGCGGGGTTTAAGTCAGACGGTATTCATATTGCATATATTGATCGTGCAGGACAGTTCCCATTGAACCTTCTGATGCCGGAAAAGCAACAGGAGAGTGTCGGGTGTAGAGCAATTCAATTAGGGTCGTAGGCTAATGAAAAAAGGAAATGTGTTTTTTAATGTTAAGAATTTGTTTAATGAGTTTACAAAAGAAGAAAAACAAAAATATCCTTATGAGATTGTAGGCCTCGAGACAAAGAAGCATAAAAAATTTTTGGTGATTCAGCTGGAGGGGCACCTAATTCAAAGAAGGCGGCCTGGAGATGTCATCTTAGATGACGCCATGATTGAAGGCTTGCCTCCCAAGGCAATTAAGGCCATTACATATTTGGCTGTGCTAGAACAGCTCGCGCCTGATCACCAGTTAGTGGGGTTAGAGTTAAACCAAAAGCTGCAAGAGTATTTTGTTACATTAAAAAATCATGTTGATGAGTCAGTAGCAAAAAAGTCAGCGTCGTCCGTGTCAAAAGACAGTGCTTTTGTGAAAAAGTTATCACCTGAAGATGCGAACAGAATTGGTTATATGGCGGGAGTTAGTGACACGATTAAAGAACGTCATGTTAAATGAGCGTGTTTCGGGAGAGCATTATAAATATCCATACATTATTTTAGGATTTTATATTACATTTTTATTGATTACGGTCATTGTATCTAATCGTTTAACTATGATTGGTCGATTGCTTGAACCGGGAGGTATTTACTTTTTTCCATTGACGTTTCCTTTATTGGACATTGTAGGAGAGGTATATGGTTACTCTTACCCGAGGCTTTTTATTTGGGTTGGTGCGTTTTGCGAAATATTGTTTGCATTCGCACTGACAAGTGTTGCTCACTTACCCTATCCACCTTATTTTCATGAAGTACATGCGTATCATGTTGTGCTCGACCCAACCATACGATTTGTACTTTCAAGCCTTTTAGGCACTATGGTGGGTGAGTTTTTGAATGTTTATTTATTGGCAAAATGGAAAGTTAAGTTACATGGAAAGTCGTTTGTTATGCGCTCTATCTTGTCGACGGCGGTAGGGCAAGCTGCGTTGACAATTATTGTTGATTTATTAGCATTTTCAGGAAAAATGAGTTGGATGCACTTGGCATGGATGATGGTGTGTGGTTATTTTTACAAACTGCTGTATTCATTGTTGTTTGCATTTCCTGCGTGGGTTGTCATTAAACAGCTTAAAGCTAAAGAGCAGCTCGACTATTTTGATGTCCATACAAATTTTAATCCGTTTAAGTTAGAAATAGAACGTAGCAGACCCTCACTCGAAGGTACGAGACCATTAAAAAGTGAGGCGCGCTTCGAGTAGTGTTGCAATAATTTTATCTTGCTCGCCCAAGGGGGTTATTTCTGTGTTATTAGGCGCTGGGTTTATAAACTTTGTATGAATTGAGTTCTCATCAGACAGTATTTTTTTGAAAACAAATTGTTTTGTTGCTTGCTCAAAAATAATCGCGCAGTCGTTATGTTTAGTTGCTTTTTCTGCATCAAAGATGAGAAGGCAGCCTTCTGGGAATATAGGCTCCATACTTGTGCCAATCATTTGGATGGCGAAGGTTGCGTGCGTTGTTTTCTTTTCTAGAAAAATCTCTTCTTTATGATTGAAGTCAATTTTGCTTGGCCAGTGATATAGATCTTCCAAGGTGAGTAGAGGTGCAGTATTGAGCTCTAATTGCTCCTTGAGTTTTTGAGGTAAATGTTGTGGTAGCGCATCTTTGCCTGTGAGTTGGTTGATGGTGACGGAGAAGTAGCAAGCCAGCGCTTCCAGTGTTTTTTTTCGCGGGTTAGTTGTGACGCCTGTATAGAGTTGATATAGCGTGGGTTGTGGCAAGCCCGTTACTTTGGCTAAATCGCTGACACTGATATTACCGTGTCTTATCATGAGTTTTTTGAGGTTGGCTTGTAGCGCTAGATTCATAAAATTCAATAAACCAATAAAATCATTAACAAATGGTTGACAGTTTAAAAAGGTTATTTTACCATAAAACCAATAATTTTATTGGTTTTGTTGTTAGCCACCAAACCAAGTAAGTGTATCATAGTTTATCTGAAGTTGCTGTGTTAAATCAGCAGAGGTTAAGCCTTATTGACTTTGGGTTTTTAAGTGACAGCAGGAAATGGAATGCTCTGTTTGCGCTTGAAATGGTTTAATGCACACTAACAGGGAGGAATATGTAGAAATTAATTTGGGTATTTTAAGTGCAAAAGGAATAGGTAGGTTGCTTAAAGTGCTCGAGCAAGTCCAGTCTTTGCAACCGATCATGCGGTCTCTCTTAATGATCGGTTGCCTTTTATTTGTTGGCGCGAAAATGTTAAGGAAGCATAATGGATTTTATAAAACAACATGGTCTCAATCAGTGGTTTAGTAATGTCAGTTTAATGCATGTAGTGGTTGTGGGGCTATTGCTCAGTAATTTGCTAGCAGGCGGGCTCATTTGGTATGGCACGTTTCATCAAAAAATAGAAGTCACCCCCTTTTCAGGTACACCAGGATACCAAAACAGTGAGCTATCGGTTGATAGGCATTATCTTTCAATGATGACAGAAAATTTTATGTATTCACGGTTTAATGTAACACCTGATACGGTGCGTGTGAGTCACCAGCGATTGTTACCATTTATTGATGAGCATGAGTATCCAAAAATCTCAGAAACTTTAAATAGAGAAGCACGGGTTGTGGCGCAAAAAAAGGCATCGAGCTACTTTGAAATAAAAGACTTACAAGTAGATGTGAGGCAGCGGGCATGTACTGTTAAGGGAGTTTTGAATCGTGCATATGGGAGTCATACATTTCGTGCTGAGCCTATGACTTGCTCATTACAGTATCAATATCACTTAGGGCGTTTAAGTGTGCAGTCTTTTGATTGTTTAGAGGTACCCAAAGAAGCCATTGTGAAACGTGCAGGGAAGGGCACTAAAAAGCGTGGGTGACGTTTCTTAGAAAAACCCAAATTGTTCGAATGTGGCGATTTAGGAAATCCAATGGCATCACTGAAGGCTTTCACCGCAAGATGAAACTGATTCAGAGAAGAGCTTATGGGTTTAGAAACTTTGAAAATTATAGGACCCGTGTTAGGGTGCTGTGTTGTT
>JASBUO010000054.1 GCA_030147855.1 Gammaproteobacteria bacterium
GTTTTATATCCTATACGGTTGGCTGGTACCTGCAGGGTATACTCAAAAAAAGCAACCCCCCAACTGATAAGAATTGCAAAGATCAGCGGCTTATCATTGAGATTTTTCAAATGTCCATACCATGCAAATGTCATAAAAACATTGGATGCTACCAGTAAGCTGATTGTATATATCATCAATTAGGCACCTAAATTGAGCCTCATGCGTAATGCATTTTCACCATCTTCATAATAGTGAGGCACCTGCCGGTTTATTATAAAACCAATTTTTTGGTACATTGCTTGTGTTTTTTTATCACTAGCACGCACTTCAAGCATGCAAGCATGATAGCCCTCTGCTGTTAACTGTTGGCACAATACTTCCAACAAAGTAGTGCCGATATGAAAACCTCTAAAATGAGGCAAAATGGCGATTGAATATAGCCTTGCTGCTTTTCTACCTCTGGGGGTCAAACACAAAGCGTAGCCTAATATATCATGATTTTCTGCATGGCAAACAACTAAAAAAATTCGTTTCGCTTTTTTAATTAAATAGTGCATTTGGCGTCTAGAAATCAAATCTGAACTAAAACAAGTAAGCTCTATGTTAATAAGCGCTGGTATATCAGCAACTACCGCTTCTCTGTAATAAGTCGTAATCACCGCTTGCCTCTTGATTCCATACGCGTATTAAATTCTGTCATAATTTGCATATATAGCTCGTTGCCTAAATACTTATCTTCTACTTGATGGTCAATACTCGGATTATCATTCACTTCTATTACATATGCTCGGTTATTTTTTACTTTAATATCTACACCATAAAGCCCATTGCCAATCATTTTACAAGCACGCAAAGCAACACTAAGCACCGAACGTGGGACCTCAAACGTAGGTAAACAATCAGAAGCGCCTGAATTTTCTTTTGAAGATGCATGGTTATAAATTTGCCAATGATTACGCACCATATAATATCGACATGCATATATAGCGCGCCCGCTTAACACACCTATACGCCAATCAAACGGCGTATATAAATACTCTTGTGCCAATGCCAAGGCTGAGTGCTCAAAAATCTGGTTGAGGTGTAGTGTTAATTCTTCTCTTGAGTTAATTTTATAAACACCTTTGGAAAAAGAACTTTCAGGCAATTTCAGTACCAGCGGATACTCAAAAAGTCGTTCAATTTCAGCGATTGGATGCTCATCATAGCAGCTGATAATTTTAGTCTTTAAGCTTGGAACATTGTTATATAAAAATGCATCGTGCAAAAACACTTTGTTACAACAGCGTAAAATAGACACCGAGTCATCCACCATCGCAAGCCCTAA
This sequence comes from Gammaproteobacteria bacterium, assembly GCA_030147855.1. Lineage (GTDB taxonomy): Bacteria > Pseudomonadota > Gammaproteobacteria > Legionellales > Legionellaceae > JAALKW01. Next base: position 1,310 of record JASBUO010000054.1, read on the forward strand.
TTTTTCGGCTTCGCACGCTAAACGATACGTATGATGATCAATAGCGGTTGTTTCACGAATGAATAATGCATCATACTTTTTAAGGTCATATAAATCATCAGCAGACAACACTTCCGCGTTAATCCCAAGCTTACTTGCTGCTCTGACAAAACGCTCGATAGCCCCTTGGTTACTGGCAGGTTTTTCTTCCTTAGGATTCACCAAGATTGCCATATCCCAACGATATTGCTTCGGACTTAAACGACGACTGGGCGACGCAATATTTTCTTCGAGTAGACGATCGAGAAACGCTACTTGCTCATCTTTAGGCAAATCAGATAAGTTAATTCGTTCTACCCTTAAGGTATTCAGTGTATTTCCTCGTGTCAATTTCAAAAGAGGTGCGGGATACATCGTAAATAACTTTTTGGTAAATCGTGTTAATGCAGGCTCATTAGATTCTCCAACCAACATATTCAGCAGAAAGTCCTGTGGTTGTTGGTCGAGCCATTTTTTTTCACTTTCAAGCATCAGCGGCGACTTCAACGTCACTTCGACTAAGCCCCGCATGCTATTGATTGTATTTGTGGAGGGAATCACAAAATGATTGCGCGCTTCAGCCAGTAATGAACAGTAATACCCCTCACTTAAATATTTATCTGTATCACATAAGTTAATAACATGTACTTTAGATTGATTTTTTTTCGGATACTCTTTTAGATACGTCTCAAACGTAATCACTGTATTTGGAAACGCATTTACAAATTCGTCTTGCGCATTGTCAACCACTATTAATTTATGCATCGGTTTGAGTTCATCTCATAAAAAACGCGAGTAAGTGCAATTTTTGATAAAATTCAATGCTTGTCAAGTATTTTCATTCAGTAAACAGCCTCAATTGGTTGAACAACACATAAACTCATAATAAAATCTCAAGGTTATAATCAGAAAATGGGCAAATCCTGCAATGAAAGGAAAAAAAATTTTAGTTGCCTGGTCTAATTATTACGATGACTTAGCATATAAACAACTGCAGAGCTGTTTGGCTCTTTTAGAGAAATCTGATTACGACTATCAAGTTGAAACCATTCAAGCAGGCTCCTACGAAATTCCTGCTGTAATTAATTATTATCACAATACTAACCCTTTTGATGGCTATATTCCTTTAGGATTACTACTGAAAGGCAGTACTGATCATTACGAATTTATCTGGGAGCATATTAAAGCGTGTTTCATTCAATTTGCGCTCAATGGCATTATGCTTGGAAATGGCATTATATCAGCACCCAGCATGGATGTGCTCGTTAGACGCATTAACAATGGTGAGCGCGTTACCGAAGCATTCAATGCCGTTGATTATTTAATTAAACTCAACCAAAAATAAATGATAGGAGTTAGATCCAGTGAATGGTCGTATTTTAGTGGTTTCCTCAAATGTTCATCAAGAACTCTCTCAAAAACAACTAGACAAATGTCTGACACTCATTAAGGCATCTCATTATCATTACGAAGTTGAAACAGTGAATGCAGGCACCTATGAAATTCCTTTTGTTATTCAGACATATCACAATACAAAGCCATTCGATGCTTATATTGCATTAGGCCTTATTCTTAAATCAAACACATACCATTACGAGTATATTGCACAGCACATCAACTACTGCTTCACACAGTTTTCCCTAGCAGGCATCATAGTTGGTAATGGGATTGTTACAGGTGATTCGGTTGAAGCCTTATCTGTATCTCTTGATAGTGATAATCCGTGTTTATGCGCTTATTTCTCTGCTTTTAAGGCGGTTGATTATTTAATTCAACTGTCTCAGCAAATAAACACTCGCTCACCTAGATGAAATTTATGCTCTCCCTATCACGCACACTAATACACAATAAAACAATGCGTTAAATAAGACCAGCAACAGACCCATTAGCCTGAGTATCAACATCCAACTGATTTGTCGTGTCAGCAGCAGTAAGCCTTCGGCGTTTATGATTAAATATACTTTCCCCCTGTAGTGCACGTATAGAGACATCTTCTACATCTACATCAGTGGTTAACTCAGAAATATCACTATAATCCTCGTCATCCGATATTTCTTGACCATACACAACCTGCGCTACACGCAGCAAATTATCTGCATCAATAGGTAACACTGCTAATATATTTATTGCTTCCATATCAGATCTTGCATCAGATAATTCATGTAGTCTCTCAATAGAGTCCAGTAGGGCAATGATGTTTTGGAAATGTTGTACGCCCTCTTCCGGTATACCCTGCTCTCTTAGTAATTCTGCCCCTTCCTCAGCTTCTTTTTGTATGCTAGTTCCGTCATTTCTTTTAATTCTCGGATCGGCGCCTGCCTGAAGTAAACGTCTCACAATCTTTTCAAATCCATTCCATGCAGCCCAATGCAAAATCGTATTACCTGTAGCTTCTACTGTATTATTAATAGGAACCTTGAGATTTAGTAATAAATTCAAAGTAGGTAATAATTCAAGTTCAGCATTCTCAACATCCGCGTCATATTCTTCAACCAGGTGATTCAGTGCATTTAAGCCACGCTTATCCCGCAGAAAAACGTCTGCTCCATGCATTACAAGCAAGTTTATTATTTCAACGCTCTGTATATTTGCTGCTACATGAAGTGCTGAAATGCCATCTTCATCTTGAAAATTAACAGCTGCGCCATTTACGAGTAATTGTTCTGCAATCGAATAATTGTGATCACGAACGGCTTGAATTAGTTCTTGAGACATATTTATATAACTCCAACAAAAAAGGACAATCGTTATAATTTGTAACACCCGAGGTCCGTCATCCCGAGAATTCGAGGTATCTCCTTCGGAGTAACACGTTTTAACACAAACTATCGCACAGATCATTCCTGTCTGGATTCATAGCCTGAACAAGCGCACTTTTCTTATGTCTAGACCACCTCTTTATTTGCTTTTCTCACTCAATGGCAACGACAATGTCAGAGGTTACCTCATAATACATAAGCCGATCCACATTATATTTCTGGGTCAAACCTTTTGTAAGCTGTAGCTTATCTTCAGGAATAAAGTGCTGATCTGATAATACTCTCTGCAGTAGATCTTTAACAAGCTCGAGATGACGGGGATCTGGGGTGTTACTATAATTTAAGACGCTATACATGACAAAAAACATGTCACGTACAGAGAGTTTAAGACTTTGTGTTTTGCACTGCATTCAATTAAAAATGCATTTTATCCTGCGCATTAACCACATCAAATGCAAACACCTCAGCCAAACACGCTGCAAATTTTAGTGTCGTACGGTCTTCAAGATAACTGCCTATTACCTGTACCCCCACAGGCAACCCATTTTTGCTTTGTGCAATTGGTACAACTGTTGCAGGAAACCCTAATAAAGTTGCTATACCTACCCAAATAAACTGATTACTATAGCTATTTGGTTTTCCATCCACTTGAAGTGTTCTATTTCCAATGTCTGACTCATCATGTGGAAACGCTTCTGTTGGCATGACAGGGCATACAATAATATCAAAGCGCTTCATGAATTCGAGCCACTCAAGTCTTAGTTCTTCGCGTACACGGTGTGCTAAAAAATAATCTCTGAAATGACTCGAAAAGGCTCTTAAGCGAATCGTCTCAAGGCTTGTATCCTGCACATCTAGTTGTGCACTCACTTCTTTAAAATGCTCATAGATATTATCAGGAAAATTAACCCCGATGAATGCACACATCAGCTTTGTATAAGTTCGAGTCGCTATTGCAAGGTCTGGCATATTCTTATCATTTCTAGCAACCTGTACACCCAGACGAGTCAGTTCTTCAGACACCGTATGCACAACGGTTTTTACTGCTTCACTGGTTGGAAACAATGGGTGAGTGTCTAACACCAATACTCGAAAATCTTTCAAGTTGTTGTGGCGTGCAGGAGGTAGCTTAAGCTGATAACCAATGCCTTGTAACATTTCATCAGGGCCTGATAAAACATCAAAAGCAAGGGATAAATCTGCTGCGCTACGCGCCATCGGGCCAACTGTGACTAAATCAGCCCCTGTTGGTAATGGTGCGGTGGCTGGTGGTGAAGTGCCACGTGTTGGTATTAAATCTTGGGTTGGCTTATGCGCATATACCCCGCAAAAATGCGCAGGTGTTCTAAGCGAACCTGCCAAATCAGAGCCAAGCTCTAAAGATACAAAGCCTGAAGCAAGTGCTGCAGCAGACCCTCCCGATGAGCCACCAGGGGTTAAACTGGGGTCCCATGGATTATTGGTTGTGCCATATAAATCATTATAGGTTTGCCAATCTCTAAGCATTAAGGGCACATTTGTTTTTCCGATAATAATGGCGCCCGCATCTTTCAAACGCTTCACCGTAAGTGCATCTGCTTTAGGCTTCCAATCTTTGTACTGGGGGTTTCCCCAAGTAGTTGTGAGCCCTTCTACATTAAATGATTCTTTCACTGTAATGGGCAAGCCTAATAAAGGCCGCCGCCTCCCTTCTGCAATGGCCTTATCTGCAGCTTTTGCTGATAACAGTGCACGCTCAAAATCTCTTACAACTACTGCGTTAATATGTTTATCTAACGTATTAATTCTATCGATGGTCTGCTCAAGCAACTCAACCGAAGAAATGGTTTTATTTGCAAGTGCATCGACAAGTGTTTTCGCATTTTGATAATGAAACTTGTGACTTAACCTCATCATATGAAATAGCCTTATCCCTTCGTGTAACCATGTTATGCCTCATATCTTAAAAACGCAAAATAAATCCTTCAGTGAGGCGCACCGTAACTCCCCTCGTCACCCCAAGCTTGCGAGGCATCTCCTCGGGAGTTAAGGAGTGTCTTTATTGGGCAATAAAATTGCTATATAATTTTCGCCTTTCAAGTTATAAAATGTCCAAGCAGGTTTAAGTGTTATGATTAAAAAAGACAGCCGAGCCGCCTGGTTCGTATGGGCTTTAGGTGCAACATTCTTTTTCTTTGAATATATTATTCGTGTCTCTCCAGGCGCGCTCGTTAAAGATTTGTCACAAACTTTTTCTATTAATGCTTACCAATTAGGGTTTTTATCGACTGCATTTTCAATTTCCTACATTGCCATGCAAATTCCGGTCGGAAGTCTGGTTGATAAATACAATATTCGATGGCTTGTCGGCTCAATGGCACTTCTTTGCGCTTTTAGTACTATTTTATTTGCATCAACAGAAACCTATGCATTAGCTGTATTCGCACGTTTTTTAATTGGCATTACAGGCGCTTTTGCATTTGTGGGTGCATTAAAGCTGGCTGCCTTATTTTTTTCACCCAAACATTTTGGGTTTTTAGCTGGAACTACACAAGCTTTGGGTATGTTAGGTGCCTCTGTCGGTGTCGGACCACTGGCAGGAATTACCAATGTTATGGGGTGGCGTGAAACGCTCACTTCTATTGGTCTTTTTATTATGCTGCTTTCAGCGCTCATCTTGGTTACACTACGTACGCGTTCAACCGCTACTCACCCAAAAGAAGACACACATACGATTTGGCTCGGCATGAAGCTACTCCTCCAAAATCGCTACGTCTGGCTTAATATGCTTGTTATTGGTCTTTTGTATACACCATCAATGGTATTTGCCGAATTGTGGGGGCCATTATACATTACACGCGTTTACGATTTTTCACCTGTGTTTGCCGCAAGTGTCGTCAGTGTCATTTTTATCGGTTGGGGCATTGGCTCACCCATTATGGGTTGGTTATCTGATAGGTTACAACGCCGTAAACCCATTATTTTAGGCTCAATTATTTTTAGCATGCTCTTTATGGCGATAATGCTTTACCTGCCACTTCCTCCTTCCTTACTATTTATAATGGCTTTTCTCTACGGTATGAGTAACGTCGGGGTTTCTATTTGTTATGCCAGTGCATGTGAACTCGCACCACAAACCTACACAGGTACAGCTCTAGGCCTTACTAATATGGCGTCTATCATATTAGGTGCACTCTTCCAACCATTGGTTGGATTTTTATTAGACTTGCAATGGAGTGGCCAGTTAGTTAATGGCGTCCGGTATTATTCTGCAGACAATCTAAAGGCTGCCATGATTGCCTTGCCTATTTGTTTTGTTTTGTGCTTG
>JASBUO010000055.1 GCA_030147855.1 Gammaproteobacteria bacterium
ATTGATTTTACTTATAGCCATTCAGACTAAGGCCAACCAATAATGATACATACACTTCCCCGACGCCTCAAACGCCTTCGACAAACCAGTACTGTACGCACTATGCTTAGAGAAACGGATGTGCAGTTACATCAAATTATCGCGCCTCTTTTTATTAGCGAAATTGCAGAACATCCAGAGCCTATCCAAAGTATGCCAGGATGTTATCAGCTACCCTTATCGACACTTGTAGATGAAGTAAATACCCTAAGCGAGCTTGGTATTAAAGCGATCCTACTGTTTGGTATTCCCGCGCAAAAAGATAAAACCGGCTCATCGTCACTGAAAGCCACTGGCATCATCCAAAAAGCCATTCGCCTCATTAAAAAAACTCACCCTCAGATGCTTGTGATTGCCGATGTTTGTTTTTGTGAATATACATCACACGGCCATTGTGGTGTTTTAGATGGCGAGTGCATTGATAACGACAAAACCCTCGTAGAACTTGCAAAACAAGCTGTCAGTTATGCAAAAGCAGGTGCTGACTGGGTTGCACCAAGCAGCATGACTGATGGGATGGTAGGCGCTATTCGCACAGCTCTCGACAAAAATCATTGTGAAAACACCGCTATTTTAAGCTATGCAGTAAAATATAGTTCAGCTTTTTATGGTCCTTTTCGAGAAGCGGCCCAAGGCGCTCCCCAATTTGGTGACCGAAAAACCTATCAAATGGATCCGTCCAATGCCTGTGAAGCACTTCGTGAAGCAGCACTAGATGTAGAGGAAGGAGCTGACTTACTCATGGTAAAACCTGCCATGCAGTATTTAGATATTATTCATCGCGTTAAAACCCGTTTTCCAGATATCCCGCTATGCGCTTATCAAGTAAGTGGTGAATACTCTATGTTAAAAGCCGCCGCACGTGAGGGTTTAATTGATGAAAAAGCAGCTATGTTTGAAAGTTTAGTCGCAATTAAGCGCGCAGGCGCTGATTTAATTATCACCTACTTCGCAAAAGACTTGGCGCGTGTATTAAAAAGTTTGCGAAACCACTTGTGACTAAAACAATCGAGTTCCTGACACTCACTACTCACAGTCACCAGCTCGCCGCGCAGGCAAAACCTGCTTACAATGATGTAGTTTGGCAGTAAATATTCCACATTATTTTTTAGGGCCTTATAAGGACTCGACCATATAAGGCCCCTATTTTCTTATCCAAAGCTCAGGTTAAATAAGTAATATTGGCCAAAATGCCATTGGTATATAAGTGATTCAGCTTAAGCCCTTCATTCATAGTTTGTCCTGGTGCACGCGCCAACTGGCTACGTCCCCAATCGGAAAACTCATAACCAAATCCTGCTTGCCAATGCTTCATTAAAACCTTTTGGAAGCCCAAGCCCAATGTATATGTAAATGAAGTCACTGTTTTAGACTCAAAATTAGGAGTTGGTAATGCTTCAAAAGTAGTTGGTGTAGAAGTATAACTATGTGAGTCGTTAAAGCCAATACCAAGTCCCGCATGCCCATATAGCTTAAAACCTGGATATTTAGTGTCTCTTAATAATCGACCTTTCACTAGTAACCGTGTATCTTTAACCTCATACTGATACACATAATTAGTCAAGGCAGCATTAGCTTCTTCCCATATTTGCCCTGAGAGCTTTGCATTACCTGTAGTTGCAATTGCAATTCCTAATTGTCCTTGTGTTTTTTGGCTAAAATCACGTTGGAATGCCAAAAATAACTCGCCCTCAGCAAGCGCATGCGTGCCTGAGTCTGCAACATAAGCGCGCTCAATGCCTGGTGCTAAATAAAAGACTTGTGTCAGGCCCGCACGCTCCCAAACAGCGCCGCCACTTAACATAGCTAAAAATCGCGTATGTTGCACTCCTTCACCCATAGTGCCCGCAAAAAGAACGGGAGAACACAGCAATGACAATAAAGATACACTAGAAACAAATTGTTTCTTGGAAAAAAACATACCCAAGCTCCTTTTGGTAATATTCACTCGCTAAAATTCAATCAAATTTTCATCCGCTCCATGTGCAACCAACACAGCATCAACATCTGGCGTATTCTCCTCTTTGGCTAGAGCAAGAGGCGTTTTTCCAGCGCGATCTCTCTCATTAATATCCCCCACATGTTTTCTGCAACACAAAAGCATCATGTCTTGCGAGCCAAAACGCGCTGCATAATGAAGCGCTGTTTGCCCCTGATTATTTTTTAAACGCGAAACTCCAGGCACATTTAAGAGCAATTCCGCAGCCTTCATTTGCTGATTGGAAACCGCGGTATGAACAGGATACTCCCCTTTGTCTTTTTGGTGACGCAAGGCAAGTGAGGGCATTTCTTTGAGTATATCTGCAAGCAATGCTTCAAAACCATATTCCACCATCAAGTGAAGCACAGTCTGACCCGCTGTATTTTGCGCGCGGCGCACATCGGGTGAGGCCTTGTTCCACAACGCTTTAAATACATTGGCTTTTGCTAAAAGTTCTCTTGGCCCATCAGTTAAGGTTAACTCAAGCGCCTGAAACAAATGGTTTGGCGTTACAGCTTCATCCAAGGCCATTCAATGACTCATACGTGTTGTTACGCGCGTATCAATGTTTTCTTCATCTGCTCCCTTCGAGGTCAAGTACGCGAGCACTGCCGCTTTATCTGGGGTGCTATTATATTCTTTCGCTAACATGAAAGGCGTTCTGAGTCTGTCATCTCTCACATCAATATCACCCGTATGTTGCTCACCACACAAACATACCATCTCTTCTTGACCATACTGGGCTGCATAATGAAGCGGCGTTTTACCATCAGCATCGATATAAGTTGCTGCATGAGGATCAAGCCCATACAAAACACGTACTACCTCTAATTGACCATTTAAGACAGCAGTATGAATGGGATATTCACCATGATACACAAAATTATCTTTCATGTGTTTAGTGAAGAGCGACTTGTCGTCTCCAAGCCTTGCCAACACTTCTGATATTAACTCATCAAAACCATTAATTGCCATCAAATGTAAGATAGTTCCACCATCTTCATCTTGGCCAATACGAAGCGCTGGGTCTGTTTTCTCCCAAATCTCCCAAAAAATCTCGCGCCTCCCAGCCTTAGCTGCTGTAACATTTTCACCAAAACGTTCTCTCATTGCTAGCTCAAGCGTATTAAATAAAGGAGGCTGCCCTGCTTTATTAACTTGATTAGCTGCACCGGGATTTTCAGCTAACAAACGTGATACTTCATCCTTTTGGCCATGCACAGCTGCAAGGTGTAGTGCAGTCATGCCCCCTGGATTTTCTGTTTTTGACTCGCCCATAATGGCCTCACTATTGTTTCATTGATGATTCTTATGTGCATCTGCTTCATTCTGCCCTAACTCATCCGCTTTAGGAAGTGCTACCTAATACCGTGCTTTAAAAGCTTTGGACTGATCCGATGTTTTATCCGCACCTAACTCCTTATCAGCTCCTCCTTAAGAGGAGCTGATAAGAGATCTATGGATGTAAAACCCAATCAGTCTAAAATTTCGAGCAAAGTCTTTCCAAGATGCTCACGAAATTCTGGCCTTAAGTTAGCCGATAGTACTAGAAAAGAAGTATCTTCAGCACTATCTCGTAATAAACAAACATCCAATACCCTATTCACTGTAAAAATATCTTTTTTATCTAAAGGCACAGGTTCACACGTTGTACCAAATAAACGTTGAGCCGCTTCTTTTTGCCCACCAAAAAAGCTATTCCATATATTTACATTTACAACGAACCCGCGATTTTTATCAAACGATGCAAGCCGTTTACAGGCATTTAAAATAGGTACGCTTAAATAGTACGGCTGCCCTTGCATACGTCCAAATAAACGCGCCGCCATTGAAATAACCAATGGGCTAATCCGTCTTTTGGAATACGCCATCTGCCCAATAGAGGCAAGCTTAATCAAACTCGATGCATATTGATGCGAGGCTGTTTCTAATACTGACTGTTGTACCTGTTTTGCGAGGCTCACAAGGCTCTTCTCACCCGTTAAGTCAAGCTTCACAGCATGCGTTCTTAAAAAGCAACCAATTACTTCATCAAAAGATGGATCTTCTCTGGTTGATTTCACAGTATTAATAAACAATCTATCCGGCACACGAATTTCTTCTTTGCAACTTAAATGAAGTGTCGAACCAATAGCGGCGCACAATAAATCATTTAACGTCACTGCATGTTCAATGCAAAACGCACGCCATTTTTTAAGTTGCGCATGCTGAATTGTAAAAAAAGTAGAAAATGTGTCAGCTTCATGACGTGGTACAACATGGCGCTTTGGAAAATGAAATAATTCGGCATCTTCCAAGTACTCTCGCCAAAACATTTCATCTGCTTTTAATGATGCACGAATAAAACGCTGTTCATGACGCGCATACGTTTCAAACGCCTTAGATTCTAAACGCATTTCTGAGGTTTTATTACGTGCATAAAATAAATAAGCCGATGATAAATCTTGAAATAAAATTCCTAAAGACTGCTGATCAGATACCATATGCGGCATTGCAATTTGAAGTTCAATCCGCGTATCACTTAAATGAAATAATTTTGCAATTATGAGCGGTTTATTTTTAGACCATTCCTGGTGGAAATATAAATCTTGTAGCGATTCGCTCAGTATTGCTTCTGCCTCAGCTTCATCCTCATCTAAAAGGGATATTTCAGTCCATTGAATCGAAAAACTGGGTTTTCTCTTTTGTATTGGGATAAAGCGGTGAATACTATACGACAGTGCATCATGCTTTCGCACCAGCGCTTGCAGCGCTAAGTTCAAAGCCGTTACATTGAGTTTTCCTGAAATACGCCGCCGCCCAACCACATTAAGCTTTTTAACCTCTGGCTCAAATAAATATGAAGCCCAGAGCACAAACTGAAAATCTGTTAATGGCATCCATCGACTCAGGCTCCTTGCTTCCATTGGGGTATCTGTCTCTGACACATTAGGCGCTGTATTTAAAATTTCAATAAACTCAATAATGGATGGTGCTTGATAAATATCTTTGATTGTTACTACTTTTCCAAGCACTTCTTGCACTTTTGCAATAATCCGTGCAGCAAGTAGAGAGTGCCCCCCTAACTCAAAGAAATTATCATGAATACTCATGCTAGAAATATTCAACGCCTCACGCCAAATTGTCATTAATAGCGCCTGCATAGGAGTGAGATCATTGTTTTCATGATGTAACTCATTTTGAGGCAAAGGCAGCGCCTTTCGGTCTAGTTTACCGCTTGAGTTCAAGGGTAATTGTTCCAAATACACAAAGCGCTTGGGTAACATAAATTCGGGCAATTCCTGCGACAGCTGGTGCTTAAGTGCTATCTCTGAATATGCATCGTCTTCTGTTTTACAGATATAGGCAATTAGTTGCTCTTGATACACTAAAACACCACATGCACGAACACCCGCACACCCCTGAATATGTGCTTCAATATCCTCAAGCTCTATACGATATCCGTGCAACTTTACCTGGTTATCTGCACGTCCAAAAATTATAAATTCACCCTCAGGCGTCATACAGGCAATATCTCCTGTACGATACACACGTCTACCTGACGCACGCTTATAAAATAAAAAGCGCTCTCTGGTTAAGGCTTCGTGATTAATATATCCCTCAGCTAAACCAATGCCACTAATGTATAGCTCCCCTTTTACGCCCGGTGGAAGCGGGCGCATTGCAGCATCCAAAATCCACATATCCATATGCTGAATCGGACGCCCTACAGTAATTGGTTTACCTGGCATTATCTCCTTTAATGCACACCAAATCGTTGCTTCAGTTGGGCCATACATATTCCATAAGGCCTTTACATTTGGCAACAAGTCTTCGGCTGTCTGTGGCGTTAAAGGCTCTCCGCCACATAGTGCCAACAAATCTTTTTTACCCTTCCATCCTGCATAAAGCAGCATGTTCCAAAAAGAAGGGGTCCCTTGCAGTAAGGTAATGGGGTAACGCTGCAATAATTGTTGTATACATAAAGGATCTTTATGCTCTGCTTGGCTTGCAAGCAATACCGTCTGACCTTGCCAAAGCGGTAAATACAATTCAAGGGCTGCAATATCAAATGTAAGTGTCGTTGTAGCAAGCAATATTTCATCTACACCCTTTAAAAAATAATCACTCATACTATCTAAAAAGTGATTCAGCGCACGTCTGGATACACATACACCTTTTGGCGTACCAGTTGAGCCTGAAGTATAAATAATGTAAGCAATAGCATTTGAGTCTGGTATCGATACATGCGCTACTTCTAATGCTTCATCGGTTGGTGTCTCTAAATCACCAAGCGTCCATATCTTACAGGGCAAACTTAAATATACCTCATGGTGCATCGTATCATGCAGCACAATTTGTGCTTCACTGTCCTCAACAATGGTACGAATACGCGCCACAGGCACTTGTGGTTCAATAGGAATATAAGATAACTCAAGCCATTGCAATGCCAACAAAATCGAAAACATACGAGGGGTTCGATGCAAACAAACTATCACGGGCTTATTCTTTTCTAGAAGCTGAAGACGCCTCTTCCAGGCAAGTATGTCTAGGTATAGTGCTTGATAAGTCCAAGAAGTATCCGAAGTCATAACAGCAACTGCATCTGGGGTACACTCTGCATGGTAAAAAATACGTGCAATCAAGTCCTTTTCAACTGCTATTTTTGATAGATGCATAATGTCCAAAGTCATCAAATTATTTTATTAATCTATAGTTCAATCCACGCACTTCTGCCAACTTCTTCTATAATCAAAACAAGCACTTACAAATATGAATGAAATATTCTTATGAAAAAAAGCATCTTCTCTAAAGTAGGACGTCTTGTTTACCGCTTTCGAGTTGCCATCATTTTTATCTGGGTTATCAGTGCAATTGCTTGTATCCCTTTTTTACCTCATATCATGGCACCTTTCCAGTCTACTGGGTTCGTCGCAGACAAAGCCGATAGTACGCGCGCACAAGAATTTTTAGATAAACACTTAGGATACGATCAAAACGACCGATTTTTAGTGGTATATCACAGTAAAACCTTACGTGCTACAAGCCATACATTCAATAAAAAAGTTAAATGGTCTTTGGCAAACCTGAAACACTTTTCCATACGTCATACCATTATCTATCCTAATGGCAATCCACAACAAATATCAAAAGATAAACACGCCGCTTATGCCGTTATTTTCATCAAAAACAAAACCAATTTAGACCAGCAACAACTCGAAGATTTTAAAAAATTAATTAGAAAACCTAAAAATATGTCGATGGAAATAGGTGGTAAACAAGTTTTCACTCAAGGTTTAAACAAAAATACACAAGAGGATTTATATCGTGCAGATGCGATTGCGGCGCCTATCACAAGCATCGCACTCATTCTCATTTTTGGCACCATTGTTGCAACACTTATTCCTGTTAGCCTTGGAGGCGGTTGTGCGCTCATTATTTTAACAACACTCTACTTTCTAGGACACTTATTTACCTTATCCATTTTTACCTTAAACCTTGCGTTACTGTTAGGGCTTTGTCTCAGTCTCGATTATGCCCTATTTATTATTTTTCGTTTCCGTAACGAACTAAAAAAACATCGCATCAATGATGCCATTGCCATCACACTTGCAACCGCGGGTCGCGCCATATTTTTCAGTGGCCTCGCTGTGTTCATCAGCCTCAGCGCACTTGTATTTTTTCCAATTAATATCTTATTTTCAATTGGTGTTGGCGGGCTTGTTGCTGTATTTATTGCTGTTATGGTTGCACTTACTTTATTACCTGCAACTTTGTCTGTACTCGGACACCGTATTAACCGTTTAGCCATTCGAGATGTAAATAAAAAAGACATCGACAAAAAGCATATATGGAAAAAAATCGCTCGATTTGTAACTAAGCGCCCTTGGTTTTTCTTTTTAATAAGCCTAAGTTTTTTACTACTACTCGGATACTCTGTATGCCATGTGCGTTTTGGTATATCAGACTTTCGTATCGTACCCAAACAGTCTGAGAGTAGACTATTCATTGATGAGTTCAAACAACACTTCAATAAAAAAGAATTAGTCCCTATTTTAATGATTGTTTCAACCGACAGAGATTCTATTTTATCCTCTGCAAATATTTCAAGGCTTTACCGGTTTACACGCCGCTTAGAAAAAAACGATAAAATTGAGCGCGTTGATAGCATTGTTACAACCAGTCCACGTCTCTCCAAAAAACAATACCAAAGGCTCTACCAAACTGCTAAAAAACATCAACCTAAAAATGTAAAGCAACTTCTAGAAACCAGTACAGGTAAAGATTTTTCGGTCATTCGCATTTTTAGTAAATATGGTATGAACGATCCTGAAACAAAAGCGCTTGTTCAAGAATTAAGGGAGATCAAACCGGGGCGCGGCATGAGTGTGCAGCTAACAGGCGCTCCCGTTCAAAACCTCGATGTTATAGAGACCATTAAACAGTACTTCCCCTATGCAGCGCTTTGGGTCATCAGCCTCACTTATTTAAGCTTATTGGTGCTACTACGCTCACTTTTCTTACCGCTTAAAGCCATTTTCATGAATATATTAAGCTTGTCTGCATGTTATGGTGTGCTTGTATTTATCTTCCAAGAAGGACATCTACATCAATTCTTAAACTTTGAGCCTCAAGGCATGCTCGATATCACTCTTGCTGTGATTATTTTCTGTGCCATTTTTGGGTTTTCTATGGATTATGAGGTTTTTCTACTCACACGTATTCAAGAACACTTCCAAAAAACACGTAATAATACCACAAGTATTATTTTTGGAATCGACCAAAGCAGCCGCATCGTTACCAGTGCAGCACTCATTGTCATTTGTATTTGTGGTTCTTTCATGACTGCAGATGTCATTATGGTGAAAGAATTTGGCCTTGGTATTGCGGTTGCCATTGCAGTTGATGCTTTCGCCATTCGCACTATCCTTGTACCATCAACTATGGTTTTACTTAAAAGTTGGAACTGGTATCTCCCTAAATGGCTCGATACATTATTACCACGGACAGGGCTTTAAACACGATAAGCAAGTCTAAAATAAACCGCATATAAAAACGGCACAAAATCATTTGCAGGGTTTAACTCTGACTCACCATAGCCCGACATATAATTCGCAGCAACCTCAATCATTAAGTGCTCGGCAAGTGGATAATTAACCCCTGCACCAAACGATGGCGTCGTCAACCAAATATCGTTGACTTCGTCACCACGGTGTACCCAGCCCACACCCACACTTGAATAAGCGCGTATAACTGTTTCAGGAAGCACAAACATCACTTTTGCCATTAAAGAAACCGTTTGTGTCTGCGTACTAAATTTTAGTTGACCCTGGTTTTCAAAACTAAACAAGCTGCTTTCATCAAAAAAGATTTCAGCTTTTGGATAAGATAAATAATTCGCTTCAATTGCAACAAAAGGAGAAAATTCAAACCCTGCAAATCCTCCCCATGTAAATCCCCCCTCATGTACATCTGTTGGTGTTGAAATATTAAGAACGATGCTTTGGTTGTCTCGACTTGGTACCAAACCCTTCCAGGTTGTTGAACCATAACCACCATTCAGCCCTACATAAAAAGGATGCGGATCAAATACATCTCCCGCTTCTCCTGAGTAAAGCAATGCCGACCAAAAAGTAACAATGACTATTAGAAAAATTCGTATCATGGCTAACTCAAACTTTAAGGACATGAACGACCGGTACCATTACACAATTTACCCGCCGAATTTTTTCCACCATTTAAATAACATTTCCAAGAGTCCATACAATTTTCTTTGGTAGTATCATGTTGAAATTCGCAGGTCTTTTCCAACGTACCAAATGTGACTAACAAGCGCTGATAAAGTAGTCTTACATTCGAGCACATCGCAGAAGGCAAGCCACCTGCCGTACAATGACATCTGGCAGCTACCTGAAATGAAGCACAAAACTTTGGGGAGTCTGTCGGTTCGGCTGTAGGACATGTAGCAGCAGTTAAAACAGTGGAAAAAAAGAAGGCAGCAACAAATAATAAAAATCTTTTCATTGTATTGAACAATCCTTATTCAATAAAAGGCAACAAGAAATTGACATTCTAACCAGAGTTTTCAAATAATTCAAATAGTTACTGTAACTTCTCTCTGTACATGACAGGGTTTTTGTCATGTACAGAGAGAAGTTACCAATTTTTCATTTTGTCTCTGAGTAGACTATTCGCTAGGAAAACCCTTATTGATGGGGTGTATCAATCTCGTCTTCCGGGGTAGAGTCATTCGCTCTACCAAGCACCCGATCACGATGTTTTTCTTTAAATATTTTAAACGTCGTTGCAGCTTTCTCTGGATCTAGGTGCCCGCCTTTTCCTTCTCTTACAAAATGTAAGAATCGCGGTAAAAGACGAGACGACGCCATCTCTTTTAATACTGCTTCTGTTGCCTCACTCCCGCCTTCACGGACTTCAAGTATACGCCCTCGCTCACGAGGGGGTACGCGTACAAATGCTTCAGCAATCCTTCTCCCTTTCTCTGCCATACCATATTTATCTTGCTTGATAAGCGCCTCTAACTCGGCATATATAGCTTGATTTTTCCCGATTACGTCTAATGTTTCTTCTAATTCTACTCGCAAAGCTTCTAAATCCTTTGATGTATCTGTATCCCACATTTTTTGACTCATGGCAGTTGTAAGCGCCTCCATTTCTACATCCCTCACACCGCCCGCTTTGAATTCATACATTTTAATTTGTAGAATAAGATTCAGGCAATCAGCCCTTAATGTTTTTTTCTCTTGTATAGCTTCAAAGTCAGTGATTAATCCCTGCAACTCACCTTGGATAACCTGCAAACTCTCAATAGTCGAGTCAGCGTCAGCTCTTAGTTCAAAATTGTAAATCGCCTGCTTTACCTCATGCAAAACCTGCCCATACTTTTGACGACTCAAGTCTTCCAAATCATCCATTAACTTCAGACATCCATTCCATAACTCGCCTCTTTCTGCAAGTTTATCTGGAGAGTTTTGTTCAATCGTTCGAAGCTCCTGATACGCAGTTTCCACTGAAGGACGCTTTTGAGGTATTGGATCCATCAGAGATTGAATCAAACGTGCTAAATCATGTCCTTGCTCACTCTTAAAAATATCACTCGAAAAACTCAGTTGACTCACCCGCTTAACCGCACTGTAACGATGCTTCGAGTTAGTTAAAAAATAACTCGCGCTGCAACCTGTCAAATATTGATATAAATTTTTACCTAACATATAAGCATGTAACTTTTCTGCTGAAGGACGTGGTTTTCTCGAAAACATTTCTTCCGGATTCATATAAGGCGTATTCGGCACATTTCCATAGCTCCCGTTTTTGCCTGCTATATCATCAACATCTAGCTGACCCAACTTATTTGTAAATAAAAAACCTTTCGTATCTGAGATTTTAATCTGGCCTGATTCATCTAATAGCCAGTTGCTATTTTTCATATCTGTGAATACACAACCATTCGTTTCTATGTTTGCCAATACGCTTGCCATTTGTTTATACACATCAATTGCTGCATTGGTACGTGCTTCATTTGTAACTTGCTTTTTCGAAACAGTCTCAAGATCTTCCCCCTCGCAAACCGTTGTAACAACCAAGCGTCGTATCACGGTTTCGTTTGCTTTTTGGTCGGTAAAAGCGACCTTTCTTTCAACTAAAATAGGTGTGAATACATCTTCCAATCCATTGGATCTTAGATGGTGTTCAACCTGCTTTGGCATACCTAGACGATCTTCTAACTTTAAAAAATATTTTTTTTGTGAAACGATATGCTTCAAAATAAAGTTTTTTGAGTTACCACTGCTTACACTTCTGACGGTATATTCATCTAAAAATATATAAAAGCTATCAGCACCTCCTTCGTCTAGGCCATACAGCGTTTGAAGTGCTGCCACATCCATCGATTTTCCATCTGCAAGTAAAGCTCCAAGCCGTGAAATCACTTGGGGCGACATATTTGCAAATACTTCCGATGGTGAAAAGATATCTCCAGGTAAAAACGAATGCTCCGGGTTATGTAGGCTGCTAGGATGCATTGACTCGATACCTAAGATTTCAGACTCTCTTTTCATCTCTTCAAAAAGCCTGCCATCAATTTGACTCACATAATCCACACAGTATGCAGTGACATCATCCGAGCACCGATTATTAAGTTCGTACATTGCATCATAAATTGCACTTAAATACTGACGCTTTTCAGTCTCATTACGCTCAAGATTATAATCACCAATCAATCGATTGATTACTTCGATTGAAGGCATAATGGCACGAATAAAAAATGCGGCTGTAATTTGTTCGTCCGCACTTACATCTTTGCGATGATGTATTTGACCAATTTGTGTAATAGGCACACCAAAAACCAAGTTGTGGATACCCTTATAGTATAGCATTTGATTTATTTGATTGTTATTAAGTCATGTAATTCAGTGAATACTGGGTGCTCCTGGACCTTTCTTTGGCGTATCTTCAGGTACCTTGGGTGAGGAAATTTGTTCTTGTGCTCGCGCCTTAAAGTCCTGAAATTGTTTTTTGACTGCTGCTTGCCCTGCTTTAATTTCAGCTCGCGCTGCTTGCGTTACCGCGTTTTCTCGTGTTGCAATCTCTCCTCTTCTTTTAAGCGGTACATCGCCTACTGCTTTTTGAATCGCTTCTTTTCGTGTGTCTGCTCCCTCTCCTTTTTGAGCATCAACTACAGCTTTTATCTGACTAATTTCTGACTCGGCAGCTTTAAGTGAATTAAATACCATCAACATATCTTGTCTAATGGCGGCCATGGCCTCAGGGCTATTCGCTACTAAAATGCGATTTTTCATGTCATCAAAAAAGGTATTCATTTGCACATCATGCTCTCCCATACCCAGTGCTTTAACTTTAAGTAGCGCTTGCGCACAATGCTTCTTGTCGGCTGATATATCAGCCACTTGCTGTTGTGCGGGCATTTTAATTCTTTCAAGTATTGCGCGCGCTTCAAGCAATGAAGGGCGTGCATCAGGAGATGGGTTCATCATCATTTGTATTACAGTAGCCAATTTGCGACCTTCATCCGTGTCATTAAAAATAGGAGCATCGAACTTTAAATCGCTGTCAGGTCTGGGCTCACTATTTGCATCCTTTGGATTAATGTAAAAATCATCATCTCGGTACTGCATCAAGTACTGATACATATTTTTGCCCATCATATACACATGCATTTTGTCACCTGTATAGGCATCCGAGTTCATCTCAGGCGCAACTAGGTGTCCTGAACCAATAAGCGCCTCAGTATTCACATTGCCATGTTCATCAAGCCTTACAAAAGCCTTTGTATCTGCGATTCTTAAGCGTCCCGACTCGTCCATAAGCCAATTACTATTTTTCATGTCAGGAAAAGCAGTACCTGCCGCACTTATTCTACCTAAAATATCGCCCATTTGTGTGTATACATCTAATGTGCGTGTAATACGAGCGTCAGAAGTGCCTGTCTCTCTGCGAGCTTGTTTAACAAGATCTTTTCCTTTACACAGCTCGGTAACCACCAAGCGCCTGGTGATCATACTCTCTTTATTTTCTGGTAGATAAGATACCATTCTGTCTGCTGAAAGCGCGGTAAAAACATCCTTCAGCCCATTCTCTCTTAGGTGCATTTCTATATCACTCGGCATGCCCAGTCTGTTTTCTAACTTTAAAACACACGCCTCACGCGTTACTTTATGCCATATTACAAAGTTTAAAGAGTTGCCTCCTCCCAAATATGCAATGCTGTGTGTATTAAAAAACTCATCATACGCCGCTTTATCTGCCTCTCCTGTTTGATACAAAGCAGCCAGTTTAGACTGTTCAATTTTTTTACCTGACTGTAATATAGCAGCCAGATGATTGAGTTTTACCGGATCCATGTTTGCGATTATTTCAGCAGGGTTTGCTGGATGTACTGCGATACTTTTTGACTCACGTAAGGCATCAGGTTGCATCGAGGACAACCCTAATACGGCAAATTCACGCTTTATTTCTCTAAATAAATCCACATGAATGTTAGCAATATAATCAATACTTCGGCTCATAGCACGATGAGATAGCTGCGAGTTAATTTGTTGTAAATCTGTATACAACTTTTTAAGTTGTCCTAACTTTTCATCAGGCGTCACTGCTTCATTATAAAGCTTAATGGTTTCGTTAAGCAGCGGCACAGACTGATTAAACGTACTCACAAAAACATCTGTTTTCGCTTTATTTTTCGCTTTCAAGCGGCTTGTGTCAGCAGTAATTTCTTGCACCAAAGAAATTGGCATAATAAAAGCCATATAGTTTCATTTAATATAATTATAGCCAATAATAATTAAGTAAGCCTGGATGACTTATTCAACGTTACTTCAGATCTGTCTGCATCAAATCATGCAGCTGAGAACAGCCTCTCTTTCGGTTATTTTTCAAGAAACCTTCATTGAGGCGCCCACAGCAGAGCGGGCTTCTTCATGAAACACCGGATGTTTAAAATTCAGTATCCCGTCACTTTGTTCATTTTTATACATATATCTCGGACATGAGTTCTGAATAAGAAAATGAATTAAACAATCTTAACCCCCCAGATGTGTTCAAAAAAATACTCCCCCTTGTTTATTAGGCCTTTTTTGAGGTATGTTAAATTGTTGTAAAGATTCTAATTAAAAAAAGCACAAGGAGCGTGCGCAAACTAAAGGGAAGAATCATGGCTACAGGTGAAGTAAAGTGGTTTAATAATGCAAAAGGTTGGGGATTTATTTTACCGGAAGGTGGAGGTACCGATATCTTTGTTCATTTCTCTGCTGTACAAACCACTGGATACAAAAGTCTAGTCGCAGGTCAAACAGTCAGTTTTGACCTCATTGAAGGTGAACGCGGTTTACATGCCAGCAATGTTACAGTGCTCACAGAGGCCGAAGAGATAGTTGGCGACTGTTAACCAAAAACCTTTTCTAAGGGCA
>JASBUO010000035.1 GCA_030147855.1 Gammaproteobacteria bacterium
AAATATTCCCAGCTATAGGTCACCACTCACGCCTCGAAATTAGCGCACATGATAGAGCAACAAACAGGAGCTGACGCAACGCACTTAGTAAGGACTGAAGATGGGAAACACGCCAAATATGCGCACAGCCTTTACATATAAGCCCTTTCTTTGTACCATCTGCACATCGATTTACGAATACCCCCGCAATACGCCATGAAATCAATTTGGACACGCGCCGTTTTACCCATTGCGGCAATTTTTGCATGCCGTATGCTCGGTTTATTCTTGCTCATTCCTATATTCACATTGTATGCCCCAAGCTTAAGTGGTGCAACGCCTACCCTTGTTGGTTTAACACTCGGTGCTTATGGTTTAAGCCAAGGGCTGCTACAAATTCCATTTGGCATGCTCTCAGACCGTTACGGTCGAAAACCCATCATTATGCTTGGCCTCATTTTATTTGCTATAGGTAGTGCAATTGGTGCATATACTCACTCCATTCACGGCATGCTGCTTGCACGCATACTGCAGGGCATGGGTGCCATTGGCAGTGTGTTGATGGCACTTTTAGCTGACTTAACGCCTGAGTCTAGGCGCACTGCCGCAATGGCCATTATTGGTGGCAGCATTGGACTCTCGTTTAATATCGCACTCATCACAAGCCCTGCACTTGCGCATCAAAGTGGGCTTGCAGGTATCTTTATGCTGACCCTGGGCCTTGCCTGCTTTGGCCTGTTTCTCTTAAAAGCCGTAGTCCGAACACCTGAAAACCCGCCTCAAATAAGCACTATTACACACAGAAATCGCCTCTCACACGTGTTAAAAAGCAGCTCGTTAAGACGTCTGAATCTTGGTATTTTTTGTCAGCATGCAATCCTTACAGCCACTTTTTTTGCGCTGCCCTTAAAGCTTAAAACAGCCATTGACACAAACCTACTTCAATCGGCTTGGCATTTTTATCTTCCTACGCTGGTCGTTGCCTTCGTTGCCGCAGTACCACTCATTATATTTGCTGAAAAGCGGGGGAAAGAGTCGAGCATATTCTCGCTTGCCGTTGCACTGACTTGCATCAGTCAGCTCATACTGATCCAAAATACATTATCTTGGACACCTTTTTGTGTGGTGATGTTTATCTATTTTCTGGCATTCAATGCCCTCGAAGCCATGCTCCCGTCACTCGTTTCAAAACAAACCACATCTGACTATAAAGGGACTGCAATGGGTGTTTACTCTAGCTGTCAGTTTTTAGGTATTTTTGTGGGTGGTGGGCTCTCGGGTGTGCTCTTCGCACATTATGGTCATCAAGGCATTTTTATGTTGAATACAGTCATTGCATTACTTTGGTTTAGCAGCACATCTGAACGCTTTAAGGCAAAAACAAACCTATCAGCCCTGAGAGATGGTCAAGCCGCAGCACGTCGGCGCTAGAGGGAAAGGTCAACAGGCCCTATACTGACTCTCACCACAAAAAACGCCCTCTAGAAGAGGGCGCTTTTAAACATTATCAACAACAACACATCTTAAAATGGAATATCATCATCCAAAGCTTCAACAGGTGCTTGAGGTGCTGCTTTTGGTCTTGCCTTAGTGGCACCTTGTACTGCAGTTTGGTCCATATCAGCAAAGTCGCCCGATACAGAGCCCTTCGCATCTAGCATTTGAATGTCTGATGCAACAATCTCTGTGGTGTATTTATCATTGCCCTGCTGATCTTGCCACTTACGTGTACGCAGGCTACCTTCAATATAAACCTTTGAACCTTTTTTTACATACTCACCCGCAATCTCACCCAAGCGATTAAAGCACACCACACGGTGCCATTCTGTACGTTCCTGGCGCTCTCCTGTTTGTTTATCTTTCCAAGATTCATTGGTTGCAACAGACAAGGTGGTTGCTGCATTGCCACTTGGCATATATCGTAAATCTGGATCAGCTCCAATATGCCCAATTAAAATAACTTTATTCACGCCGCGCGCCATAATGTTCTCCATAATGCGATAGATTGGAAAAAGAGTATAACGGAAAACAAGCATACAAAAAAGTAAAATTGGCACGCCTTTACATGTGCCCAAAGCCCTCTAGAAAAGGGCTCAAATCACACATTCGGAGTACGGGAGCTTGGTGGTACGTGAAGTAATTGAATTGTACCCGGTAGTTCTAATTTAAATTTTATTTGGTCTAAATCCTTTTCAAGCGCCGCTAATACATTGATATCCGCTGCTTTTTCTTTTCTTAGTTCAGGCTTAAAAGGGCTCATCAATTTTGCAAGCTCCTCTTTCACACTTTTCAGTAACTCACTTCTAACTGCTTCAATGCCTGTTTTACTGATAGTACCTTTACCTCTGTCTTTAATGCTATCAAACATAACCCGCTTGGGATCTTCTATATTCTCTGGAATATCCCCTTGATGCATGCTCAATACCTCCCTAAATAGATGTACTGATATGCAAAGGTCATCAGTTTTTTTATTTTGAACCCTGTTAAGCGATGTAGAAGCAGATGGCTGGCCGTCTGTTTGCTGTCTTTTTGCAAGGGCTACGTCCATCGCATTTTGACCCGCTTTACTTTGGAATACTTCAAATGAAGTTACCATGGGTATCGGCTCAGCTAGTAGTGGCGGTTTTGGCGACAGTGCAGACGTCTCGTCAGAGGCATGTATGCTTGAATCCATGACTGTACTTGGCGACACGCTGTCCTCTTTTACATCAACTTTTGGCAAAAGTGCTTCACCTTTCATCAGTAAAGTTACCTTCTTCTCTTCCAGACGTGCCCTATCTGTTGTCTTGAGTTTACTTTTTTCCAATAATTCATTGATTTTATCAACCCCCAACTTAATAAAAGCAAGCTGCTCTGTTAGGGTCAATGGCTTACTCGGCATTGCATCTAGCCTTTCAAATAAATCCTCTATCTCGTGCGCTATATGCTGTTCAATTTTTCCATACTTTTTCTGCATTAAAGACTTAAACATTTCATTTAAAGCTATCTGCGCAGTTTGTATTTGACGTATATCATCCGACTGTCTCACAACTGACTGACTTAATAAAATATCAGCCATAAAATTTTGATACTTAACCCATTCAATCTGTGCATCTATATCCAAATCCTTAGGCAATCCTGGCTCTACAGATGTGATGAAGCTTGAAACTATATGTTTAAAATGTGCATCAAAATCCTGTCTATCAGCATCAAATTGCTTTGTTACATCATGTGCCAGTAACAACAACCGCATTTCTTCCGCATCTTCGAGCAGTGGGTGCTGTAGTAGCTCGTTTCCTCTGATGTATAAGTTCTGTATTTGTTGCATTCGCGTACTAATATCGGAAGATAGCTCCCCTCTGCAGTCGCCTTCAAACTGCGTTATCTCTGCCTGAAGCTGTCTTTTCTGTGCAACCCCTAAGCTATTCTCAAGCGTTGCCTTGATACCACGTAACATAATGACATCTTCATCTCGATAGACTAAAAACTTTTCATTAAGTCGACCTTCTCGGTCCTCACCTCTCAAGAGAGCTTCTTGCTCTTCCTTTGCAATTGCATAGTTTGAGAGCAAATCATTAGCTACATTCAACAAATCATGCATCCATTCAATCTTTTTATCTTCGGTTAAGTCGGCAGCTGGTCCTGCTTTAACACTTGCCAAGAACATGAGTAGTAACTCGTGAAACTCATCAAGTCTCAATGCTTTCAGCTCACTCACTAGCGTATCGTAGGTATATTCAAGTGCCGCCTTATCTTTTTCGCTAAGTGCTGATGAGTGCGCTCGGTAAAACGTTAAAATACGCCCTTTATAGAGCTCCACATCCTCAATTCGGTCATCAATATAATCAGCCTGTGTATAGTCTGCCGTCAGTTTTTCTTGTTTCTTTTTAGGGGCGCCCGCCAACAATGCTGTTACCTCTTGATGTAATGCTTTGGATTCTCCTTTTTCTTTTTTGAGAGGTACATCATCCTTCGGCCTATCTGCTTGCTCAATATCAACTTTTAATTGATTTTTTTCTAACTCGAGTAACCTTGAGTTTTTTTTACACGTATTCCACATTGCCTGAAGCTTATCCAGAGTCGCTTGGCTTGTCCCTGATTGCTGCTGTTTTTCAACTAGCATATTCCAAATGACACGCTCTTGAGCCTTAAACCATCCAAGCTTTTTATCTAATGGCATATCCTCTGGAACACCTGCATCCATCAGTTCGGAAAAGCTTCGTACATCAGGATCAATGTTGCTGAAACTATCTACAATTCCGCTTAAAAAACGAGAAAGACTGGGTTTACCGCCTACCATGATGTGCCCCCATAACAAACATCTATTAGATTAATTATAGGACAGTTAAACGTTTTTTTTCAAAAATAAGGGGCAAACGCCCCGTTCCTTATCACAATCACTTATTGAATCTTGGAGTGTTCTCCTCAGAGCTACCCGCAGCGTCCCCACTCAACCTATCTTTAAATCTCGCTTTAAAAGCGGTCGCACTTTGCCCTATCTCTACATCTTCTACATTATAAACACCAAATTGATCATCAAGCGTGTTTAATGACGCATTTAAGAAATCTATCTCTTCCTCTGTTAACGCTTCTCCTTCTGCTAAATAAGGGCTATTTAACAGTTCTATAATTGATTTTTGCAACGTTCTTGCCGGCATCAGGTAATCTTCTGTATCGCCCACATAATCAGGATCTAAATCAATCTCTTGTAATAGTTTTTGTATGCGCTTCACTTCTGAATCTTTATATCCTGGACGGCTCTCTTTTCTTTTTCTATTTTCTGTCGCAACTGCCTCTTGGCGTATGTGCTGCTGAATCGCCTGGGCTTTGTCATGCTGACGTGCCAAAATCTCTCTAGCATGCTCAAGCCTACCCATCAGCTCAGGTTTTGTATCGGGTATTGTTTTAATTTTTGTGCCAATTTCCTTTAATTTATCAGCAAACCAACTGACAATTTCATCTTGTGATTGCTTCACTTCCTCAGGTGGGCCTGCCATAACCTCTCTTTCAAGTGTAAACAATGCCTCCCCATCTTTATATGAAAGCTTTCCATCCGCCGTCGTCAGCTTTTTATCTAAAACCATCAGAGCTTGCACAACTGACGACATCTCTTTCCTGCGCTCATCTGACAGATGAGGATCTTTCAAATATGATGTGGCTTTTGCTTGATTCTCTTTGACATATGCTATCTGTTCAAGCAGAGGTGCTTCTAATGGAACATGAGTTGCAGCATCCACAAATGCTGTCATTTCTGCCTCAGCCCCTGACCACCCTACACCCAGTCCTGCTAATATATTTCGGAAACGACTCGTTTTACCTACCATGACTCTCTCCAAATATGATTCTATTAGAACTATTATAGTATAAAAATTAAACCGCTAATGCTTACGCTGTCAGAACAATTTAGAAATGTTATATCTGTTAAAGGTAACTCTCCACGTCATTGCCATATGTAAAGCTGGTATAGTCTTTGGGGAAAGGTCACAAGCACAACCCAAAGGACGGGACAAACAGCCCGTCCTTTGGAGATTATTTATTCGACATACTCGGGTCATTTTCTCTGCCCGAGTCATTTTTCCCTTCCTCTCGCTTATTCGTCGCTACACGTTTTTTCATCATCCGCTGCTGCATGAGTTGCGCTTCTGTAAGCTTAGGGGACTCAGTTGCTTGTACTTTCTTTTGGCTAAAAACTTCTGTTGCATCCACTCCGCCCTGTCGTCGAGCTAATCTCTCTTGATTCCTTCTTAGCATTTCATCCATATCCAGACGTTTTTTTTCAGGCGGTGGCGGTCTATCACCTTCTCTTCTAGGGGGAGGTGGAGGTGGTGGTGGCGGTCTATCACCTTCTCTTCTAGGGGGAGGAGGTGGTGGTGGCGGTCTATCACCTTCTCTTCTAGGGGGAGGTGGTGGTGGCGGTTTCCTCTCGCTATTATCAGATGTATCAGCAACCATATTCTTCAGGTTCGCGCCAAGAGTCTTAAGTCTCTCCAAATTATCCTGAGATGTATTTCCCGGATTGTTCAATAAAGACTGTATTTCATTTAACCGCTCTGACTTCCATTCGTTTTCATCAATATTGTCAGGAGGACCGGCTGAAATTTCTTTTTCAAGACGCATAACTGTAGCGGGATGCACCCCATGCTTTTCTATCATCAGCGCACTTAAAGCCTCCATTATCTTCTCCTGTGCCTGACTCAATGCAACTTTTTGTGTGGCATTCATCCCTGGATTCTCACTCAGAAGGATCATTGCTGCTTGAGAGTAAGCTTTGACTGCTTTAATGCGATCATCTAAATTAGCTTTTCTTTCTTGTTCTGTCTCACCTCGCACCAATTCTTGCAAAAGCCTGTCTTTTATAGATTCAACAAAGTTGCTCACTATTTTTATATCAGGAGATTCCTTGGGTACCTTATTGCTCCCTATCCCGAACCTTTCTCGCCATGTTCGTGCCATTGTACTGATCCTATAATTAAACCTTGTAACTTAACTATAGACTAAAAACACTCAATGAAAGTTAAAATAGTACAACTTGTAATTAATCCATTAGCAAGTCATTAAGGCCACCATTTCTAGATATAAGGGCTGGAAATCAATCAGAGATTTCGGTGTACTTAAGATAAACTGGTTGAAACAATTCGTAACTTGCTTTACACGTTGGATACAAGCCGTAACAAAAGCAACAGACGGTGAGGTTATTACCATCGATGACAAAATCCTGCGACGTAGTTTTAATGCAAACGATGAAAAATTGGCGATTCACATGGTCAGTGCTTCGAGCACTACTAACGGCGTTGTATTAGGGCAAGAAAAAACAGCAGAAAAAAGTAATGAGATTACAGCCATTCCCGAGTTATTAGATAGTTTGGCGATTAAAGGATGCATCATCACCATCGATGCCATAGGCTGTCAGAAGGATATCGCTGAAAAAATTGTAAAACAAAAAGGTGATTAGTTACTTGCACTCAAGGGTAATCAAGGCTATTTTCATAAAGAATTTGATACTGCTCATGGCCGAATTGAAACACGACGTGCTTATGCCGTTGACTTAAAAAATACAGAAATAATATACCCAAGGGACTGAACTAAAGAAGTTAGCCAGTGTGGTTATAGTTAAGACGGTTAGAGAGGGCGTAATTTTAGAACAATGGACACATGTTTTTATATCAGCTCATATGTATCAGTGACTGAGCATCTTTTAGATGCCAGTCGTAAACATTGGGCCGTTGAAAATTCTTTACGCTGGATGCTTAATGTCACCTTTCGAGAGGATGAATCTAGAATTCGAAAAGATGCTGCTCCTGAGAACTATGCGATTTTCAGGCATATCGCACTTAATATCATCCGCCGGGACACCTCTATTAATGCTAGCGTCAAACACAAGAGGCATATGACAGCTCTCAATGATGATGTGCGCTCAACCCTCATTAGAAGGGTAAATTAAGATGCGGTTGCCCCGTGCTCTATTTCCTCTTACCTATCAACATCTACTACACTTTATCGAAATAATCACATAAATCACGGACGGGGCACGTTGGACAATGCGGTTTACGTGCTGTACAAACATAACGGCCATGCAATATCAGCCAATGATGGGCATCTTTTAAAAATTTTTTGGGAATATTTTTTAATAAACCCAGCTCAACAGCAAGAGGCGTTTTTCCTTTGGCAAGCCCTGTTCGATTCGCAACCCGAAAAATATGGGTATCAACTGCCATGGTCGGCTCACCAAAGGCAGTATTCAAAACAACATTTGCTGTTTTGCGCCCTACACCAGGCAAGGATTCGAGCGCTTCACGTGTACGCGGCACCTGCCCATAATGCAACTCAATGAGTTGCTTGCACGTCTTAATAATGTTTGCCGCTTTGCTATTAAATAGGCCTATACGCTTAATGTAGTGTTTTAGTTTTGCTTCACCTAAAGCAAATATTGCCTCTGGGGTATTAGCTACTGCAAATAAAGTCGAAGTTTCTAGATTAACACGTACATCAGTTGTTTGCGCTGAGAGCATTACGGCTATCAAAAGTTCAAAATCAGAGTGATAAATTAGTTCAGTGGTTGGATGGGGGTTTTTAGCTGAAAGACGCTCAAAAAAAAGACGGCGCGTTTCACGATTCATACGCAAAACACGCCGCTTAATCCAAAAAACATTTCAAAAGCCCTAGTCAGCTGCTTCTGTTGGTTTTTTAGGTTTTTCCACTGTCTCTTGTGTTGTTTTTGTAGTTTTTGTTTCTTTTTCTTCTGCTTTTTCTTCTTTTTTTGCTTTGCTTGCTGCTTTAGGTGCTTTCGCTTCTTTTTCTGTTTTTGCTTTAGAAGCTTTTGCTTTTTTAGGTGTTGCCTTTTCTTCGACAATGACTTCATCTGCTTCATCAGAAACTTCAGGCCTGTCTACTAATTCAATAATGGCCATTGGTGCGCTGTCGCCTTGGCGAAAACCACATTTTAAAACGCGCACATATCCACCTGGGCGTTCTTGATAACGTGGGCCAAGCTCTGTAAACAGCTTACCGACCGAACTTTTTGAGCGCAGTCTATCAAACACATAACGGCGTGAAGCCACAGAATCTGACTTACTAACCGTAATCAACGGCTCAATATAACGTCGCAATTCTTTTGCTTTAGCTACGGTTGTTTTGATCATTTCATGCTCAACTAATGCGTTGCACATATTCGAGAACATCGCTTTACGATGACTGCTCGTTCGACCAAATTTACGTCCAGTATGACGGTGACGCATGATAAAAACTCCTACTAATTACTCTCGCCAAGATTTTCAGGCGGCCAATTTTCTAAATCCATCCCCAATGACAAAGATCGAGAAGCCAATACGTCTTTGATTTCTGTGAGGGATTTTTTACCCAGGTTAGGGGTTTTTAATAGTTCATTTTCAGTTTTTTGAACCAAATCACCAATGAAATAAATATTCTCGGCTTTTAAACAGTTTGCTGAACGAACGGTAAGCTCTAAGTCATCTACCGGGCGTAACAATAAAGGATCAAATCCATGCTGCTCATTTGCATCAGAAGCTGCCTCTTCTAGGTTGATATCAACGAAGGCTTTCAACTGACGTTGTAAAATATTTGCAGACATGCGAATCGCCTCTTCTGGCTCGAGTGTTCCGTTTGTTTGCAATTCAATGGTGAGCTTATCTAAATCAGTTCGATTTTCAACCCGCGCATTGTCAACAGAGTATGCCACTTTTTTGACAGGCGAATAGGTATTATCGAGCTTTAAGCTACCCACAGCTTTCTTAGGTAACTCATCTTCATGATGACGCACAAATGTATCAGTAATGTGAAAACCAATGCCTTTTTCAACAGTCAAGGTCATCTTCAACTCACCATGCTCATTAAGATTTGCAATCACCAATTCAGGATTAACTACTTCAATGCCATTGGTCACTTGAATATCACCCGCGGTCACTTGGCAAGGACCTTTTTTCTCTAAGGTCAGTGTTGCCGTTTGACCAACTGGCATTTTAAGCGCTACTTCTTTTAAGTTCAGTAAGATATTCACTACATCTTCCTGAACACCCTCAAGCGTGCTGTACTCATGCAAAACACCATCGATGGTTACTTCGGTAATTGCAGCACCCGGCATTGAGGAAATTAAGATGCGTCTTAATGCATTTCCAAGTGTATGTCCAAATCCACGCTCCAAAGGCTCAAGCACGATTCGGCTATGATTTGGGGCATCGAACTGCACTTTGAGCGCCTTTGGCGTCAACATGTCGTTAATGTCTATATACATTGGGCTCTCGGCCTCCACGTTTACTTGTTTACTTAGAGTAAAATTCGACCACTAAGCTAATATTAAAATCAGCAGACAAATCAGCCAAGGCAGGCAAGGAAACAAATGTTCCTTTGAAAGTTGCTGATTCTACTGTAATCCAGGCACATGGTGCTCGCTGTTCAGACAACCCAAGTGCAGCCTGAATACGTCCTTGACCACGCGCCTTTTGTCGAACAGAAACCACATCACCCGGTTTCACTAAAAAAGAGGCAATATTCACTACTTGGTCATTCACCAAGATAGCTTTATGAGAAACGAGCTGGCGTGCTTCTGCACGTGTGCTCGCAAACCCCATACGATACACCACATTATCCAGACGACTCTCCAAAAGAGCCATCATGTTTTCACCGGTTGAGCCTTTTCTAGACGCAGCCTTCTTATAATAATTCCGGAATTGCTTCTCTAAAACGCCATAATAACGTCTAATTTTTTGCTTTTCCCGTAATTGCAACCCATAGTCAGCGGCACGAGCACGTTTATCACCATGCTGCCCTGGTTGCTTTTCTGATTTGCACTTAGACTTGTGGTCTCTAACGCCACTCTTCAGTAACAAATCAACACCCTCTCGGCGAGAGAGTCTACATTTTGGA
>JASBUO010000011.1 GCA_030147855.1 Gammaproteobacteria bacterium
ATTTTTTCAACCTATACAGCAACGACGCGCTCAGCAATTGTGCCAAAGTAGGTTTGCTTATCCAGAACTCATGTATGGACCGTGCCGCTATTGCAAAAGATAACTAGTGCTGTACTCGATTCACATCATTCACCAAGCGCATCGCCTGCTCTCTTGAAAGCCCAGTAATGATAAACTCTTTTCCTAATGTACCTTGAATCACAGACGAAGACACAAGCACATTATTTAAAATAATGTTTAAATTCTTACCCATATTATTTTGAGAAAGTGTCTCAAATTGTTTCGCTGCTTGAGGATTTAACGCTAACTGTACGCTATAAAAGTCATCTACATTTTTAGGAAGTATTGCTTTTGCTTTTTGAATGGAGTTGCTATTTAGCGTTATCTGCTCTTGCACTACTTGCAACAATAAGTCACTGGATGTATCAGGTTCTTCTGTTGTTGTGCCTTCCGCGGCAATCACAACAGAAGAAGAAAACAACAAGCTCACTAAAAATCCCTTTAAAATCTTCATAATGTTCTCCAAGTTAAGCATTTAGCTTTAACGCTTAAGATAAATCAGATAACACATCTTTTGCCGGAACATAATCGTAGCCTAAATCACGTGCAACCGCTTCATGCGTGATTTTTCCTCGATGCACGTTCAGCCCCTCAAGCAAATGTGAGTCACTCAACAAAGCAACTTTCAGCCCCTTGGTGACTAAATTAAGAATAAAAGGTAATGTTGCATTATTCAATGCAAATGTTGAGGTTCTTGGAACAGCTCCGGGCATATTTGCTACGCAATAATGGACAACCCCTTCTTCAACATAAGTAGGCTCTTCGTGGGTGGTTGCGCGACTTGTTTCAAAGCATCCACCTTGGTCAATTGCCACATCCACCACTACAGAACCAGGGCGCATGGCTTTTAACATATCACGCGTTACCAGACGAGGAGCTGCTGCACCCGGTACCAATACGGCACCAATCACCAAGTCAGCATTGGTTACATATTGTTCCAACATCTCAGCTGTTGAATAAATGGTATTCAGCTTTGAGCCAAACTGAAAGTCCAACACACGAAGCCTTGCTAAAGAACGATCTAAGACAGTCACTTGTGCTTCCATACCCATTGCCATGCGTGCCGCATTGGTACCAACCACACCGCCACCAATCACTACTACATTAGCAGGCGATACACCAGGCACCCCACCGAGTAAAATACCTGAGCCTCCCTCAACCATCTCTAAACAATGCGCGCCCGCCTGAATTGACATACGGCCTGCCACCTGCGACATAGGTGTTAATAATGGCAACCCCCCCCCAGGCTCCGTCACTGTTTCATACGCAATCGCACTCACGCCTGACTCTTTTAAAAGTCTTGTTTGCATTGGATCGGGGGCTAAATGCAGGTAAGTAAATAAAATCTGACCTTCTCGAAGACGCCTGCATTCACTGGGTTGTGGCTCTTTAACTTTTACAACTAAATCCGCACGGGCAAATATTTCATCTGCAGTGTCTACCAGTACAGCCCCCGCTGCTTCATATGCTTCATCTGGAATGCCAATACCACTTCCTGCAGTTTTCTCAACAATTACTTCACTGCCGGCACGTACAATTTCGCGAACACTAGCAGGTACTAACCCCACACGGGCTTCTTGCGCTTTAATTTCTTTTGGAACGCCCACTAACATATTTATTTTACTCCTTCATTTTTTCTATTAATTCGGGCACTACACTAAACAAATCACCCACTAATGCATAGTCTGCAATTTGAAAAATAGGCGCCTCCTCATCTTTATTTATGGCAACAATCACTTTGGCATCTTTAATGCCAGCCAAGTGTTGTACTGCTCCTGAAATTCCAACTGCAATGTACAAAATCGGTGCAACAATCTTACCCGTTTGTCCTACTTGATGATCGTTTGAAATAAATCCTGCATCCACAGCCGCCCTTGAGGCACCAACTGCAGCGCCTAAGGTATCAGCCAAATCTTCAATGAGTTTAAATTGCTCTGCACTTTGAAGCCCGCGCCCACCTGAAACAATACACTTAGCAGCCGTTAACTCAGGGCGTTTTGATTCAGGTTTAACTGCACTCACAAATTGTGTGTTTTTTGCCTCAATCACCGTGTCTAATATTTCTATCTGACAAGGTGACTGTGTGTCTAACACTGCATCAAATGCCGTCGTTCTAATCGTTAGAACTTTTAATGAATCCAACACACGAACCGTTTCAATAGCGTTCCCCGCATAAATAGGATGCTCAAAAATTGCATTTTCTACAATTTTGGTCACATCAGACACCTGTACCACATCTTGCAGTGCGGCAACTCTTGGCAGCACATTTTTACCAAAGGTACTTGCAGGTGCAAGCAGCGCATCGACTCCCTCAAGCTGTGTACGAATAAGCACGCTCAAATTTTCAGCCAATGGATGGGCATAACAAGGCGCATCTACAAAGCAAACTCGACTGACACCCGCACACGTTGCGACTTCATCTGCAACAACGCGACAATTTTCCCCTGCAACCAGCACAATCACCTCTTGGCTCAACTGACATGCAGCACTCAATACATGCCTAGTTGCGGGGTGAAGTGATTGATTATCATGTTCTGCTAACACTAAAACGCTCATGCATTGACTCCCTTTTAAAGCACCTGTTCTTCATCACGCAACTTGCTCAGTAATTCATCAACAGACGCGACTTTAATACCGGCCTGCCTTGCAGATGGTGATTTCACAGAAATGACCTCTGCATGTGGTTTTAAATCTAAACCTAAATCGGCTAATGCAAGTTTATCTAGCGGCTTTTGCTTGGCTTTCATAATATTGGGCAAGCTTGCGTAGCGTGGTTCGTTCAAACGCAAATCCGTGCTAACAACCGCAGGTAATGTAATCTTTAAGGTCTCAAGCCCCGCATCCACTTCACGCGTTACACTCAGTTGGTTATCCGAGATTTCAATTGATGAAGCAAAAGTTGCCTGCGGGACATCTAACAATGCAGCAAGCATTTGCGCCGTTTGATTATTGTCACCATCAATCGCTTGCTTCCCCATCAACACTAAATCAGGAGACTCTCGCTTCACAATGACTTGTAATATTTTTGCAATATGTAGGGGCGGATGTAGAGCATCTGTTTCAACCAGAATACTACGGTGTGCACCCAGTGCAAGTGCGTGTCTGAGTGTTTCTTGAGAAACTTCAGGGCCAATGGTTACCGCAACAACCTCTGATGCCACTCCTTTTTCAACCAGACGTAATGCTTCTTCAATTGCAATTTCATCAAAAGGGTTCATCGCATGTTTGACATGCGCTGTTTCAACGCCATCTTCGGTAGGTCTGACACGGATTTTAACGTATGGGTCAATCACACGTTTCACTGGCACCAAAATCTTCATTGACATCCCTCCATCCCTCTTTATATGCGTCAAAAATCAAGAAGAGCATCTTGCCAGAGATGATTGAAAGTCGTCAACTCATTCAACATAAGGATATCTCCTAATTAACCACTTGCCATGAACCATCAGCTTTACGGCATGCTTTACCGTAAATCTGTTCTTGCTTACCTCCAATATTTGCATACGTTGTGTATTCTCGGCAGGGTTGCTCATCGCGATAATACGTACGTGTTGGTGTTACACGATAACGATTACCTGTGTCTGGGTTTTTCCAGCTAACACTTTTACCCGTGGGCGAGTTCTCAAGTGCGCGTTGTATCTCTAGTTGGTCTTGCTTATCCATGTATTGGCCAATTTTTCCGCCTAAAACAGCGCCAACAAATGCACCCGTTGCCGCCGCTGCCACTTGCCCTGAACCACCGCCAATTTGACTGCCTAAAAGCCCGCCTGCAACACCGCCTGCAACCATGCCAACGCTTTCATTGTTTACAGGAATACAACCCGCAAGCACCGTAACGCACAAAATACCAACATACTTTAATTGACGCATGATTTTATGACTCCTTTTTCACAATAATAGCCTGCGCACGAACACGCGGAGATACCTGACAAATTAATTCATAACCAATGGTTCCAGCTGAGCGTGCAATACGCTCAACTGGTAAATGTGCACCCCAAAGTTCAACCCGATTACCCAGGGTTACTTCTGGATAGTCGGTCAAATCAACGGTTAGCATATCCATTGAAATACGTCCAACAATGGGTACATAATGTCCTTTTATGTACACCGGCGTATTGGGCCCAATATGCCGAGGGTAACCATCCCCATACCCAGCCGCAACAACTCCTATACGCGAAAGTCTTTCTGCCTCCCAAGTGGCACCATATCCAACTCGAGCACCGGGTGCATAAGTATGAATCGCTGTTAGCGCTGAAATAAATTGCATCACAGGCTTTAAATCAATCTCAGCGCCTTCTTTATCAAAAAAGGGAGAAACACCATACAGCATAATGCCTGGACGAACCGCGTCTGCTAGCAAATCTGGCATTGAAAAAATGGCAGCGGAATTACCAATGCTTTTTGTAAATATGCCATCCGGTAACTTGAGCGCTTGAAACGCCTCTAGTTGTGTATTATTTTGTGTGCTTTCAGAGGTATCCGCAGATGCAAAGTGAGTTATGATGCCTATGTTGTGTTGTACCCACGCACATGCTTGGAGTGCTTGAATCACATCACTCACTTCTTCTGGCATAAACCCTAACCGATGCATCCCAGTATCTACTTTTACCCAAACACGAATAGGTTTACTCAGTAACGTATTTAAAATCCACTGCAGCTGCTCTTTTTGATGCACAACCACTTCAAAGTGATTATCAGCTAAATGTAGAAGTTCATCTGAAGTAAACATTCCCTGAAATAAGATACAGGGTTTTTGGGTATATTTACGTACTTGGCGTGCCTCTTCAAGGCACGCAACACCAAATGCATCCACTGTGCGCTCAAGCACAGGCACAACAGCCGGCACCCCACAACCGTAAGCATCAGCCTTGACCATTGCTATCACTTGCTTCCCGGGCACACAAGCTTTTACACGCGCAATATTATGTCGAAGGGCTGAGGTATTAACCTCGATACGTGTCGGCCTGGTCATGATTTACGCCTCCTTGGGTTTGATAGCCCTGAAAAGCCAAATCTTCAAACCGCGTATATTGGCCTAAAAATGCTACTTTAACCTTACCAATTGGGCCATTTCGCTGTTTTGCAATAATAATTTCAGCACAGCCTTTATCTGGGCTGTCTTCATTATATACTTCGTCACGATAAATAAAACAAATTAAATCGGCATCTTGCTCAATAGCACCAGATTCTCGTAAGTCAGACATAACAGGACGCTTGTCTTGGCGCTGCTCAAGGCTTCGATTCAACTGAGAAAGCGCAATGACAGGCACATTCAATTCTTTTGCAAGCGCTTTTAAACCGCGTGAAATCTCAGAAATTTCGGCAGCACGATTATCAGCACGAAAGCCTGGTACTTTCATCAACTGCAAATAGTCAATCACAATCAGTCCTAGTGGGCCTTGCTCTTTCACCAAGCGCCTTGCACGTGCGCGCAATTCTGCAGGGCTTAATGAGGGAGAGTCATCAATAAATAAACTGGCCTCTGACAACATATGAACCGTTGAAGTCACACGCGACCAGTCGTCATCGCTCAACTTACCCGTTCGAATGTGGTTTTGATCGATTCTACCTAACGATGACATCATTCGCATGGCAAGCGAGTCAGCAGGCATCTCCATCGAAAACACCAAAGTTGGCTTTTTCACCTCAAGCGCTGCATGCTCTGCAATGTTCATTACCAAACTTGTTTTACCCATCGATGGGCGACCTGCAACAATGACTAAATCCGCTTCTTGTAACCCTGAGGTAAGCTCATCTAAATCGGTAAGGCCTGTTGGAAGCCCCGTAATGGCGCTTCCTTTGTGAAATAAGGCATCAATTTTTTCAACTGCTCGCACCACAACCGACTGCATGGCCTCAGGACCACCCTCTGCCGCCGTTTGCTCTGCAATCGCGAAAACACGTGTTTCTGCAAAATCGAGTAAATCAGGGACACTGCGCTCACCTGGTTGATATGCTGCATCAGCAATATCACCTGCAGCACTAATCAGTTGTCGTTGAACGGACTTTTCGCGCACAATATCAGCATAAGCTGAAACATTGGCAACACTTGGTGTATTGTTTGCAAGCTCAAACAAATATGCCTCACCACCTGCTTCATCAGCTCGATTCGTTGATTTTAAACCATCTAAAACCGTCACTACATCAAAAGGTTGATTTTTAGCAACTAAATTTGAAATGCATTGAAACAATAAACGGTGTTCCGTGCGATAAAAATCAGCATCACATAATTTATGGCCAATTTTATCCCATACTTGATTATCAAGCATAAGCCCGCCTAAAATGGCTTGCTCTGCCTCAGCGGAATGAGGTGGGCGCTTTAGACTATCGGCTACTTTGGGTGGTGTTTTCGTTTCTGCCATACGTTTTATCTATATCTTCAAAGAAAGCTGTAGTGTAGCGCGTTTTAAGGTATTTTATAAGTAACACTCAAGGTCCGTCATCCCTATCTGGGAGTTACTTTTATAAATACCATGCAATAAAACATACAAGCCTAGCATCTTGATTTTTACTCAATGAACATTTATTAATAGTGCCACCATAAGCAACTGAGCTATTATATGCGCGCACTCACCCGATTCAGATGGATGTTATGGTCTTTTAGCAAAACTAAAGTCCCTCTCATCAGCTATGTTAAACCCAAACTAGTGTCCATTAATGATCAAGAAATTGTGGTTAAACTTCCCTGCCGTCGCCGCAATAAAAACCATTTAAACTCCATGTATTTTGGTGCTTTAAGCATTGGGGCCGACCTTGCTGGAGGGTTTCACGGACTCTATCACGCAAAAAAAAGCAACCGTAATGTATCCCTTGCCTTCAAGTCATTTACAGCAGATTTTATACGCCGCCCAGAAAAGGATGTTTATTTTGTGAGTCAGATGGGCGACACCGTGCAGCAAATGATAGAAACCTCTTACAAAAAAAAACATCGCGTGAATCAACCAATTGATGTAAAAGCGTATGTGAACTATCTCGATGCACCAGAAGAAGTAGCCCGATTTCGTTTAGAATTATCGTTAAAAGTGTTATAGGCGTCACGGTTACTTGTTAAATATTGATTCATCTAACCCACTCTTTATAACATAGGGCATCGTAGAGCAAGTTTTGTTCTAACAATTATTTAACCAAAATATTTTTGAACATAATCGTATTAGAGAAGTAAGCAGTTTATGAGTAACACAACAATTATTAACT
Organism: Gammaproteobacteria bacterium; assembly: GCA_030147855.1. Classification (GTDB taxonomy): domain Bacteria; phylum Pseudomonadota; class Gammaproteobacteria; order Legionellales; family Legionellaceae; genus JAALKW01. The sequence goes on from JASBUO010000011.1 coordinate 7,255, forward strand.
TATCAGCTTTGGCTGAACCACAAAAAGACACAAGTATGCCTGCTCGCATGATGGGATATCTAAATGAAAGCTTAGCGCGCCAATGGTTGAGTATTGCAGCATTTGCTAATCTTTATGCAAGTTATGTTCCGCCATCAACAATGCCTTTATCCTCCTGCTTTGGTACTTTTTCTGCACCAATTTATAGTGTTGGCTGGGTCATCAGCCAAATTAACTGGCCACTTATTTCTCAGTATAAAACCGGAAAAATGACAACTGATCACTTTTTGGGTGAGTTACTGAAGTCATTCCCCTTTTTGGCAGAGACTGATTTTTCATTGGATGTGAAAGAACGGTTATTTAATAAACAAGAGAAACTACTCACTCTTCATGATGTCTCAAAACTTGAAGAGCTAACGTCTGCATTGATTGCGAAAGCTCTGCTTGAAGAAGCTTGGCTTGCCCGCATGCAGTTTGATCAGGCTACTGATAGTAATCTCAACTATTTTTTCGATAGAGAAAAGGACAATAACGTTTACATTATTTCAAATAGTAACGAAATGGATGTTCGAGAAACGATGCAATATTTACGAATAATGTATCCCTCTATCGCATGGTGTAATCCAAATGAATTGAGTAAATTGATCCAAATACCAGAAGAGGCATGGGAGCAAGGAATACCAGTAACTACGGATGGCTCGATTAAGTTATATCTTTCATATACGCATCATGCTTTTAAAACGGGGTGCGCTGATGAGAGTCCCATGAAAACAGATGCATTACTTGAATTACTTATCAATAAAGAAAAACTAGATGTTCATCAAGTAACCCTAATTAGCCAATGGAGTAAAGATCGTGATATGGGCAAGAAGCTTAATATAAGAAATATTCTGGATGTAAAAACTTACTTTCCGCAAATTAGGACAGATGTAGCAGATGAGAACACGGCCAAATTAGCCTGAACAGCTTGTGTAGGCTGTGATTCCATTGCTTCGTGCCTAAATGTTAGGTAACCAATTTGAGCAGTAATTTGTTGATGTAGTTATCAAGGAATAATGATGCGTCTCTGTACTTCTGGTCCGATGAGAAGTTGTAAAAAACAAATTATTTTGGTTAGGGCCTATTGATATTTCCCTCCGCCTACTTGCCCGAATTGTTCCTGATTTAACATAAAATCTGACAGAACCACACAGTCGTCATTCGCGACACCGGCCAGTTATCCACACATTCCGTGGATAACTGTGTGGGTTAGTTGAAGATGAAACCTGAAAAAGCCAAAATTCAGACTTCATGGTGTTTTTAAACCATATATTTATGCACGTACCCAAATCTGCGTGCGTCCCAAAAGCGATACGCCCACATAACCACGCACATATAACTTATCCCCTTTTTGTGTCATCTTAACGTGATAAATTTTTCCGGTTTTAGGATCTAGAATTTCTCCCCCACTCCAACTACCATCTTTATTTTCCTTAAGCCCCCATAAAAAAGTGAGGCCTTCAATAGGTTGGTTTTTAAAGTGTCCCGGGCATAGTTTGCAAATACCTGTATCTCCTTTCTCAGCATATATACGAAGAATTTTTCCTGAAAGTTGGTCGTTTTCTACTGTTAACTGTACCTCAGAGCGTTTTTTCCCTGTTTTATCGTCGACAGTAATCCACTTGCCTGTGGGTGCTTTTGCAAAAGCAACCGAAACAGCGCACACAGCAAGTATTATCCCTAACCAGACCTGTTTTATTTTCATCAGAATGCTCCTTATCTCAAATCTAACTGAGAGCATAAGTGATGCACCCCAGCCTGTCGAGCAATTTTTAATGTCAGGAGATGATTTTAAATATTATTTGTGTTAGGGTCTTAGATTGAAGCTTAGGACGGCGTCTATACTGCAATGGCTTGTGATACCATCACATTTCAGCTGGGAACTCATTATTTATCGCGGGTCGCGTTACGCGCCGAGCGCTTGTTATTTACTATTCAAGAAGCAAGCCTTGAGCAACATCCTGTTATTCACCACGCGGCACTCAATGACTTGTTTGAGCTGATCAAACTCACTGAAAAACCCGAGCTCAAAGGGCGTTTCTTAAAAGAGTTTATCCGCATCGAGCATATCCTCAAAAAGCCACACACCACACCTTCAAACGCACACGCTTTAGCGCTCTCTAACCAAACTCAAGTGCTCACATTATTGGCTGGCCGATTTGGTAGAGATATTTATGCTGATCCTTTTCTGCATGCAACAGGCCTCAGTACCAGTGGACAAACGCCAGAAGGAGAAAGTTATACGCCCCAGCTGCTATTTTGGCTCGAGTCTGATGCAGCTGCACGCCAGGCAGATTTAATGTATTGGCTACATCAGCTTGAGCCCTTAAAAACTACCGTGCAAGTGTATCTATCGCTATTACGCGATAGAGCACATTTTGAAGAAATTATTCCCAAAAATGGTTTTTTTCAGTGCCCGCTACCCCACAATAGCAAAAAGTCCTGTCACTTAATTTTAGTACGTATTAAAAAGGAAAATGCACAAATCCCCAAAATGCAAATTGGACACCATGGTTTGAGTTTGAGATTGTGTGAAGCAAAAACTATGCGTGAAATTCACGACCAGAGCAGTCCGTTAGAGCTCTCTATTTGTGAGCTCTAACAAACCTTTTTAAGGCGCATCCACTAATTTATTTTCGCTTGACAGAAAATCTTTTCTATCAAGCCCCATAACAACGGCAAGTGCACCCGCAACATAAATAGACGAATAAGTTCCTACCATAATCCCAATAATCAAAGCCAGAGAAAATGCATGGATTGCCTCGCCTCCATATATAAATAACGCAACCACTACAAATAACGTTAAAACTGAAGTCATAATGGTACGCGAAAGCGTTTGGTTAATAGAAGTATTCATAATATCGATGGGTGTTGCACGACGCAACTTCACAAAATTTTCACGCACCCTATCAAACACCACAATCGTGTCATTCAAAGAATAACCAATGACGGCTAAAAGGCCTGCGAGCGCTTTCAAATCAAAATCAATGCGGAAAAAAGCAAATACGCCTAAAATGAGAACCGGATCATGCACCAATGCCACAGCCGAGCTAAACGCTAAGCGATATTCAAAGCGCAATGCAATATAAACCATGGTTGCAAGCAGCGAAACAAAAATGGCTAAAGCCCCTTTCGTTGCAAGTTCGTGTCCGACTTGTGGCCCAACAAATTCAACACGCTGCTTTTGAGCGCCAGGCAACACATGCATCACACGCTCAACCAAGCTACTTGCTTCTTGACCCGCTCGTGGTGCAATACTAATTAACACGTCTTTCGATGTACCATATCGTACAACTTGTGCTTCTTTAAAACCAATTTCAGACAAAGCATAACGAATAGAAGCTAAATCAGCTGCTTCCTTGTATGAGACCTCGATTTGCGTACCCCCCGTAAAATCAAGCCCCCACTTCAATCCATTCACGGCTAATGCTGCAATCGATAATACAAAAATCAAACCTGAAAAAAATGCCGTCCAACGACGCGCACCCATAAAATCAACGTTTGAATTTGGATTAAAAAACTCCACAGAAATCCCCTTCTTTGTTCACTTAAATACCAATTGAAAGCTTCTTAATCGCTTTTCGACCACCATAAATTGCATTCACGATACCACGCGTATAAGTTATGCCAGTTAGCATTGAGGTTAACAAACCAAGTGATAACGTCACAGCAAACCCACGTACAGGCCCGGTGCCAATAGAAAACAATACAACGGCAACAATTAAAGTGGTAACATTTGCATCCAAAATGGTTGAAAATGCTTTGTCATAGCCTGCATGAATTGCGGCCTGTGGCGACATCCCTGCCCGGAGTTCTTCACGGATTCGTTCATAGATAAGAACATTTGCATCGACCGCCATCCCAACGGTTAAGACAATCCCTGCAATACCAGGTAAAGTGAGTGTTGCACCCAAAAGCGACAATAATGCTGTGAGTAAAATCAGGTTTAATACAAGCGCGATATTAGCAACCAAACCAAAAAAGCGATAATACACTATCATCGACACTAAAATGAGCAACATGCCAATCTCAAGAGAAACTATGCCCCGATGAATATTTTCTTGCCCAAGAGTTGGCCCAACCGTACGCTCTTCAATAGGATAAATTGCCGCAGGCAATGCCCCTGCACGTAACAATAAAGCTAGATCGGCCGCTTCTTTTGAGTCATGTAGGCCTGTAATTTGAAAGTTATTCCCAAGCGCGCTTTGAATCACAGGGGCACTAATCACACGTTCTTCATGATGTGTAACACGCTTGGTTTCACCATTAATGGTTTGCATGCTAGTACGCGACTCTACAAACACAATGGCCATACGTTTTCCAATGTTTTCGCGTGTTACCTTCGTGAAGAAAGATTCACCACCACCACCTAACTGAATAGAAACGGCAGGAGATGCGCTTTGCTGGTCGAAACTTGACATTGCACTGGTGATGGAATCTCCACTTAAAACGACTTGTCGCATCAAGAGCATAGGCTGCCCTTCCATCAGATAAAACTTAGTTCCAACGGGTATAGCACCTGTTTTTTTCGCAATGATTGGGTCGTGCTCTGAATCTACCAAGTGAAATTCAAGTGTTGCGGTACCGCCCAGAATTTGTTTTGCTCGCGCTGCATCTTGAATGCCAGGCAAGTCAACTGCAATACGTGTTGCACCTTGTTGCTGCACTACAGCTTCGCCAACACCCAACTCATTCACACGGTTTCTCAAAATGCTCATGGTTTGGTCGATGGTATTTTGGCGGATTTTTGAAAGTTCAGCATCAGACAAAGACAACACCAACTCAGGCGTTTCTTTTATAGACTTAACAAACAAATCAGGAAAATCAGTTCTTAAGAAGGTGGTTACTTTCTCTTTTGTATCTGTATCTCTAAAACGTATCTCAACACCTTTTTCAGGCACATATCGAATACCCGAGTAACGAAGCTCTGCTTCTCGCAGCGAACGGCCAACTGCCTTCATCAACCCTTCATAGCGTCGCGTTAAAACACTCTCAACATCGACCTCTAGTAAAAAGTGCACCCCACCCCTCAAATCGAGCCCTTGCTTCATGGGCTCTGCGCCAATTTTCGAAAACCATTTAGGCGTTGAAGGGACTAAATTGAGTGCCACTGTGTAATCAGGGCCTAGGCCTGATTTAATGACATCACGTGCTTGCAACTGCACATCAGTGGATGCAAAACGTACCTCAAGATACTCTGAGTCAGCTGTAACACTTTTAAACTTAAGATGTGCAAGCTGCAACATACGCTCAACTTTTGCTTTTAAAGCGGTTGGCATCATAGGTGTTCTTGATGAAACCTGCACTGCAGGCTCTTCAGTGAAGACATTCGGAATTGCATAAATAAGCCCCACCAAGACCAATAAGATAAGCGTAATATTTTTCCAAAGAGGGTACTTATTTTGCATTGTAAATCTCTTTTTTCTTATTGTTTATGGTTAATCCATTTAACTACAGCGCAGCAAGCGTTCCTTTAGGCAATACTGCACTCACAGCGCTGCGTTGTAAGGTGATTTCAGTGCCTTCTGCAATAGCAACTTTCAAATATTGCTCATCAAGCTGAACTACACGGCCTAAAATACCAGACGCCGTTGCAATTTCGTCACCTTTTTCAATTTTGTTGATAAGCTCACGATGCTCTTTGGCACGCTTGTTCTGAGGACGAATCAGCATGAAATAAAATAAAACAAAAATAACACCTATCATCACAAGCGAAAAGGTACCATCCCCTTGAGGTGCCGCAGCCCCTGCTGCATCAGCCATTGCATCTGAAATAAAAAAACTCATCACTCACTCCTCTAAAAATTCAGGTCACATCATATCGATATTTAAGCCTCACGTAAATCAGATTTGCTTAAACATTCCCTTTAGCAAGCACACACCATCATTGCAACTATCAATCAATTAATCTATATTTTTAACATAAAGACCATATACAGATCGAGGTGTGGTATGCAAGCTAGAACTGAAATGACTTTTGATTTGAGGCAACTCAAGGCCATTGGTGATAAATCTGAAGCGACCGCTGCAATAATAAACGACATATCTACGCGTGTTAGTTCCTTATTAGATAACTGTGAACAAGATGAAAAAGACACACTTGAGCTTATTGTCAAGACTTTTCAAGCCGCAGTGGAAACAGGATCCAAAATTGGTAATTTTGCAGAAAAAAATAGATTTGCAATTCTCTATGACGGCAAATGCACTGGCAAGCGCGGAGAAATCATTAAAATGCTCAATGACAACTTCGATGAAGCCAGTGATATCAATCTTGATAAGCTGCAAATTACGGGCAATGCTTCTTTAGCTGGCGCAAAAGCACTGCTTGAGCTTTGCCAAACATTGCAATACATGCTGCCAAAACCACACCAATACCTTGCAATAAAACAAGCCGCACTCGCTGAAAAAATTAAAACTTATGAAGCAGCACATACAAATCAGGAAATTGATTCGATTAAAACATTGCCTGAACTTAATGATTACATCAAAGAAAGCGTCAAAAACATTGAGGCGGAAGCAACTGCTTATAAACGACTTGAACGTTATCAAGCTTTAAAAAGTACCATTGATGACTTGCAAGTTAAATTACGAGATGAATTACTAGAACCTAGTGAATTAGTGCACGAGAAACAAACTAAGCTATTAGATAGGTTAATGGGACGTAACAAAACACCTCCCCCACAAGAAGCCCCTCAAAAAGGAGTGCCTCAAGCCGAGCCAACAGAAACGGTTGAGCTAACAAGTGACATTGCAAAAAAAATCAACGCCGAAGCAAGCTCAATATCTGAACAGGTTGCTAAGCTCACTCAACCTTTTAAAGAAAAAATTCAGAAACTTGAAGACATTAGTAAAAAAATTAATCCTGAGCGCACAAAAAATAGCTTTGATGATGCTATTACCTACGGAAAAAAAGTAGTTGAGCAGCTTGATGAAGCCCGAGAAAACTTCAAGAAAACAGGGGATATACAAACATTTAAGGCAGATGTTAAAGCGACTTTTGAGGCTTTCTCATCAGAACTTATAAAAACTGCATTTGCGGCCAACCGCTCACACCCACTTTTCAAAAAATTTATCTCTGGACCTTTCGAAGCACTCAAAGCGGGTATTAATTGGGTCATTCAAAAAGGGCCTGAGTCTGTTCGTTCTATTAGTATGTTTAAACCCTCTACAACAGGTACGACCAAAGCATTTGAAACGCTTAGAGAAGACACAGAAAAAAACCTAGGTAATGATGAAGAAAATACATCACCTAATACAGGTGGTGGTAGTTTGGGGTGATAAATAGAAAATAAGGAGTAGCTATGGTTACGCTCAACTTATTAGACCTGAAAAGCCTTGTACCTCGAGCACAAGAAGCCTCTGCAAAAATTGTAAAACTGCGTGAGGCACTTGAAGCAACAACAATAAAAGATGGCACGACAGCCGCTTATGTGCTCTCACGACTAGAACTTGCCGTTACCTCTAACTCGGCAATAGAAACCTTTATTACCGATAATATTTCGGGCATTCTTTCACCACTTAGTGCAGGCAAACGCAATGAGCTTGGTGCAAAACTTGATGCCGTATTTCTAGAGGCAAGTCAGGCAGACTTGACGCAAATTAACATCGATAATGAGGCTGATTTAAACGCAGCAAGTAGCTTGCTTGAAATGCTTGACACTTTCCAATCCTTTTTTCCTAATGAATTGAACGAACACCTTGCCAAAACACGCCAAGCCCTCAGCCAGAAAATAACCGCTTATCAAAAAAAACATGGGCAAGTAACAAACGACACAGCCGATAGTGCATTACCCATTATTGAAACGCTCGAGGCACTCAATGAGTATATCAAAACCGAACACAAAAGCATTCTCGAAGAAACTGCCATTGATATAAGAATTGAGCGCCATCATGCACTCTATGCATTTGCTGAAGCAATCAGGAACACACTTCCTATGCACAATGAAGATTACATGGAAGCACTCGACTTAACCGACGCAGTTAAAAATGCATGCGAGAAAGATAAAAAAATGATTACAGAGGAATATAAAGCACTTATACAAGCGTTTAGTACATCAGTTGATGCACTATACACTCAAGCGGATGCCATCGGAAGCGGAAAAACAAAGAATGACCATTCAACTGCTACTCTACATGCTAAAATTCTCATTAAAGTCTTAGACCACGCTATGAATACATTCCAAACGACCAGCAACTTGGATGGCTTTAAAGAAATTGCATCCACAGCCCTTGAAGCTTTCCCTGAAAAAGCAGCATTTGATATCAATGAGTCCAGCTCATGGTTTAAAAAGCACATCGCATCCCCCTTCTACAAACTATCGGAAGGACTTAAAAACCTATTCCACTTTGCTCACCGCCAAAAAACAACTGAGTCTGATAAAAAGGATCGTCACCCCAGATTCTTTGATCGCCTGAAAGTCACAAACGACACAAAAAAAAGAGCGTTTGAAGACCTTCAATCAGGTATTGAGCACTTAGGAGAAAATAAGCATATCGATAAAAAATCTAGGCCTTGAATAGTCATCACTCATTGCTACTTATTCGTGACAGAGGCAAGTATCTTTATTTATAATGCCTGCTTTATTGAATATCCAGACAGTAATGAGGCGAGCAACGCATGACCCATTCGCTTGTGCTTTTAATGGCCCAAATCAATCCAACGGTTGGTGCAATCGATGCCAACGCGCAAAAAATTATTGATATTATTGAAGCGCATCAAGCAACGCACGACCTCATTATATTTCCCGAGCTCGCCCTCACAGGCTACCCTCCGGAAGACTTACTACTGCGGAAGGCATTGATGACACGTGTGACACGTGCACTAAGTGCCATTTGCCACGCTACACAAGACACGTATGTTGTGATAGGGCACCCCCATCAAGAAGGTGCCTATTGTTACAATGCACTGAGCATTATTCACAAAGGGCATGTCAGCGCTGTCTATAAAAAACAGCACCTCCCAAACACGGGAGTATTCGATGAAAGACGTTATTTTGAGCCAGGCCCTGCTACCCCCTGTTTACTGACCATTAAACAACATAATATCGGTTTTTGTATTTGTGAGGATATGTGGAATAAGGGTCCCGTCGAACAAATCATTGATGCAGGTGCTGATTTACTCGTATGCATCAATGCCTCACCATTTGAAGTAAATAAAGACAAGCAACGTCTTAATTTACTCAAAGCACATGCCCCCAATCACCTGGCGTTTGTATACGTCAATTTGGTTGGGGGACAAGACGAATTAGTGTTTGATGGACAATCGTTTGTGCTCGATAATCATGCAACCATTCAAGCACTAGCACCTGCTTTTAAGGAGCATCTGCAAACCGTCCACATTCAAAAACAAACCATCCATTCTGACATTGCTGAAACGCTAGATGCACATACTCTCACTTATCAAGCGCTCTGTTTGGGGCTTTCAGAATACATTCAGAAAAATGGTTTTAAAGGTGTATTGCTTGGCGTGTCAGGCGGCATTGATTCAGCGCTAACTCTTGCCATCGCAGTTGATGCGCTTGGTGCTGACAATGTAGAAGCTTTAGCGCTTCCCTCGCGCTACACCTCAAACATTAGTACCGAAGATATTGAAAAACTAGTTGAAAATTTTGGCGTTCAATGCCACACGCTTTCGATTGAACCAGGCTTTGAAGCCCTTCTCAATACCTTAGCCCCAGCGCTTCCAGAAAAAACCGTGCCTGACATCGCACAACAAAACCTTCAAGCACGCCTGCGCGGCATGCTGCTCATGGCTTTTTCTAACAGTACACAAAAGCTTGTGCTTTCAACCAGCAATAAAAGTGAAAGTGCCGTGGGCTATACCACGCTTTATGGAGATATGTGCGGTGGGTTCGCCCCCATTAAAGATGTACCCAAAATGCTAGTGTATGCACTTGCCCGTCATCGCAATACGCGTAGTATGGTTATTCCTGAACGTATTATCACGCGCCCTCCATCTGCGGAGCTCGCTGACAATCAAACCGACCAAGATACACTCCCTGACTACCCTGAACTAGACGCCATTATTTCATATTACATGAATGAAAAACTCAGCACAGAAGATATTATTGCAAAAGGGCACACCCCTGCTACCGTAAAGCAAGTTATACAACTCATTCGACGCAACGAATATAAACGTCGTCAAGCACCTCCAGGCACCAAAATATCAGCGCGAGCTTTTGGGCGTGATTGGCGCTACCCAGTAACCTCAAAGTTTTAGCACTTAGATTCTTTTATTGTCACTTTGTTTTGTTTCTTGTATGCTATGTCATTCTTAAAATGAAGCCAATACAATTATGACAGCCCTTGATAAGCTTACATCTCCCATACCTATTCAAAAACGCGTATCTCTGAAAAGAGCAGCACCGGCACCCTCAACGCTTGACCGCTTCGTTCCCTTGCGTCGAACAAACGATATACCACATAGTTTGCTCACCGCACAATCTACTGGCAAAAAGCTATCACCCCGCGAGACCACACTCAAGGCAGTTTTAAACCCTGAAGGCAACTCGCGTATTTTGTTGTTTTCGCCACCCAAAAGAAGCAAGCTTGAGATATATGACTCACCTTCTAGTCCACGAAGTTCACTTTTTCGACTTCCCCAAAAGTCTCCCCGCCCTTATCAACATAAACTGATAGCAACCAAGATACTCAATGCTCCAGACTACCTAAATGATTTTTACTCAAACACACTGGCTTGCACAGCAAATTATTTATTGCTTGCTCTCACACATACCGACAACAATGGTGACGTTAATGGTTCGGCCTTATATAGTACAATATACGCATCAAACATAATGTGCAGTTCAGTGAGTGGCCACAAAATAACCGAATCAAAGATCATAGCTCGGGGCACATTCGTCAACTCCGTTCTCCCTGCCAATAAAACCAGTGTGCTTTCAGGCTGGAGTAATGGCATGCTACGCTTACACGACATAGAAAGCGGCACATACTTTCAAGAGATTGGTACCGGTACTACAGCCAAACTTTATTCGCTGTCACAAATAGGCGCAACCACATTTGCTTGCGGCAGCGCACTCGGCGCACTCAATATTATTGATATAAGACAGGCACAAAGCAGTGTCCACTTCCAGGGCAATGCACACACACAGTCTATTCCGGGAATTGCCTTCAATAACTGCTACCATCTTGCAACCGGTGGTAATGATGACACTGTTAAACTATGGGATATTCGCAATCCGAGTGCTCCTTTACTTAGTCACAACGCACACACTGCAGCTGTTAAAGCGCTTGCGTTTTATCAAAGTAACTATCTCATCTCAGGCGGTGGAACGGCGGATAAAACACTTTGCTTACTCAACACAACTTCCGGCAATATCAGCGACCAATACGATACCGGCACACAAATTACGGGAATCCAATGTTTACAAAATCCCAACTACTTTGTAAGTAGTCACGGCTATCCAGAAGGAGGTCTTAAGTTATGGCATATTAAGGACTATAAGAAACTGCGCCTTGTTTGCCAATCCAATACAGATTCTTCAAGCCGCATACTCTCTCTGAAAGCTTCTCCCGCAGAGGATACCCTCGCTGCTCTTAAAACAGATGAGACACTCCGCTTTTTTAAAGTCAGTGGGCAGCAAACTCAGAAGCCACTGGCATGTAGCAATAAGGGGACTATGCTTACATCTATTCCTTTTGATATTCGATAAGGCTTGGGGCGGAGGGGAATGTCAATAGGTCCTAATACTCACTTGCAAATTTTCGGCAAATCGATACCATTGGAAGAAGTTGATATTTGTCTAGGAAACCTGTGAGACGCACGGTTATTGCTTGTACGCTAGTTCTCTCTCTGTCAGAGGCCACTGCCGCAGTCCCCATTGATGGTTGGTACTCAAGCGCCTTCGGTGGTTATGCTTATGTCCCTAATAACGTTAATAAAACATACAATAGCATCACTTATACAGATGCAAACTACAACTCCGAATATAATGTTGGGGGTAGTTTTGGCTATAAAAGTAATCCCATGCGTTATGAAGGCCAAGTCACCTATATCAGTGCCATGCTTGGCCACATTTATGAGAATGGAGAAAAGGACCCACGTATTGCAGGTTATAGCAATGCCATTTTTGGCATCGCTAATGTGTATTACGACTTTCCAATGATTATTCCTGCTATCTCGCCTTTTTTGGGGGTTGGTCTTGGGTATGGCTGGATTAATGTTAAAATCGATAATACGCGCTTGAACCGACTTGATTTCCGTGTTGCTGACAGTGCTTTCGCTTATCAAGGAACAGCGGGTGTTACCTTTAATTTTTCTGAAAATTATGCACTGAGTGTAGCCTATCGTTACGTAGGCACCGACAATGTTTTTGAACTTGGAAAAATCTACCAAGCGCATCTTGCAAACTTTAGTATTATTTATCGCTATGATGAGGCAAAATACAAATAATTTTTAATAAGAACAATGGTAACTAAGGACAGTTTCATGAGATGGCTTATTAACACCGTGCTTGCGAGCCTTACCATTACAGCAAGTGCCTCCCATGCTTTCAACCCACAACCCGAATGGTATGCTGGGCTCATTGTGGGTGCCAACTATGCCGCCAATGTCAAGTTCACCTACATCAATGATGTCACCCCTGCTAACCCTTCAGGCATTAAAAGGCCGGGGCAATTAGGACACGACATTATGGCGAGCGTTGGTGGCCAAATTGGATATCGCTTTTGTGATAATTTTCGTATTGAATTTGAGGGAATTTATAACAATAATCCCTACAGTTATCTACGTTTAAATGATGTTACCATCCATAGCCCCGATACAAGCACCCAGCTCCGCTTAAGTGGACAAACTCAATCGGGCGTTGGAACCTTTAACTTTTTTTATGATTTGTTTGGTGATTATTCCTCTAAAGCTGTCCCCTACGTTGGTCTTGGTATTGGATATGCATACATCGTGAATCAAATCGAGTTTTATTATAACGACGTAAAACTTGGTAATAATCTTGAAAACTTTTTTCTGGAAAATTTTGGCGTTACCCCTAGTAATAAAAGCCGCTCAGGGCTTGTCGGGCAAGCTATCGCAGGAATCAGTTACTATTTAGACGACTATGCTTACTTTGCGCTGGACGGGCGTTATTTGGTGTCACAAGAGCAAACCATTGTCACCCGCCAAACCAGACGTGTTTCTAACCAGTTTGATGCGAAATATCAACAATATAGTCTGAATATTGTCTTTAATAGCGCCTTTGATTGTGGTTAACACCAATGATTTTGCCATCCCTCCTCGCAGCAGACAGTATGCAACTTCAAAAAGAAATTGAAGCGGTTTTAAATGCGGGCGCTGATGGTATTCATTTAGATATTATGGATAATCACTATGTCCCAAACTTAAGCTTTGGACCTGCCATTGCAAAAGATATCCGTAACACTTTCCCAGACATACTGCTCGATGTACATTTAATGATATCCCCAGTTGATGCAATGATTGCACCCTTTGCAAATGCTGGCGCAAATCGTATTAGCATTCACCCAGACACAACGCCACACCCTGACAAAACGCTTAAAACCATTCAAAAACTTGGCTGCAAAGCAGGTATTGTGTTAAACCCAGATACACCTTTTGATGGCCTTCACAATTACCTACACTGCCTCGACTTTGTCCTCACAATGACTGTTAACCCAGGCTTCGGAAATCAGGCTTTTATGCCAGAAGTCATCCCTAAAATAAAAGCACTTAAACAAGCCTACCCTGCCCTACCTATTATGGCTGATGGCGGTGTCTCTGAAAAAAACCTGAAAATTCTTAGTGATGCAGGTGTTACGCAATTTGTTATGGGCTCTGCTATATTCAACAGTATGGACTACCAACAGACCCTCTCAACCATGCGACAACAACTCATAAAGTAGACATGAATAAGACAGCACGTATTGTATGTGGCACATGCCTTGCATTAGCAACATGTGCAAACACACCACCACCCGAGCCATCTTATTTGAATCGGTTCATGGATTATGTGGCGTGGAATAAAGAGCTACCCACAAACCCAAGCCCTGCATTTCTTGATTTTATTGGTAGCAACGCCCCTCTTTCGCGTAAATTGCGCGAAAAATGGCTCTATACACTGGCTAAAAGCAATAACTGGAAAACCTACAGTGAACACTACCAACCTTCAACTGATATTAGCTTGCAATGCTATGAACAATTTGCACTGTATCAACAGCAAAAAGATGTTTTTACCGCTGCTAAAAACATTTGGCTAACAGGTGATAACTTGCCACCTGCCTGTGATAAATTGTTTAGTGTGCTTATTGAGGACAACATTATCACTCATGCATTAGTCCTTGAGCGCGTTCAACTCGCGCTCGAAAAGCGTAACGCCACCCTTGCAAAATATTTGGTTGCCCATGCAAACTTACCAATCCCCTATGGGAAACGCACATTAGAGCTGATTCAAAAGCGCCCCACTCGTATCACAACCCTCAGCCAAAGTCAGTTACACAGTAGTTATTATCTATATGGCTTAAAACGCTTGGTATCTTCTAATCCGAAACGTGCCATTGAGCTATGGGAAAATATTAAAGCTAAAGAAATGCTCACAAATGATCAGAAGCAAGCATTTTTATCCCACATTGCACTCTACCAAGCGATACGCAATAAACCCGACGCTTATCAATGGTTTAATCAAGTAACAGCTGATGCTTACAACGAAACCCTGCTCGACTGGCAAATTCGCTTTGCAATTCGCAACCATGAATGGGCACGCGTTAAAACACTCATCGAGCTCTCTAATCGAGAAAATGATCCTGCTTGGCAGTACTGGCTTGCGCGTGCAGAATCAGCGCTCAACCATTCAGAAGTTGCTCTCCCTATTTATCAGTCGCTTGCAAAAACCAGACATTACTATGGCTTTCTTGCGAGCACTCAACTCAAGCAACCTCTCACATTTGAACAAGAACAAACCACTGAAAGTTTAGCACTTTTAGAAGAATACCAACCTATTACAGATGAAATTAAAACGCTTTATGAAAACCACCAATATCTCGAAGCCTCTCGCATGGCAAACGACTTTGCCAGTGAACTCCCTAAACAGAAAAAAAGTGCCTTTGTTGCCTGGATTGCAAGTACATTACACTGGACTGGAAAATCGGTGTATTTAAGTGGTGATAAAGCACTGAAACATCAGTTAAGCCTTCGCTTTCCATTGGCACACAAGAAAAGCGTTCAAAAATACGCTAAAAAATACGACATTCCAGAAGCACTGGTGTATGCCATTATCCGACAAGAAAGTGCTTTTCGGCATGATGTTACTTCACCAGTAGGTGCACATGGCCTCATGCAACTCATGCCTCAGACAGCAAAACATATGGCGCGTAAAACGCATACTACTTATCACAATACTAAAGAACTTTTTACACCTGATAAAAATATTCAACTCGGGGTTGCTTACTTAAATGAGCTTGCAAAGCGATTTGATAACAACCCTCTTTTAATGGTTACAGCCTATAATGCAGGCCCGCAGCAAGTGAATCGTTGGCTTAAAACGCACCCCATTGCAGAAATTGACATATGGATTGAAACCCTTCCATGGGGGGAAACTCGCAATTATCTCAAAAGTGTTATGGCGTTTTATGCAGTCTACCAGCACCGTCTCAACCAAGATGCTAGTTTAGCCGTTTTTATGCATCAAAATCTTCAGTACAATACGCTGCATAAGGGTTCTCAGACGGCAGCGAAATTGCCGCATCAAATGCCGAAAGATGAATAGATGTAGGGGTCATGGTAACAGACGCTGCATCCATCACTGTCTCACCAAACTGATATATAATCCGTTCATTTCCAGCAATTGCTTGTGTATCTAATGCTTTTATTTCACGTTTAACTGCATCATTTTTTTGCTGATAAGCCGCTCTTTTTTGAGCACCATATTTACGCGACAACATATCATGTGTTTGCTCTGGCGATAATACGACAGCACTTGCATTATTTCCGCCAAAACCTTTTGAGTTCAAAATAACCGCTTTTATATCACACCCATTGGTACCTACATGGAGGTGATCCATTAAAATATTTAAATGCGACTGATGAACGTCATCTGCAAGATGATCAATCGTTTTAATGCCAGGAATCAAACCATGTTCCCACACGCCAAGGGCAGTAATAAGCTGGTCTCCTGCAGCAGCACTCACGCTATGCCCAACATAGGATTTAATCGCTGCAACAGGCCAAGACTTCATCGAGAAAGTTTTAGCTACTTCGTTCAAAATATGACTCTCAGTTACCCGGTTTTGAGGTGTGCCTGTGCCATGCGCTTGTACATATGTATGCACTAGCCCGCCCAACATCGTGTTCGCAAGTGCTGCAGCTTTTGCCATCGTAATATAATTACCAACACCTGGGCCTGCAATCGATTTTTTATTGGCATCTGCATTAATAAAGACATCGGCAACCGAGCCATAAATATGCGCTCCAAGTTCAAACGCTAACGTATCATCCATTAAAATAACAAATTGCCCGGCTTCAGCGAGAGTAAAGCCTGCATTGGTTGAAAATGGTCGACAAGCACGCCTATGATTTACAGCAGTTGTACCATCCATATCCGCAAGCTCTTTATCGGTAGCGAGAGCACCCATCACTCGGAACCCTTCAACCACTTCAGGCACTAATGGAGCTTCAACGCCCCCGACAATCGCAACACGCGCTTTGCCAGACTGAATGCTTTGAACACCTTCTTTTAAGTTATATAAAAAGGTGGCACACGCGCCAACGTTATGTCCCGTTGTCCCAACACTATTAATGACATAACTATTCACAAAATCGGCAGGCATCTCCGCTAGAGATAAGGCCATCATTTTAGAGTTTACTCGTCCCCCTAAAAGCGATTGCCCAATCACGCCGCCTAAAGAATCCTCATCGACCTGGGCGAGTGCACTGCCTGCAAACACTGCTACCTCATCCGGTTTAATATGTTTTAAAACCTCATCCCAAGCAATTCCCATTGAATTTAGAGCATCGGATACACCATAAATTGAGAGCTTTAAACCACGCGGATGATGATGGGAGTTATACAGTGTACCTGGATCAAACCCTGATGGAAGCCCACCAGCACTCGTGACTTGCAGCGCTACCTTAGTTGGTAACAATAAGTCATCATCTGAGGTTACTCTAACGGTTTCCTCAACAGTTTTTGATTTTTTAATGATTAAATCAGCCGATGCTTCAGCCAAATGCGCCTTTTGATGATAGCGCACTGCATCTGGGTCAAAGCGCTCCATACGACGTATGAGTGTACCTGCTTTAATGGTGTCAATTTGCTCAGCTGTGGGTACATCTTCAATAGGTAACCCCATGCGACGCCCTAAATCAAGCCAAGTATCCTGAAGTATAGATGCTGGCAATGCATCGCTCAAAATGCGTTTATAACTATGTGCACCTGAACTGCGTCCAGCCGCATTCATGCCCCCCATACCTACAATAACCGGTAATTTAATCATAACTCTGTTGGTCTCAAAAAACTGTCGTTCAGTCTACTGTAAATACAGTATACAGACAACTGATATTGTCACTAATTAGGGCACGCGCATCTAAATTTTAAACATTAAAAGACTCAAGTAACTCCTCATGTCATCCTGGGCGTAGCGAAGGATGACATGAGGAGTTACAGACTAAAAAACAAAAAATAAAATTTCGTGGAGAACAGTTAACTCGGGATAACTGAACTCGGGTGTTATATTTTTTATTTTGATGCCAGGCTATTTATTTCAATTGTCACTCTGGTTTTTTAAGCCAATTCTCGCTATGCTAGCCCGATTCGAATTGCTTAATAAGGACGTGGGCTGTGACAACCGTAGTTGCTCATTTTGAAGTCTCTTATCTCCAGTTGCTGAATGAAAACGGTGAATTAACCGGAAAACTTCCTGCCTTTGCCGCTGATCAACATGCCCTTACTCACCTCTACAAAACCATGCTACAGACACGCCTTTTTGATAAAAAAGCGATTGCGCTGCAACGTACAGGCCAAATGGGCACCTATGCCCCCATTAACACGCAAGAGGCTGTTTCAACAGCCATTGGGCACGCCCTAAAACCTGAGGATATATTTGTACCCTACTACAGAGACTATGCAGCACAGTTTCAACGTGGTGTTAAAATGTCTGAAATTTTAAGCTATTGGGGCGGTGATGAACGTGGTAGCCAATTTAACTGTGACTCTAAAGACTTACCCATTTGTGTACCCATTGCATCCCAATGCCTACACGCCTCAGGTGTTGCTTTTGCCTTTAAACACCGCAATGAAGCACGTGTTGCTCTGGCTTGTATTGGCGACGGCGGCACATCTGAGGGTGACTTTTATGAAGCACTCAATGCAGCAGGTACCTGGAAGCTACCTATTGTATTTGTAGTCAACAACAATCAATGGGCAATTTCTGTGCCACTTCAGCAGCAAACTGGTTGCGAAACCCTTGCGCAAAAAGCAATTGCCGCAGGCTTTGAAGGCGTACAGGTAGATGGAAACGACATACTCGCCACCCGAGAAGTCATTGGAAATGCTATTGAAAGGGCACGATGCGGCGAAGGTCCAACCTTAGTTGAAGCTATAACATATCGTCTGTCAGATCACACTACTGCCGATGATGCTACGCGCTACCAACCCGCTTCGCAGGTTGAAATGGCACAAACGCGAGAACCCATTGCGCGCTTTAGACGCTTTCTAGAAAAAGAGTACAAGTGGGATAACACCAAAGAAGAAGCGTTGCTAACAAGCCTTAAAGCAGATATTGAGGCAGCCGTACAAGAGTACCTAAATCGCACCCCACAACCGATAGCCAGCATGTTTGATTATCACTATGCCGAAACTCCGCATGAACTCATAGAACAGCGGGCCGTTGCAATGGAGGAACAATAAGATGTCGAATATTACACTCCTTGAAGCTGTCACCCAAGCACTCGCTTATGAGCTGAACGAAAATGAAAATGTAGTGGTATTTGGTGAAGATGTTGGAAAAAATGGCGGTGTATTTCGTGCAACCGCAGGGCTTCAAGAGCGCTTTGGTGAAAAACGTGTGTTCGACTCCCCCCTTGCTGAATCGATGATTGCAGGGCTTGCCATTGGTATGTCAACGCAAGGCTTAAGGCCTGTTGCAGAGTTTCAGTTTATGGGATTTATTTACCCTGCCTTTAACCAAATTATTTCTCACGCAGCGCGCATGCGTAACCGTACACGTGGGCGTTTAAGCTGCCCTTTAGTATTCCGTGCACCTTTTGGTGGTGGCATTCATGCGCCAGAGCATCACTCTGAAAGTACTGAGGCAGTATTTGCACATATTCCAGGACTTCAAGTGGTGATTCCATCTTCTCCAAAACGTGCTTATGGACTGTTGCTAGCAGCAATGCGTAATCCAGACCCAGTTATTTTTTTAGAGCCAAAACGCATTTATCGTTTGGTCAAGCAGCCGGTTCCTGACAATGGCGAAGCACTCCCACTTGGTAAGTGTTTTACTTTAAAAACCGGTGAAGACGTTACCCTTATTAGCTGGGGGGCAAGCATGCACGAAACACTGCAAGCAGCTCAAGCACTCGAGGCGGAAGGTATCTCATGTGAGGTCATTGACGTTGCAACCATTAAACCTCTCGATATAGATACTATTTTAAATTCAGTTGAAAAAACAGGGCGCGCAGTGATTGTGCACGAAGCGGCTAAAACCTGTGGCGTGGGTGCTGAAATTTCTGCGCAAATTATGGAGCAAAGCCTGGAGTACTTACAGGCACCTGTACAACGTGTTACAGGCTATGATGTGACAATGCCTTATTTTCAGCTCGAAAAACATTACATCCCGAGCGTTAAGCGTATTCAACAGAGCGTACACAATATTCTGGCATAAATGGAGTAACTATGACTATTTTTAACCTACCCGACTTAGGCGAAGGCTTACCTGATGCAGAAATTCATGAGTGGTTCGTTAAAGAAGGTGATGAAGTTACACTCGAGCAACCGCTTGTTTCGATGGAAACCGCTAA
This sequence comes from Gammaproteobacteria bacterium, assembly GCA_030147855.1. Taxonomy (GTDB): domain Bacteria; phylum Pseudomonadota; class Gammaproteobacteria; order Legionellales; family Legionellaceae; genus JAALKW01. Next base: position 27,251 of record JASBUO010000011.1, read on the forward strand.
AGCTGTGGTTGATGTGCCTTGTCCTCAATCAGGCGTCATTGAAAAACTCTTTGGAAAAACGGGTGACATCATTAAAACAGGTGAGCCGCTTGTAGCTTTTGCTGCAGGTGCTGCAAAAAGCTCTGAAGATAAAGGCACTGTTGTTGGCACACTTGAAGAAAGTAGCCAACAGTTCGCAGACGATTTTATCGTGGGCTCTGCAGAACCTAGTGTACGCGCTAAAGCAACACCTGCAGCTCGCCTGCGGGCTAAAAAATTATCGCTCGATTTAAAAACCATTACAGGCTCTGGAAAATCTGGCCTCATCACACTTGAAGACATTGAAAAAGAAGCTGAAAAACAAGCAACCCCACCAGAAGGGTTTGAGCCCTTGCGTGGTGTGCACCGTGCCATGCTAAACAGCATGGTCGAGTCACACCAAGCTGTTGTGCCGGTTAGTATTTTTGATGAAGCTGATGTCTCACGCTGGGTCGGCAAGGATGACATTACCGTGCGCCTCATTCGCGCCATTTGCGAAGCAGCAAAAGCCGAACCCGCACTCAATGCTTGGTTTGATACAAAGCATAGTGCACGTAAGTGCTTTAATGAAGTCCACCTAGGCCTTGCCATGGATAATGCAGATGGTTTATTTGTGCCAGTGATTCATCATGCAGACGCTCTCAGTGATACTGATTTGCGAACACACATTAACGACTTTAAAGTAAGCGTTCAAAACCGAACTGTGCCGACTGAAAAACTCACAGGTTCAACTATTACACTCTCTAATTTTGGAAAGTTTGCAGGTCGCTTTGCAAGCCCTATTATTGTGCCACCAAGTGTTGCAATTCTTGCGGTTGGACGACTCTATGAAGGCGTTAAAAGTGAGCAAGGACAAGTGTGCTCAACACATTTACTACCTCTTTCTTTAAGCTTTGATCACCGCGCGGTTACGGGTGGCGAAGCAACACGCTTTTTAGGCTGTATCATTGAATCACTGATTTGATAATATATGGGGGCATAACACAGCCCCCATTTAGGTTTTCTTATCCAGAACTCAAGTTAATAAAAGCCCATCGCTTTGAGCTATTGTACCTGTAACACCACACCATTACAGAAGCAATCTGGCCATCGATTTTATCATTGCGTAAAAGACGATAGCGACCCTTTATAGATCATAGGCTGCACTCCAAATAAATTTGAAGTGCAATTTGCTCATGCCTGCGATACATATTCAAGATATGTAGGTGTTTTGGCAACAATCTCTCATGCTATTTAGATGGTGCTGCACCACCGCCAATACTTGTATCGGCTTTAAAACGCCCACCATATTGGGTTTCAAGTGCTCTAAACGATGCGTTCAGCTTATCTTGCCCAAAAGATTTCGCATAATGCATGGGGCCGCCTCTGAAAGGCGCAAACCCTGTGCCAAAAATCATGCCAGCATCAAGTAAGTCTGCATCAGCAACCACCCCTTCCCTAAGGCATGCTGCAGCCTCATTGACCATACGAAGAATCAAACGATGTGCAATTTCTTCATCATGTGTCACACTGGCTTGCTTTAAAACGGCTTTGTTTTTAACCGGTTTTCCTTGTTTATATTGATAAAATCCTTCGCCAGACTTACGGCCCAGACGCTTCGCTTTAACCATGTCACGAATGCGCTCAGGCACATTACCGCCATAGTGTGCAGTTAGATTTTCAGCAACCGCCAAACACACGTCTAAACCAACCGTGTCTGCAAGCTCAACAGGCCCCATCATCATGCCAAATGCTTTTGCAGCCTCATCAATGACTTCGGGTGCATAACCATCTTCAAGTAGTTGAATGCACTCAAGCAAGTACGGCATTAAAACACGATTTACTAAAAATCCTGGACTTGATTTTACAGGAAGTGGCAAGCGCGAGATTTGATTCACAAACGCGGCCGCATCATCCGTAACACGAGACAAGGTCTTTTCAGCACTCACAATCTCAACCAACTCCATACGAGAGACAGGGTTAAAAAAGTGAATACCGACCAAGCGCCCTGGTTTTTTCATCACCGTGCTGATTTCATTGAGTGGAATACTCGACGTATTGGTTGCAAGAATCGCTTCAGGTTTTGCAAGTGCTTCTGCATGTTTGAAGATATCTTGCTTCACTTCTAAGTTTTCAAACACTGCTTCAATAATTACATCTGCACGCTTTAATCCATGTCCATCTGGGTCTGGAATAAGCCTATCTTGTGCCGCCTCAACGAGACGTGGCTTTTTGAGTGTTTTCTTAAATAAAGTATGCGCGCGTCCAATAGCTGGTGCTATTTGAGCATAACTTTTATCTTGTAAAGTAACTTTTAGCCCTTGTTTTGCACACCAGGCTGCAATATCACCTCCCATAACACCCGCACCAATCACATGCACATGCTTTGCTTTAAAGCTTGAGGTTTTTGCAAACGCTTTCATGCGTTCACGTAACAAAAAGAGACGAATTAAGTTCTTAGCTGTATCCCCTTCTGTAACTAACTTAACAACTGAATCTGCCTCTTTACGATACGCGCGCTCATCAAACCCGCTCTCTTTCTCCCAAAAATTAATCACTGAAAAAGGTGCTGGATAATGTGCCTTACGCGCTTTTTTGCCGACTTCGTGGCGCAATAGCTTTGCGAGCAAAAAGCGAATAGGGGCATATTTATCGAGGCCATCAATGAAAGATGGCTTGTGCTTTGCAGGTTTATTTTTAATAAAGTAAACGGCTGCACGCTTTAGTTGGCGAAGTGGTACCACATCATCCACCAAGCCTAGTTGTTTCGCTTTTTTAGGTCGCAGCATTGCCCCAGTTAGAATCACTTGAGACAGCGCTTTAAACCCACCAATAAGTCGTGGCAAACGTACAACCCCCCCCCAACCTGGGTGAATCCCTAATAAAATTTCAGGTAACCCAAGACGGGTATCATCACTATCGGTTGCGAGACGATAATCACAAGCCAAAGCAAGCTCCATACCACCACCTAAGCAAAACCCATCAATCATTGCAACAGTTGGAATTTTAAGCGCTTCAAGACGCGAAAATACCGCTTGCCCTTTATGTAAAAAATCTGCCGCACGTTCAGCCGTATCCAAGGTTGAAAACGTGTTAACATCAGCGCCTGCAATAAATCCTTTTTCTTTCAGTGAATGAATAACCAGCCCTTTGACTTGGCTCATTGCTGCAATGTCTTGCAAGCATGTATTGAGCTCATCGAGTACCACCTCATTGATTGTATTCGTACCCATACCTGCTCTGTCAAAACCAAGCCAAACGATATGATCAGCATCTTCTGTTAATACCCAGTTCTTTTCATCACGCATCTTCCTTCACCTCCGTTGTGCGCTCTATATACATAGCACCGCCTTGACCGCCACCAATACAAATAGATGCCATACCACGTGTTCCACCATTTTTTTCTAAGGCACGCAACACATGTAGTACAATTCGTGCGCCACTTGCGCCAATAGGGTGCCCTGCCGCAATTGCCCCACCATCTTGATTTAAACGCGCGCGTTGTGGTGCACCAAGTGGCGCTGAAAGCCCTAATACCTCTTTTGAGTAGGTTTCGTCATCGAATGCTCTTAAACAAGCAAGCACTTGAGCTGCAAACGCTTCATTAATTTCAAAAGCATCCATATCTGAGGGTTTAACGCCTTGGCGCTCGCAGATTGGCGCTACCGCATGTACAGGCCCAAGCCCCATTTGAGAAGGATCAAGTGCTGCCCACTCAGAGTCTACGATACGTCCTTTCACAGAAAGCCCGTGTTTTTTGACAGCATCAGCACTTGCAAGCAAGAGTAGACTTGCACCATCTGTAATTTGTGAACTATTACCAGCCGTTACCATGCCATATTTTTTATCAAAGAATGGTCTCAATTTTGCAAGTTTCTCGGGTGTTGAGTCGCTACGAGCACCATCATCTTTTTCATGGACCCTGCCTTTTTTATCAATAATAGGAATTACCTCACTCATATGATGGCTTTCATATGCTTTCAGTAAGTTCGCATGACTCTCTGCTGCAAAAGCATCCATTTCTTCACGTGTAATATTAAATTTATATGCAAGCTTCTCTGCTGTCTGCCCCATGTTAAGCCCGACAATAGGGTCAGTTAATCCGCGTAATAAAGCAATAACAGGAGCCAAAAATGAAGGGCGCACTTTCGGCAATAAAGCGAGGCGTTGCGACGTGTTTTTCGCCATAAACCATTGCCCAAGCCATGCTGTCATTTTAGCATTAAAAAGTAATGGGGCACGACTCATTGCATCGGTTCCACCGGCAAGTACTAAATCACTTTGACCGCTTGCAATTTGGAGCGCTGCATTATCAAGCGCCTGCATACCCGAAGCACAGTTTCGCATCACCGTAAATGCAGGCACTTGGTGACCACAACCAAGCCTTAGAGCAATCACACGTGCAATGTTTGCTTCATCAGGACTTGGCATTGCCGAGCCTATAATGACGTGATCTAAGTCACTGGGTAAAAAAGGCTGGCGCATCAATAACCCTTCACCTACTGAAACCGCTAAATCGGATGCACTAAACGGACCAACACCCTTTGCTTTCAAAAATGGGGTACGCGCTCCATCAACAACATAAACCGCCTTCCCTTTTAATTTTGATTGAGATTTTTTCATTTTGTCTCCTGACAGCGCTTTTTTACAAATAGCTATGTTTAGATAGCCACCATACAGGACTTTTAATCCTTTTTTAACACCTCATTTATTAAAATCTGTGGTTGACCGATGAAAAATTACTGATATACTGTCGCAGCACAAGTGGAGAGGTGGCCGAGCGGCTGAAGGCGCTCCCCTGCTAAGGGAGTATGGGGGCAAAACCTCCATCGAGGGTTCGAATCCCTCTCTCTCCGCCACGAAAACGACGCGCCCGTAGCTCAGTTGGATAGAGTGTCTGGCTACGAACCAGAAGGTCGGAGGTTCGAATCCTTCCGGGCGCGCCATTTTTCAATTTAAAATCAACTACTTACATAAATTACGTGAAGAGCTATAGGTAGTCATGTAGTAAATTTGCAACACTCTTTCTGCTCCCTGCCCATAATTACCTGCGAGCTGCATGACAGAACCAATTCTGTTAGCCGCTGTTATTAAGTGATCACTTGAAAGACGCGCATACCGCAGCACTATTTCAAAACTTGACCATCCACCCAACTGTTGTGACTCTTGCAGGCTTGTTCCATTTTGAACATGCCAGCTTGCCCAGGTATGCCTTCAGTCATGCTAACAAATCCTGCGCTTTTCAACTTGTCTCTTCCGTACAACGGGCTAATGTTTACTTTGAGCATGGTAAAGCGCCTGGAGCTCTGTAATGGCACGCTGAATGCTAATACGTTCTAACATTAAATCTTTGTATATTTGGTCTGACTTCTTGCGCCTTTCGACGCCGCGGTTTATTTCTATAATTGACTCAGCGATCTGAGTAAAGAAGCTAATAAACTTGTGTTTATATGACTGAACCTTAACTGTCGAACGATTCCTTCTCTGAGCTTTTTGTGTGTCTAATGTCTTAATAATTTTCTGTATATCTACTTGCATGGACTCAGTTTGCGATGCGGCGCTTTCTTTTAAGGTTTCTATAAGTTTTCTCACATAGCTATCTGCGAGTATATTAAAGCCTTCAAAGTTAGCGAGTGCGTTTAAATCATCTTCTGCAATACGCTCACCAGCCAACTTTATTGTCTCACATAGCTGATAGCAAGCATGCCAATCTTGCCAACAATATACATAGCCAAGACCTGCGCCTTTAATATTTTGCATACCCATAATATGGTGCTTACACCCGGGTGGTGTATTTTCAACAATACGCTCAATAATTTCTTCACCCAACGCATTTGGATTATCAATCGTAATAATTTTTTTCTCAAACCATTTAAATAGATATGCTCGTAATAACTGGTTTAAGGACGAATGCTCGGCTTTTCTTATGTCTTTAAGTTTAGCTTTTAAAGCCTGGTAATCTTTGAGTTGCTCTTGATGTGCCTCATTTATTTGCAGTATCTCATTGACTTCACCAGGGAATGTAATTGTGTCTGATAGCTTAGATAACGCGTCTTTTAAAGACATATCTTGCATTAGGTGCATAACTTCTTGAGTATCTGCTATCCCCACACCTGTAAGCATCGTGTGTAATTTATCAGTAACTGCCCGAGAAGAATGGCATAATCGATATTTTTCAGTAAATGCTGTTAACACTTCTGCTGCAGATGCACCAGTTTCATCATCCTGAAATAAAGTGAGAATTTCCGCATACTTTGCCCAAGCAGTTTCAATGTATCCCAAAAAACCCTTAACATTACTCCCAATTAAGAATAACTTATCGAAATATATATCGTTTACAACAATGCTAGCAAACACCTGCGAACGAGCCACTCTGTCTGCGCGGTTATTAACAAGTACACTGACAAGCTCATTTGCTTGGTTACCCGATGCAATCTGATCGAGCCCCATTCGCTGCCAATTCCCAAGTGTCGCGAAACGCTCGTTTGCAGACATCCCATTGATAAATAATATTTTTTTACTGCCAATCAATGATTCAGGGTAAGCTTTTAATACACCTAAGTCTGGTACAATTCTATTAGCCATTTCCCTAAGCGCATAATCATGAGATACGCCTAGCTTATCTGCCATAGCCAGTACCAAGGCAATGTTTGCTGGATGCTCCGCATAAGGAAACAATTTTTGAACATCTTCTGGAATCAGTCCTGCCTCAAGCCAACCCACAGGTGTTACTTCTGTATTAAGATGTGCACTAGCCTCAGACAGAATGGGTAACATCTCTTCTTCTGTTGTAATGAGCAACTTGTTTTTCGGAATAAATCCTGTCATTACCTCAGGGATGTTAATGCCTGCAGGACCTTGTAAATCTTCATGATCCGAGAAAGTATTTGTAATTGTGGCAATATCATCAAATACCCATTGACGTTGCATTAAAGAAACATAGCTTGGCCTAAGCGCCATGCATTCCCATAAAAAAACATCTGCATCATGACGCTGCGCATGAAGCATCACATTCGCTTGCTCCCAAATAGTCGCCTTTTCATAGGGTCTGAATAAGGGCATTTCATAAACTTTCCCGAAAGCGTGTGAGTAAAGAAACATTGCTTCGCACCCTGTTGTCTTTGAAACAATACTGTAGCCAAGCGCATTGATAAGTGCCGTCTTTAGACGTTCCGTACCCGATTTTCCTCGAGTACCCCACCCCCCAATACTCAGCGGTATCGATTGCCTTGCCGCGCGAATTTTGCGGTTTGCATTAATATGCTGGCCAATAAATATTAAAGTGAGGAAAATCGTAAAAAATGCTAAGTCAGACAAACTATTTTGATAAACTGAAAAGAAGTAAGTCTCCAGCTCATTCATTTTTTCTGTAAGAATAAAAACTATTTTTTCATTCAGCATCATTTTTTAATCTACTTTCATTTAAGATTCAAAAAAACGCGTAACCGCTTGGTCAGCAGTCTCTCCATCATAAGGCATATAGTCCACTTTAAAGCCTATAGCACGCAACGTATGCACATAAGTTTTTGGGCTACCTTGACTTGTCGAACGCCAATTTCTCATCGCCGCATACTGACTGAAATGAGCACTTAAATCCCAATAGGCTTTGATGCGTTGAAAAATATTTGCTGGTGCAGTCAATGTCGTAATACCCTCAGCTGTAAATACACGTACTTTTTGTTGTGTTAGTGCATGTAGTAAACTAACCATGTCATCCACTAATGGTAAATATGGACGATGACCACCTTCTTCTTCGATAAATAATGGCTCCCCTGGCACCTTCGTTTCAGATAGTTCGGCTAATATGCATGAAGGTGCGCGAATATATCCTTTATGCACCCGTCCAATTGTATGCCTAAAGCCCTGACGTTTATCGGGAGATGGGCGCCTGATTTCATGCCAAAATCGCCATAATCTAAATTTAAAGACCTCCCCTCTAACTAATGAGTTATAGTGATTTCTGGTGTATGGGCAAAATAAATTAGGTGGCGTATTCTGTTGATTGTTCTTGGGGAACAAAATCAACGAGGAGATACGCCATGAGCAATTGTACTTTGAAGTCAGTTACGACACCAGCGGAAGCG
>JASBUO010000058.1 GCA_030147855.1 Gammaproteobacteria bacterium
TGCTTAGAAATCATGCTGAATATAATGAAGTAGGTCAAGATTATTATGAAAAACAGTACCGTGAACGCATGGTCAAAAACTTAAATTTACGTGCAAAAACACTCGGTTTTGAGTTAAAAGAGATTGCTTGTTAATCAACAAGTTACAAGGAAGTTCTTTGGGAGCGTAGCGAAGGATGACGTGAGGAGTTACAACGAGCATTGAAAGGTTGCTTTAAATACAATTTTGGCATTCGTCCTCAACCTGTATAATGCGGTTCGCTTTTTCTTCTAAGAAATGCCATGCCAAATGAAATTTATGATGCCGTTCGCAATAGAGCAGAGAGTGCTGAAGTAAGAGAGTTAACGTATGCTGGTTACGATGTCAATGAGCCAGACAGCAAAAAACAAAACCATGCCTTACCATTAGCTGCAGCTCAAAACAGAATCGACATAGTTAAAACTCTGTTAGAGGCTGGCGCCTATGTCAATAGAACTGATTGTAATCAAAGAACAGCCTTAGATTATGCAAAACGGCTTGAAAATCAGGACATAATTGATTTACTGAACGGATATTCGGGACAAACATCTCCCCCTCCTGATGAGGTGACGCTTGTTTTTGAAGAACACGTACTTTCAGGAAACTTGGAATGGGTTGACACACACTATGAGCAAGTAGAAACAAACCATGCACTTATTGGCCAAATAAGCCTTAACTTGCTTAGAAAACTTCAAGGCGCAAGCAATGAGAGTGCTAAAACATTAGTTCCAGTCGCAAATTTTCTATATGAACATTCAGGGGTATATCGCGCACAACTCAAATCCATTGTTACCAATGTCGCCTATGATAAAGCACGTCAACTCACGACTGGCTTTTTACATCCCTTTCTTATCAATAAAAATCTCGCAGGCTTTAAAATTGTTTTAGCCCATCAATTTCCGCTCAATAGCATTCAGCTCACCTATAACGCGATTGCATTCAACGCATTACAAATGACTCTTATGTTATATGAAAACGATGAAACCTCCCTTCCATTTGTGGAAGAACTAATGAAGTACAATGCCGTATTACCACCTGAAAATACTGAGAACTATTGGTACGCCTCCGCCAAAAGGTTCATTAAAACACCATTTGAACATGTAAGTGTCGCATGTACCATTCAAAGCAAATTCGAGCAATTTCAGGATTCAACGCATACTCAATTAGCTGACATCTCAATGTTTTTTAATCGATTGATGTCAGTTGATTCAGTTTCAAGTTTTGCCGCTATGATAAACCCGAACGCCCCCAAACTTCAGCAACTCATAACACTCAACCAACCCCAAACAGCGTCTTCTATGTTTGACGTAAAACAACCGGAACTACCTGAAGTTATCTTAAACGAAACGGATACAACAACATTATTAAGTAAAGATACTACTCAAAAAGAAGACTACTCCACGCCAGCATGCTGTGTAATGCCATGAAATGCATTTATCCCACGACAAAGCGCGGGATAAATAAGGTAAAGCTACTTCAAATAACTAGAACAGCCATGGTTACAAATTTGCATATCGCTATGAGCTTAGCTGCAGAAACTTAAATCATTCGCCGCTCTAGCATACACCTTCACGATAGTCATACGTTTCAAAATGTAACTTACCATCTTTGAGCGTCAAGCGTGCATGTCCACCTTTTGCAAGTTTTCCAAACAAAAGTTCTTCTGCTAATGGCTGTTTCACTTCATCTTGGATTAAACGTGCCATGGGTCGTGCCCCCATACTCTTGTCATATCCATTTTCAATGAGCCACTTCCGTGCATCTTTATCAACAGCTAACGAAACTGCTTTTTGAGACAATTGCTCCTCAAGCTCCATCACAAATTTATCAACAATTAACCCAATGGTGTGTGTATCTAAAGGTGAAAAATTAATCACCGCATCAAGACGATTCCTAAACTCTGGTGTGAACTGTCGTTTTAAGACTTCAAGCCCGTCTAAGTTATTGTCTTGTTCTGCAAAACCAATTGAGTTTCGGCTCATCTCTTGTGCACCAACATTACTGGTCATCACCAAGATAACATGTCTGAAATCAACTGAGCGACCGTTGGTATCTGTTAAAGTACCATGATCCATAATCTGCAATAGTAAGTTAAAGACATCAGGATGCGCTTTTTCAATTTCATCGAGTAAAAGCACTGCATGTGGGTGTTTATGAACCTCTTCTGTTAACAAACCACCTTGGTCATATCCTACATAGCCAGGAGGTGCACCAATCAAACGTGATACTGTGTGTTTCTCCATGTACTCAGACATATCAAACCTTAATAAATCGACACCAAGCACTTTCGCAAGCTGATTCGTAACTTCTGTTTTCCCAACACCTGTTGGCCCTGTAAATAAAAAGCTTCCTACAGGTTTAGTTTCTTCTCGAAGCCCTGAGCGTGCCAAACAAACCGCCGATGAAAGTGCAGTAATTGCTTCATCTTGCCCATATACTAACAGTTTTAGATCTCGTTCTAGATATCGTAATACATCTCTATCATGAGTCGAGATTTTTTTAACGGGGATTCTCGCAATTTTTGCAACTACTTCCTCAATCTCAGTCACGCTGATAATTTTTTTACGTTTTGATGCCGTCAGTAAGTTTTGATAAGCACCTGCTTCATCTACGACATCAATGGCTTTATCCGGTAAAAATCGCTCATGGATATGTTTAGCTGAAAGCTCTGCTGCTGCTCGTAGTGAGGGTACCGAAAACTTCACGCCATGATGCTCCTCAAGCCGTGCTTTCAAGCCTTTTAAAATATCAAAAGTTTCTTCAATGCTCGGCTCAACTACATCAATTTTTTGAAAACGTCTTGCAAGCGCGCGGTCTTTCTCAAAAATACCACGGTATTCTTGATACGTGGTTGAGCCCATACATTTCAACTCACCATTTGCAAGCAGTGGTTTAATTAAGTTTGATGCATCCATCACACCACCTGACGCAGCTCCCGCACCAATAATTGTATGAATTTCATCAATAAATAAGATGCCACCATCTTGTTCGCTCAGTTGTTTCAAGACCGACTTTAAACGCTTCTCAAAATCACCCCGATACTTTGTACCAGCAAGCAATGCACCTAAATCTAGGGCATACACCACACAATGTTGAATTGCTTCAGGTACTTCATTATCAACAATACGCCGTGCTAGTCCTTCTGCAATAGCTGTTTTACCAACCCCCGCCTCACCCACTAACAATGGGTTATTTTTACGTCGACGACACAGCACTTGAATACTGCGTTGTAGTTCCTCATGCCGTCCAATTAGAGGATCTATTTTTCCGGCCTGCGCACGTTTATTCAGATTCAAGCAATAACTCTCTAAAGGAGACTCTTGTACTTCTCCTCCCATCATCTCTTCATCAAAAGCAGGATTCATGTTGTCATGGAAGTGCTGACGCTGCTGCTTTGAAATACCATGAGAAATGTAGTTAATCACATCAAGACGCGTGATATTTTCTCGTCTTAAAAAATAAACAGCCTGACTTTCTTGCTCACTAAAGATAGCAGCCAGCACATTTGCACCACTTACTTCTGTTTTTCCGGCAGATTGCACATGAAAAACCGCACGCTGCAATACACGCTGAAATCCAAGCGTTGGTTGAGTTTCACGCTCTAATTCTCCCTCGGGAATTTTAGGGGTTGTTTCATCAATAAATTCAATTAAATCACGTCGCAATACTTCAAGATCTGTATCACATGCTTGTAGTACGTTACCTGCAGCTGGGTTGTCTAATAACGAAAGAAGCAGATGTTCAACTGTCATAAATTCATGACGCTTTTCTCGAGCCTCTTTAAAGGCAAGATTTAATGTGAACTCAAGCTCTTTATTTAGCATAATCGTCGCTCCTATCTGACTTAAGCTAAGTCAAAAAGCTTCCATCGCACACAACAATGGATACTCATTCAACCTAGCATACTCATTTACCAATCCCACAATGGTCTCGGCTACGTCATGAGTAAATACACCGCAAACAGCCTGTCCCTCTACGTGTACCTGCATCATCAAACGTGTCGCTACATCTTCCGCTATGTGAAAAAAACGTTGTATAACTTCAACTACAAACTGCATCGGTGTATAGTCATCGTTATACAGAATCACTTGATACTTTTTTGGAGCTTGTACCGCCAATTCAAGTGATACCTCAGTAACCAATTCCCCTGCTGTTTCTGTCGGCACCTGTCGTGACATAAACAAACTCCTCTTATCTTTTTTATAGTCTTTGAAATCCAATTTAGCCAGGAAATAAATGAGAGAATTTTTGATTCTACATGTAAGGAAAAAGAAAAAGCCAAGGAATCCTTGGCTTTAAATCTCACTATAAAATGAGGACGTGTCATAAGCAACTGAGCTGATTATGCCATATGTTGAACGATAGCTTCGGCAAACTCCGAACACTTTAATTGCGTTGCATCAGACATTAAACGCTCTAAATCATATGTAACTGTTTTAGCACGAATCGCTGCTTCCATACCTTCGATAATATGAGAAGCTGCTTCATGCCATCCTAGGTGACGTAACATCATTTCAGCCGATAAAATTAATGAACCTGGATTCACTTTATCAAGCCCTGCATATTTAGGTGCCGTCCCGTGAGTTGCTTCAAATACAGCAATACCATCGCCTAAGTTCGCACCAGGTGCAATTCCAATACCACCCACCTGTGCTGCAAGCGCATCAGAAATGTAGTCTCCGTTCAAGTTCAATGTTGCAATCACATCATAATCTTCTGGACGCAGTAAGATTTGTTGCAAAAATGCATCAGCAATCACGTCTTTAACGATAATATCACGACCTGTCTTAGGATTTTTTAATACCATCCATGGGCCACCTTCATACAGCTCGGCCCCAAACTGCGTTTTTGCAACCTGATAACCCCAATCTTTAAATGCACCTTCCGTAAACTTCATAATATTCCCTTTGTGAACTAAAGTTACGGACTCACGATCTTGGTCAATAGCATATTGAATGGCTGCTTTAACTAAACGGGTTGTACCCGCTTCTGACACAGGCTTAACACCAATACCACAGTTCTCAGGAAAACGAATTTTCTGAACACCCATTGTGTTTCTTAAAAAATCAATCACTTGATTAGCTTCAGCAGTTCCTGCTTGCCACTCAATTCCTGCGTAAATATCTTCTGAATTTTCACGGAAAATAACCATGTTTGTTTTCCATGGCTCTTTCAATGGACTTGGTGTGCCATCAAAATAACGTACTGGCCTTAAACATGTGTATAAATCTAGCTTTTGGCGAATCGCAACGTTCAAAGAACGAATACCACCACCAACAGGCGTCGTTAATGGCCCTTTAATAGAAACTGCAAACTGTTGAATAGCTTGTAAAGTTTCTTCAGGCAACCAGTCATCTGCACCATACTGTTTAGTTGCTTTTTCACCCGCATAAATCTCCATCCACGCAATACGCTTTGTATCCCCATATGCCTTTGAAACAGCTGCATCAACAACCGTACGCATTGCGGGTGTTACATCTACTCCAATCCCGTCCCCTTCGATAAAAGGAATAATAGGTTGATTGGGAACACTTAAAGACCAATCCGCATTCACTGTAATTGCTTCACCAGTTTCAGGGATTTGAATTTTTTCGAACATGGGCCACTCCGTTTGATGCATTCAAATGAAAGGCACCTATCATAGCACTGCTATCGACCCACGTCAGCCACACTCACACGAATAACTGCAGAAATTGCATAAGGAACCCCCCAAACAGCAAGTATTGCGATTGCTAATAAAAGCGCTAAGTGCCCACGTACAGCTAATCCTTGCATGGAAGTTGTTAATATTCCTCCACCAAAAACCATGACAGGCAAGGTGAGAGGTAACACAATCAACGCAGTAAAAAGCCCTTGGCTTTTTAAACTGAGCCCAAAGGCCGAAGAAAAAGCACATAACATATATAGTGTTGGGGTACCGCATACAAGGCTTAACATCAAAACGCCCATCTCAAAAAGCGTCAAATCAAACAATACAGCAATCAATGCACATAATAGTAAAAGTGGTATTAAGTAACTCACCCATTGCACCAAAAGTTTGATGCGAATCCGCGCATGCATCGGTATAGATGCAAGCAGCCATTGTTCTAACACACCCGCGTCACTTTCTTCTCGAAATATGCCCTCTGCCGACAGAAAAAAAGCAAATAAAGCGGCAATCCAGACGAGTCCTGGCAAAATATGTTGTAGCAGACGTATGTCTGCCTCAAATCCCAAAGGCAATAACAATACAACCATTAAAAAAAACAAGCAGGCATTCACAACACTACGAAACGCACGCTGTTGTAAAAGCACTTCTCGTAAAATCATTAATCTAAGCTCACTCATAAATGAAAAACCTGCAGTGCATGTGCTTCTAAAGCAAATGGTAGTAATTGATGTGAAGTTAAAATAACACTGCCGGCCTTACTTAAGTGGCTTTTAATCATATCACTGAATATTTGCATGCCTGCTTCATCAAGACCCACCAATGGCTCGTCTAAAAGCCATAATTTTGTACTCAGCACTAAAAGACGTAATAATCCAACCCGCCGCTTTTGTCCTGCAGACAATAGTGCACAAGGCACATCACGCACTGTATGCAAATGCAAGCGCATCAATAAAGCATTCATTACTACATCATCCGTTACCTTTAAATCACATCGCATATGTTCTTTTGGCGTTAAGCGCATATTCACACCGTTTTGATGCCCCACATACGCAACTGGCTCTTTACAGGTTATCTCTCCAGAAATAGGCTGTAACAATCCTGCTAACAATTTAAGCAAGGTCGTTTTTCCTGCACCATTTTCACCCTTCACGTGTAAAATGACACCTCTTTTCACTGAAAAGCTTATATTTTGTAATAACCGTTTGTCTTGGTAGTCAAATGCAAGATCTGTAACGTGCAACATCTAGATTTCACTCAGTATAACCGTTATGGTTAAGCATACCAGGTAATCGAAGAGAGCTCATAATTATGTTTATTTGCTCACCTAAGGAACTCGCTCTACTCATTGCGAATCGCCGGAAAAACTTAAAGCTTAGCCAGGCTGCCGTTGGTAAGCTCGTGGGGCTTAAGCAACAAACGATTTCCGAGTTTGAGAAAAGGCCCGAAGGTACCAAACTTGAAACGCTATTCAGAATTTTATCCGCTGTAAAATTAGATGCAACTGTACTCACCAAAGAAGAGCACACCCCTAAAACGTCACAATGGAACGAAGAATGGTAACTCAAAAACAAACCCATCAAAGCCTTCAGGTTCTAATGAATGGCTATCCCATTGGTACCCTAAAAAAAACCACCAAAGATTCACTCAATTTCACCTATGCCCAAAGCTGGCTAGAAACCTCTGGAGCACGCCCCCTCTCTCTCTCATTGCCACTGCTCGACACACCTTTTAAAAACCAACATGTACAACACTTTTTTGATAATCTTTTACCAGATAACTCAAAAATACGCGCTCGCATTCAAGCAAAGTTTAAAACAAAAAGTAATCATACATTCGATTTACTGAAAGCTCTCGGTAAAGAGTGCCCTGGGGCATTACAGCTATTTCCGGGGCGCATACCTGTTTTTCACAAAAAAATACGCTTTGAAAAGCTCACAGAAAAAGATATTGCACACCGCCTATACGATATGCGAAACCACCCATTAGGTATGACACCAAGCCTTGATACCTTTTGCTTTACTTTATCTGGCTCAAAAGAAAAAGCTGCTTTTTTATATTATGAAGATACATGGGCAAGACCAAGAGATAAAACACCAACAAGCCATATCTTAAAACTATCAAAAACACCTGATAACGCATTAGAAAACGAATGGCTTTGTTTAAAAATTGCGGAAGCATTTGGCCTACCCGTTGCACACGCACACCTTTTACACTTTGAAGAGATACAAGCACTTGCAGTAAAACGGTTTGACAGAAAATATGCACAAGATAAAAGTTGGCTGATGCGCCTACCTACTGAGGACCTCTGCCAAGCACTGGGTGTACCAGCACACTCAAAATATGTAAAAGACGGCGGTCCTAACTTAAAAACCATTATGCGATTTCTACTCGGTTCATCAAATCCCATTCATGACAGAGATGTCTTTTATTGCAGTCAAGTTTTATTTTGGCTACTTGCAGCAACCGATGGACATGCTAAAAATTTCAGTATATTTATTCAGCCAGAGGGAAAATATCACTTAACACCCCTGTATGACATTACATCAAGTTACCCGCTCATAGCACGCAACCAAATGCAACCCGATGCCATTCAAATGGCCATGCCTCTACATACCCAAAAGCCCCATATTATTTGGAAAAATGTACGCCGCGAGCATTTTTTTGAAACAGCTAAAAACATCCATTACTCTGTTGAGCGTGCTGAAGCTATTTTAGAGGATATGCTTGCCCGTGTTGATACCGTGATAACCCACGTTGAAACACACCTACCGCTTCACTTTCCTAAGAGTGTCTCACAGCCTATTTTTGAAGGCATGCGATTTATGAAACGCCAACTGAGTCAAACTCCGTTAAAAACAACGCCCACAACCACGCGTGCTTCAGTTTGGCCGCAAGCGCAGTACCACCCTCAATAGACGGCTATCGTCTTTGCTTAACTGATCTTGAAATATCAACACGTGTCGCGTAGCACTCTTTCCTGTCTCCTGGGGATTATTAAATACAATCCACATCAACCATCCAAAATCGAAACGAACACGTGCCGAGTGATAGCACTCAACTGATTGATGCTTAAGGGACACATGCCAGGCACTATCCAAATACTGTATTTGAGAGCAAATAGCACCTGGCGCTTCTATACACCACAAAAAAATGAAGTACGCACTCAGAGAAAACACAATCAATAATTGAATCAGCCAATAAAGATTAGATTGAAACAACGCGACTATAACGAAACCATACATCAAGAGTAAACTCTTTTGATAATCTCTCGATACCTTAAGGCTTACCGTAGCGTTGGATAAGGGTGACCATGTGTTTGAAAGCATCATCTTCAACCGTTTCATAGCCCATAAACCAGGCATATAAATGAGGATCTGGCTCATGCAATAAACGCTCAAAGGTCAGCTGTTCTTCCTTCGTCAGTGCATTCCAGTGCTGATTTAAAAAACGAGATAAAATAAGGTCGAGCTCTAGCATGCCGCGCCTACAACGCCACATAAGCTTCGCTTTTTTATCTTTAGTCATTTGATTAGACATCATGTGCCATTACAGCAATAAAAGATAATTATGGTACACTGCAGTACCTCTTTAAAACAAGCGGATGCGAGTTTATGACAAAAATAATCATATGTATGTTGGGCCTGCTCTGCTCTTTACACGCTCACGCATCACAAAAAAATGACTGCGTCATATTATTACATGGGCTCGGACGCACGCACTATGCAATGTTTAGCATAGAGCAAGCCCTAAAACGGCAACACTACACTGTAATCAATCAAACATATCCATCAACCAAGCAATCTATTGATACCCTCGCAAACCAATTCATTCAACCCATGGTCAATCAATGTCTCACCCAAAACCCTAAGCATATTTTATTTGTAACCCATTCCCTGGGAGGTATTATACTGGAGAAATATCTGGAACGTCATAACCGGCCTGAGTTCTCTCATATTGTGATGCTAAGCCCACCGCATCACGGCAGTCCTCTTGCAGATTATTTACAGCATACTTGGATATATAAAATAGTTACAGGGCCTGCAGGACAGGAACTGACAACCCAATACGCCTACAATGAAAAGCCTTTGCCTGCCAATATTCGAATCGGTGTGATTGCAGGTACACTCAACTTCATTCCCTTTTCAAATTACTTTTTTCACGGTGAAAACGATGGAAAAGTGTCTGTTTCAAGCGCACACTCTGATAATATCAGCGATTTTATTGTGCTGCCTGTTAATCATGCAATAATGATGCATAACCCACGCGTTCACCAATACATATTAACCTTTTTACACACGGGGCGCTTCTAACAAATACTTACCTAACATCAGCTCACCCTTCAGTCTTTCCTTCAAAAAAACAAGTACAGATAATAAACCATAAGCGCACTACGAGCTCCTGTATGTTGCCAAATTAGGCAAAATACCGTAAAATGGCTAGTTTGGTGGGAAATGTACACTAAATTTTTGTTGTAAACGGACTTAGAGATGTAAAAACTTATGAAGGCACGCTTACTGAACACAAAAAATCGCCTCAAATCTATTTTTGGCGGCGCACTAGGTAACCTCATTGAGTGGTATGATTGGTACATTTATTCCGCTTTTTCGCTTTACTTCGCACAGTCTTTCTTCCCCAAAGGCAATCTGACTGCACAACTACTAAATACAGCCGCTATTTTTGCAGTTGGATTTTTAATGCGACCTGTGGGTGGTTTACTCATGGGTGTATATGCCGATAAGTATGGGCGAAAAAAAGCCCTTACCTTTTCCGTTATCTTGATGTGCTTTGGCTCACTGCTTATTGCACTCGCGCCAACCTACGATATGGTTGGCATGTTATCACCTGCCATACTCGTTTTTGCACGTCTTATACAGGGGATTAGTGTTGGTGGTGAATATGGCGTAAGTGCAACCTACCTCAGTGAAATGGCAAGCAGCCGTTATCGTGGTTTTTACTCAAGCTTTCAGTATGTAACGCTTATTATGGGGCAATTAATTGCGCTTTCCGTGCTCATTCTTTTACAACGTTACCTCTTAACCTCTGAACAACTCTATCGCTGGGGCTGGCGTATTCCCTTTTTTATTGGTGCCTTGGGCGCATATATTGGCTTCTACCTGCGTTGTCGTATTAAAGAAACTGACTCATTTGTAAATGAAGACCCTAAGGCTTTGAAAAAAAATCCTTTTGTTGAGCTTTTAAAACATCCTAGAGAAGTCCTTATTGTTATTGGGCTCACCATGGGAGGAACGCTTGCTTTTTATACCTACTCCACTTACATGCAAAAATTTATTGTAAATACCATTGGCCTGAGTCGTGATACAGCCACTATGTTGTCTGCATCAACCTTGTTTGTATTTATGGTCATTCAACCCTTATTTGGACTTTTATCAGACTTTATTGGACGAAGACCCCTTTTAATTACCTTTGGTATTTTGGGCGCTTTAACCACCGTACCGATTCTTACAACACTGAGCACAACACAAGATTACTGGGTAATTTTTGCGCTCATCACAACAGCACTCTTGATTGTTGCAAACTACACATCGATTAATGCCATTGTTAAAGCCGAATTATTTCCCGTTGAGATTCGTGCTATTGGAGTCAGCCTACCCTACGCGCTTGCTGTTTCCTTCTTTGGTGGTACAGCAGAATATTTGGCCCTGTGGTTTAAAAAAATAGGGCATGAACCCTGGTTTTTCTGGTATGTCGCAGTATGTATTACGCTCTCACTGGTTGTATACATCATCATGCCTGATACAAAGGCGCACTCTCGCCTTGATGAAGACCGGTAACTTTTTTAAGGTGTGTGAGGTGCGCTATGCTTGAAAAAGAACCTAAAATACATCTTTTAACAAAGGAGTTACTGAAAGACCTTGGGCTCTCGGTAGACGATGTTCTACATGATAATCAGTGGGTTTTTGAGGACAAACTGAAGAAACTCTCCTCAAAAGAACTCTCGAAGGTACTCCTAGATTTACCTTGTATACAAGTTAAATACCACATTTTATGTGCGACATTGATTAACAATGTTAAAAAATACAATCAAGAAGAGCAAAAAAAGTATGTTGCATCTATTCTTGTCTATGCAGATCTACTTGAGCACCTACACTTGCAAAGCTCTCAACTCGAACTGCTTTCAATACAGCGCACACGCGCTTTTTGTCGGAATTATTTACAAAAAATAGGGCTCAACATTACGGTACCTCACAAGACAGCGAGCAATCCGACCATCAATGATCCGCATGAAGACTTTATTCGCTCTAAGACAACTCAGGCAGACTTTTGGCGCCTCATAGTCTTAAGAGGTCGTCGTGTTTTAGCGGGCTCTATTCTGCTGATCAATAACTTTGAGTACTATGGCCGCTTCATGACGCCCTTAGATGCCTTTTTGCGTACACTTATTTTTTATCAAGCCTGCCTTCTAGTACCACGATTTTTAACCAACGTATTTCACTTATTCAAGCACTGGTATTCACCCACAAAAAATGAGCAGTCCTTATCCGCGTTAGAGCGGCATCAAGTGCACCTCAACATGAATGCGCGCTGGTGGGAAATAGCTTACGATTTTGGCTGGATAACAGCGGGCCTGCTTAATACATTTGTACTCACAGGACCGCTAGCGCCTTTAGCTATATATGCGGCCATTATTTGCCCTACGTATAACTTCTTTTTACATACAACTCGCTTACTCATTGAAGATAGTCATTTAAAAAATCTCATGGGTCACTATAAAAAACAACTCAAAACTTCCCCCGCTGACGCTCTAGAGTTAGCGGCTACTATAAAACAGCTCGAACACCGACGTGCCTACCATACAAATACCCTCATTTTACGCATAAGCGTTTGTATGACTATTGTAGCAACTGGATTCTTTGTCGTATTTGGCGGGTTTATGCCCCCTGTCTTACCCTTTTTAGCAGCCGTTGTTTCTGTTTTAGCAACCGTTGCTGGCAAAGTAATCCCCTCTTATCTTCCTAAACAAAAAGAGCAAATTAAAGATTTGCAATTAGACGACTCTTCTTCGCCGCTCATAAAATATAGTATCTTTGCACACAGCAAGCAGATCCAGTCTCCGATGGATCTCAGTACACCCGTCGGGCCAGAGTCTACTCACTATGTTCCCATGGTATGAGCTTTAATTTACACGCAACAAAACATACAATAAACCCAATCACGCTTTATATAACGGCATACAAACCTCATGACACCTTCTCAAAATACCCTATTTGATTTATCAAACCTATGCACACTAAAACTGCTCGGAGACAATGCTGCTGAGTTTCTACAAGGCCAGATAAGCTGCAACGTTAATGCCGTTAATACGACTCAAATGCAACGGGGCGCTTTTTGTAATTTGAAAGGACGTGTATTAGCTTTGGTTGACGTCTTAAGGCTGCATGAAACCCTACACCTTGTACTACCTAAATCATTACTTGAAAAAACGGAAAAATCACTTTCAAAAACAGCAGCCTTATCACGCGTCACCCTCGAGCATGACAACACATATACTATATTAGGTTTTTATCTTTACAATACAAATAAACCCTATCCTTTTGAAGGTGCATGGCCAGGTGAAAAATATGCATGCCTTATGACAGAAAATGCTTTTGCTTACCATCTAGGAGACGGCTTTTACATCTTGCTCGTAAAGCAGCATGCCTTAGAAAGTATCAAAGCATTATTTATGAAGTCACATGCATTTAAAGATGAAAATGCCTGGCATGCACTCCGTTTAGCGCAAGGGGATATTCAAATTTATCCTGAGTCGCGCGGACTATTTCTGCCACACCGCCTCAACTTACACTTATCAGGCCACCTCAATTTTGATAAAGGATGTTACAAAGGACAAGAAATTATTGCACGCACCCACTACCGTGCCAAACTTAAGCACACATTGAAGCAATTTATTATTGAAGCACGTGAGCCCTTACAACCAGGGCTACGGTTAATGGATGAGAAAAACACGCAAGAAATTGGTGAGCTTGTTGATGCTTGTTTGCTAAAAGACAACCAATACTTAATTGCGGCAAGCGTCTTGCTTGAACACCCTGATACCATCTGCTTTGAGTCACATCACACACCGACCACACTACATGCCATCAAAACGTCTCACCCTAGATCAATGCATTAGTCTGGAAACAAGTCCAATCAACATGTATACATGGCGAGCTATTTTCTTTAACCAGATGGCTAATCATTAATTTATAAAATCGAACGCTATTTGATCATGCTTATTGTGCAACTTAAAATTAAATTACACAATTTTTAAAACAGTTAACCCCGAATTTTCTGACCATCTCTCAGGAACAGTCGGGCCAAGTAGGCGGAAGGAAAGGGTAACAAATAGAATGGACTCGACCACTCCCGATACGGCGTCATAAAATGCGCCAAGAGTGATGCATCGTTATCATCGATACTATGGGCTGTCAGAAGGATATCGCTGAAAAAATTATTAAAAGTGATGATTTACTTGCACTCAAGGGTAATCAAGACCATTTTCATGAAGAAATTGATACTAGCGTCAAACGCAAGAGGCATATGGCGGCTCTCAATGATGATGTGCGCCCAAACCCTCATTAGAGGGGTAAATTAAAATGCGGTTCTCCTGTGCCGCTTTCTTTACAAAGAAACTTTAAAGTAGAAGATGTTGGTCCTATTTTTTGTCAATGTTTTTGCTTACTTCTTGTAAATTCTCCAGGTGCTCCACTGATTTTTCTTTGCTTTTAAAAAAAGTATTTCGGCAGGTTGCACTTGATACCATAACGATTGCACCAATACCCGTTAGACATATTAAAAGACCTACAATCAATTTTAAAGTTCGACTAATAATAGGGTCGTCTTTTAAGCGAAGATCTGAATTTTCACATGCAAGTTTGAGATCGTAGGCAAAGTCTTCTAGGGTTCGTTTCTTTTCATCGGGAGACTTATATCTTTGAATTATTTGACTTAAACACTCGGAAAAAGCTGCACTCTCTTCTTTAAAGGGATGGTCTGCAGAAATTTCATTTAAGCTATTCACACATATCTCCAAATATCCAAGGCTTAGGTTGAGTTGATGTGACTCATTTTCTTTCCTTGTTGAGATAACTTTTTTTATAATTTTTAATTGCATAGCGGGTGAATACAATTCAAGTATGTCTTTCCAATCCTCTACTTGGTAGTCATGGTAACCATAATTAAGTTGTCCTTCTTTAGAGATATTCTTATAAATGCCTACTGATAAACTGTCTTTGTAATGTTTTAATAAATCCTTATAATTATATGTAGTATTCCAACCACGCCATCTTTGTACTTTGCCCAAATTTAGTTCTTCATATCCTCTGATTAATGTACATAATGCTGGGAAAGACTGACTATGAGCATCTGTACTTAGGAAAAATAGTTCTTCAAAAGGATGACGCGCATCAGCATGTCCTGACCAACGTACTTCTTTAGGGTGAATACGATTGGCAAGTATGCTTGCCACCTTTTTTTGATAATCTTTCGTTAACGAAGGATTAGTAAATACTGTAAAATTATCCCAAGAGAAATTTAGTCTATCCATAAGAAGGTCCACAATATCACGATCAACCAGCTTTTGCTCGATAGTATATTGAATGAAGTCAAGCATCGCTAAATCAGCTTTTATCTCTAAACGACTTTGTTCATTTAAATCACTTTGTTCGTCCTTATGCACACAGTGCCTGTCGCGTAAATGCGACGCTATAATATATAAAAATCGGTATATTGGTTGTTCTTTTTCTAGTGTTAAGGAGGCTATAAACTGCTGCTTTAGGGCTTCAATGTCAGACGTGCTTTCAAAAGCAGTTTTAAATAATTGGGCGGTTTCTTTCTTTATTTCCAAATCAATCCGGCAGTGACGGTCCCGCAGCAAATCATTAAAATACTTTACAATTGGATAGTCGTTCTCTATTTTAGATGGGTCATTTTCACTCGGCATGGACATTCTCTTTTAGCTATCATTTTATATTAATTATATACATAGCATATAAATTTAAACAAATGGCTTAAAAAAACACACTGAGTCGGCCTTTCCCCATAAACTAATCCACCCAATCATACAGCATTACAACTCATTACTGCTGTTTAATTAAGTCAATTAGAATGGGCGTTGCTGATTGAATATTCAATGCCTTCATTTTTTGGAT
>JASBUO010000059.1 GCA_030147855.1 Gammaproteobacteria bacterium
TGCTTAGAAATCATGCTGAATATAATGAAGTAGGTCAAGATTATTATGAAAAACAGTACCGTGAACGCATGGTCAAAAACTTAAATTTACGTGCAAAAACACTCGGTTTTGAGTTAAAAGAGATTGCTTGTTAATCAACAACTTACAAGGAAGTTCTTTGGGAGCGTAGATGAAATGAAGGGTGGTTTATGTACAGTTACCCAAAATTGAGGTTAGTTTAGGAGAATTAGTTTCTGATGCCAGATTTTCATTGTTCGCGCGTAGATTTACCATTTTTTCCCGTAATTTAGAGGTGCTAGAGCCTCCTCTTAAGTTTAGCTTTAGCCATAATTTGGGTTGTAATTTCTTCAATAGAATAATGCGTTGAATTTAAATAAGGGATGCTCTCGTCAATATATAGTTTTTCTATTTGTTTTATTTCGGCGCTGCATTGAGCGGCAGATGCATACTGGCTGTCAGGTTTGCGCGCTGTGCGGATATTTTCAAGTCTTTCCGAGTCAATAGTGAGGCCAAATAGTTTTTTCCGGTATGGCCTTAGTGGCAGGGGTAAGCTCGTACACTTAAGGTCTTCGTCTGTAAAAGGATAGTTCGCTGCAAAAATACCAAATTGTAGTGCCATGTACAAAGAGCAAGGGGTTTTTCCTGAGCGGGAGACACCAACTAAAATGATGTCGGCATCTTTATAACCCTTACAGTGAACACCATCATCGTGTTCAAGTGTAAAGTTAATGGCATCAATACGGTGATCGTAGGATTGGATATCAGCAAGTCCATGCGTTTTGCCGACGGTAAAGGAGGATTTTACACCAAGTTCTTGCTCGAGTGGGTTTAAAAAGGTGCCAAATAAATCAAGTACACACGCATTGGCTTGTTTAAAGCACGCAGCAATTTCGGGGTCTATGAGCGTTGCAAACACAATGGGATTTGTATCACCAACACAAGCATGAATTTTTTGAAGGGCTGCCTCAGCTTTTTCACGTGTATCGATATATGGCATGGTTTCTTTTTGAAAGTCCACAGCGCCAAATTGTGAGAGCAGGCTGTTGCCAAGTGACTCAACCGTTAAGCCGGTTCGGTCTGAAATCATGAATACAAAACGTTTCATATGATTTTTAAAGGATTTATCAGTGAATTCAGGTATTATTAGAGCAAATATATTGACGTAATAGCAAGGAATAAGATTTCAATGAGTTCAATTGGTTCGGTGGATACAATGCCTCAGAAGAAGCAAGGTTTGTTACGCTCTACATCAATTGTGTCATTACTAACTTTTATATCACGTATTATGGGATTTTTGCGTGATATGGTGTTGGCACAGTGTTTTGGGGCAGTTGCAGGCATGGATGCGT
Organism: Gammaproteobacteria bacterium; assembly: GCA_030147855.1. GTDB lineage: Bacteria > Pseudomonadota > Gammaproteobacteria > Legionellales > Legionellaceae > JAALKW01. The sequence continues at coordinate 1,350 of JASBUO010000059.1, forward strand.
TTATTATTGCGTTTCGTATTCCTAATTTCATGCGGCGCCTGTTTGCGGAAGGCGCTTTTTCTCAGGCTTTTGTTCCTGTTTTAAGTGAGTATCAAACCAATCGCTCAGTCGATGAGGTACGTTTGTTTTTGGCACGTATTGCAGGTAATTTAGGGTTGGTATTGTTAGGCGTTGTTGTGATTGGTGAGTTAATCGCTCCGGGTATTATTTTTGTATTTGCACCCGGATTTGGGGAAGATGCAACGCGGACTGTGCTTGCAACGCATATGTTACGCTTAACCTTGCCCTATTTAATGCTGATTTCATTGACCGCAATGGCCGGTGCTGTACTCAATACTTATGGTTATTTTGGGATACCCGCACTAACCCCAATTATTTTAAATATCAGTTTAATGACTGCGGCTTTTTATTTAAGTCCTCATCTCCCTATACCTGTAACGGCTTTAGCTTGGGGGGTTTTAGTGGGTGGTTGTTTGCAACTGCTGGCACAAATCCCTTTTTTAATGCGTCGCCAGTTTTTAATGCGGCCACGTGTGATGTTTCGTGACCCGGGTGTACTCCGCGTTTTAAAATTGATGTTGCCAGCCTTATTTGGTGTGTCGATTGCGCAGCTTAATTTGCTAGTAGATACGGTATTTGCCTCGTTTTTGCAGGTGGGGAGCGTCACATGGCTTTATTATACGGATAGATTAATTGATTTCCCGTTAGGTGTATTTGGTGTGGCGATAGCAACCGTTATTTTACCGCACTTATCTCGCAAGCATATTGAAGAAGATACAGCATATTTTTCAAAGTCAATTGATTGGGGGCTGCGTTTATTGTTACTCATTGGTGTGCCTGCAGCCATCGCGCTGATGTTTTTTGGGATGCCAATTCTATCAAGTTTTTTTGGGTATCGTGCGTTTAAGGCTTTTGATGTGTTGCAAACGCAGCAAAGTTTGATGACACTTTCCTTTGGTGTGCCAGCATTTATGATGGTGAAAGTATTAGCCCCTGGCTTTTACGCGCAGCAAGATATTAAAACGCCCGTTAAAGTCGGTGCTTATTGTATGCTTTTGAATACAGTTTTGTGTGCGCTATTTATTTGGCCACTGCAACATGCAGGCTTAACACTTGCATCAGCACTGGCAGGATATGCGAATGCTTTAACCTTATTAATACTTTTGTGGCGGCGAGGCGTTTATCGGCCTGTTTCTGGATGGCGGCGCTTTTTGTTGCAGCTTATGTTTGCAAGCAGTGTGTTGGGTGCTTATTTGATATGGGCCGCAGGTGATTTAGCAGATTGGATGTCCTTCGCTGTGGGGCATCGAATGTTGTATTTAGTAGGTTATGTGTTATCTGCTGCAGTATTGTATTTTGTAAGTCTTAGACTCGCTGGCATGCGGTTTGGACAATTTCGAGGGCAATTTTTGGAGAAAGCATGAAAGCAGACATATTTTATCAAGCAAGCGCTGCAAGCAGCATTCCATTGGTATTGGTTGCAAGTTTTAACGCAGTTGCATCGGAAGACAAAGCCATCGTAAATTTACAGCAGTTTGAGGCTAAATCGGGTGAGTGGGCAGCTGTTGGTGATGAGATGGGCCAGGTTGTTAAAGTATATGTAGGCTTGGGCAGTCGTTCAGCAGCAGATGCGATTGCAAAGGCGGTGACACAGATACCTGCCGGGGTGTATCAACTAGACGCATTATTGTCAGAACGTGTAGCCGTTCTTTGGGCGCTTGCACAGTATCGTTTTGATATGTACAAGAAAACAGAAGAAAAACCTCGTGTATTGGTGTTAAATCAAAAAATGTTGACAAGGGTGCTCGCTGAAACCTCTGCCATTTTTAAAACGCGAGATTTAATCAATATGCCAGCCAATTATATGGGGCCTGCAGCACTTGCAAATACGGTGAAAGACTTGGCTGAACTACATGGCGCTGAATATGAAGTGTGTGTGGGGGAGGCTTTGCTTGAGGCTAATTTTCCGGCTATTCATGCGGTTGGACGTGCTGCAGCCGAAGCGCCAAGGCTTGCATCACTGACTTGGGGCGATGAAACGCATCCGCGAGTGAGCTTGGTTGGAAAAGGGGTGTGTTTTGACTCAGGAGGGTTAGACCTGAAGCCTTCTCACGGCATGCGTCTGATGAAAAAAGATATGGGTGGTGCTGCCAATGCGATTGGACTTGCTCACTGGATAATGACACTTCAATTGCCTATTTATTTAGAGCTTTATATTCCAGCAGTTGAAAATGCTGTGAGTGCATCAGCCTATCGTCCGGGCGATGTGCTCACCATGCGTAATGGCTTAACAGTTGAAATTGATAATACTGATGCAGAAGGGCGTTTAATTCTTGCCGATGCATTGGTGAAGGCGTCTGAGCATAAACCTGAGCTGCTGATTGACTTTTCAACACTCACAGGCGCTGCCCGTATTGCTGTGGGTACCGAAATTACAGCTATGTTTAGTAATGATGATGCGTTTGCAACAGCAGTAGTTGAGCACTCAGAAGGCATGCGAGACCCGATATGGCGTTTGCCTTTGTATCAAAACTATACGCATTTATTTGAGTCAAGTATTGCAGACTTAGCAAATTCTGCAAGCTCTTCTTATGGTGGTGCAATTACAGCAGCATTGTTCCTTGAGCGATTTGTACAAAAAGAAATTTCGTGGATGCATTGTGATTTGATGGCTTGGAATACCAAAACAACGCCTGGGAAGCCTGAAGGTGGGGAGGCTATGGGAATTCAAGCAATTGCAGCTTATCTCATGGAACGGTATGTAAGTCTAAAAACCGCTGCCTCTTTGAATGAAAAGCAATGAAACAAAATCAGTGGTACTACCATGTACATAGACAATGTACAATGAAAGTAGATATTTTGTTTAATGAAATAAAATGGTAACCGACCCTAGCTGTTAAAGGTGATGTGTATGTATGGGTAGGTTGAGTTGCTGGTACTGCTTGTAGCGTGTGCGGCCAGCTACTTTTTGGTTGGCTGCAACCACATCGAGTACACGCTCAAAGATAAGCGGATAACCAGGGATGCTTTCATTTAAGTTTAGGAGTAAGTCAAAGTTTTCTGCAGGTGGCACGGTGTGATCCACACTAATTTGAATCGGTGGATTTGTGCCTTCGACAAGGTTTGAGGCAAGGCTGTGCGGAAGAAAACTATCGGCTTTGTAGGTCCAAAGCCAGTCATCGAGTATTTGAGCTTCTTTTATATTGTTGCACACAACCCATACTCGTAAGTGCTGTTGGTAGGCTTTTTCAAGCAGGCGTGCTGCAACTTGTTTGAGTGCATCGTGGTGCTCATTTTTAAGCACATAAAAATCAATGCGCATGAGCAAGCTGTCTTAAAAGATTCATCAACAGCGGGACAGGTCTCCCGGTTGCTTGATGTTGTTTGCCAGATTTCCAGGCAGTGCCTGCAATGTCTAGATGTGCCCAGCGAAAGTTTTTGGTGAAATTTGAAAGAAAAGCGGCAGCCGTTAAGCTACCTGCTTCGCCATCGAGTGAGGCATTAATCATGTCGGCTATGGGGCTTTCAAGTGCCTCTTGATAGTAGCTATCAAGAGGCATGCGCCAGGCAAAGTCACAGCTCTCACGTCCTGCAGTCTCGAGCAGCTCTGCAAGCCGTTCATCTTCTGTCATAAAGGCGCTCGCAAAACGACCAAGCGACACGATAACAGCTCCTGTGAGGGTTGCAATGTCAATGACAAGCTCTGGTTTTAACCGCTCAGCATAGGTGAGCGTGTCACAGAGCACAAGCCTGCCTTCAGCATCAGTGTTGGTAATTTCAATAGTTTTACCGAGCATACTAGTAATAACATCGCCAGGCTTTGTTGCATCTCCGCCTGGCATGTTTTCACTGCAAGCAAGCAAGCCTGTCACATTTAAAGGAAGCTTCATGAGGGTACATGCCTTAACAACACCTAATACGCTAGCAGCACCTGCCATATCGTATTTCATTTCGTGCATCCCTTTGGGGGCTTTCAGTGAAATGCCCCCAGAGTCAAAGGTAATGCCTTTACCAACTAAAACAATAGGTGCTTTGGTGCTTGTTGTGCCTGTATATTGAATTTCAACCAATTTTGGTGGCTCGCTGCTGCCTTGTCCAACTGATAAAAAGGCATTCATGCCAAGCTTTTGCATGTCTTTGCGCTCAAGCACACGTATACCGAGCGTTTTATGTCCTTTCGCAAGCTGTATCGCTTCCTTGGCAAGGTAACTGGGTGTGCATTGATTTGCGGGTAAGTTTGCAAGGTCTCGTGTCCATGCAATGCCTTCGGCAATTGCACTTGCAGTAAGAATTGCTTTGTCAGTTGCGTACTCTAGGTAAAACCGGATTGATTCAAGAGTTGGTGGATTTGGGTATGGCTCACTTTTAAGGTGTGGCTGTGTGTAGCGTAAAGCCTCAAATGTAAGCACCATATGTTCAATTTGCTGATTAGGCGTAACTTGCTTAATTTGAGGAAGATAAATAGTTACCTGTGTTATTTTTTGTTGATTGAGTGCTGTTAGAATATGCTGGATAATAGGGGACAGATCACGTAAGTTGGTTTCTTTTTCATCACCGCAGTGCACAAGTAGTGTGGGGGTATTGGTGGTTTTGTGCCAGAGAACATCACCTTTGTGAGCCAGTGCTTTAGCGAGACGCTTCAGCGTTGGGTCATCTGCTTTGACAGGAAGCGAGTGATTCTTGAAGCAGCCGATGACAATACAGTGTTCAGCATCAAATGTAGGTGTTGTGATGAGTTCGTATGTCATGGCGACTTCCTCTGATGTGTAAAAACTGTTATTTTAGCGGGGCCTAAGTCGCTTGGCTATACTGTACGACTCCTTCTTTTGCTTGTGGGGCAATTAAACTGTGCTTATTTTTCGGTATTTAGCTAAAGAAGTATTAACAACCTTACTCGCATTAACGAGTATCTTATTGCTTATTTTTATGAGCAATCAATTTGTTCGGTATTTAGCGAAAGCCGCCAGCGGTAAAATTCCAGCCACGTTTATCCTTAAATTATTAGCTCTTGAATTACCGATGCTGATGGGACTTTTAATGCCGCTGGGGTTTTATATGGCACTCTTACTTGCTTATGGGCGTTTATACGTTGATAGTGAAATGACGGTATTGCATGCATGTGGTTATGGCCCTCCCAAGCTTTTAAAACATAGCTTGGTGATGGCATCAGGGATTGCATTGACGGTGCTTGTGATTTTACTGTGGGTGAATCCGAGTATTGCTGTTGAACGTACGAAATTATTACGTAGCACAGGCATTCAGGTGTTGATTCAAACGCTTGAACCTGGGCGCTTTGTTAGGCTATCTGGGGGAGATGACGTATTTTACGTAGATAAAATGAAGCGTGAACGCTCAGAGGCGAAAGGTGTTTTTTTAGCGCGCATTGACAAAAAGAAGTCAGAGCAACAGTGGAATGTGTTAATGGCAGATACCGCACACATCACCCATGACGTAAAAACAGGGACACATGCACTGGTGCTAGAAAATGGGCGTGCTTATCAGGGAAAACCGGGGCACGCTGACTATCGTGTAGTTCACTTTAAAGCCTATGAAACTCCATTACCAGAGCCTGTGATTGTACCGAAGGCGGGTGATTTACGCGCGGTTAAAACGTCAGATTTATGGCCGATTAACAATGAAGGAGCAAAGGCCGCGGAACTGGTGTGGCGCTTTTCAATTCCAATGATGGTCATTATTTTAACCATCATTGCTGTGCCACTTAGCCGTGTTAATCCACGTGCTGGAAAGTATGCGAGTTTGTTGCCCGCGATTTTATTGTTTATTTTGTATGCTGATTTATTGTTTGTGGTACGAGATGCCATTGCGAGCGGAAAAATCTCGTGGTGGCTGGGGGCAGGAAGCTTACATGGCGCGATGCTTTGGGTAGGGTGTGGATTGATTTGGCGAAATCGGGTGAGCGCTACATGAAGTTACTTGATCGTTATATTGCAAAAACTGTTTTAAGTACAATTGCGCTTGTTACATTGGTGCTAATTGGTTTGCAATTGTTTATTTTGTTTGTGAATGAGTTAGATGATTTGGGGCGCGGGCAATACCATATTCAACAAGCATTACTCGTGATGTTATTAGAAGTACCAGGCGAGATATATTTATTTTTTCCTGTGGCATGCTTGCTGGGTGCGCTGATGGGGCTTGGGAACCTAGCCAGCTATCGTGAGTTAATTGTCATGCAAGCAGCAGGTGTTTCCGTGAGGCGCATTACTTGGGCTGTGCTTAAAGCATCTGTGGTGGTGGTTCTATTTGTCGCTCTATTAGGCGAGGTGTTTTCGCCGCACCTTTTAGCACTTGCAAGTAAGAGGCGTTGGGAAGCCATGAACAATGGGCAAGCCATGGAAACTTTGCATGGTATTTGGTTTAAAGCAAATGAAGACTATATTGTAATTGGGGACGCCTTATCAGACAAAAAGCTACAGCATATTGAACAATTCCACTTTAATGATAAACGCGCATTAACCCTTGCAAGAAAAATAGGAACGCTGGTGCAAGTTGACGGAGAATGGCAAGCATATGATGTTGAAGAAACGCGCTTTCAAGCGCATAAAACGCATACTCATACGTTTAAACAGATGCCTTGGCATATTCCATTAGATGTGGTTTTGTTGCGTGTGAGTGGAAAGCAACCGAGTGAGTTGGACTTTCTGGCATTGAGAAACTATGTGAAAAATGAACATGCAAAAGGTGTATTTTTTCATTATAAGCTTGAGTATTGGCAGCGCTTGGTTCAACCTTTTGCAACGGTTGTCATGATGATGCTTGCAATTCCTTTTGTGTTTGGGCCGCTGCGCTCATCAACCATTGGCGCAAAACTTTTGACAGGCGCCGGTGTTGGTTTTGGATTTCATTTAATGAACCGCTTTTTTGGGCCGCTTGCAGACGTATTGCACTGGCCGCCTGAAGTAGCTGCTATTTTACCAACAGCTGTATTTGCTTGCATTGGGCTCTATTGGATGGGACGTGTTCGTTATAAATAAGGAGATTTTGAGGTGGTGGGTGGCAGACAGGCGGTATTGCTCCGAGGGTTTTGTGAGTATTTGTTAAGTCCATTTTTTTGGCTATTTTTCATTTTAATATGCTTAAGCGCGTATTTGCTTTTTGGGAGGCGTACGCGCACTGAAAAGCGTGTGGGTGTGGTACTGTTACTATTGTGGGTCGGTTTGTATGTGGTGAGTACCCCGTGGTTACCTAACTTTATGCTGGGTCACCTTGAGCATCGTTATGCGCGTATTAAAGCACTGAACCTTGATGTACATTGGGTACTTGTCTTAGGTGGCGGTGTGAAAGAAGCGCCGGGTATTCCTGCAAGTGATGCGTTGAGCGCTTCAAGCTTAAGGCGTGCGCTTGAAGGCGTCCGCTTGTATCGCCAATTGCCCAAAGCCGAGCTTATTTTGTCAGGCGCAAGCTTGTCTAAGCCGGAGTATGCTGTGTCTGTGCGTTATGCGGAGTTTACTGATTGGTTGCAGGTGCCAAAGGCTCACCGCATGCTTATGACTGACTCAATGAATACAGCAGATGAAGCGCGTTTAACGCGCGCTTTGGTTGGAGACGCTCCTTTTTATTTGGTGACATCAGCAAAACATATGCCGCGCGCCATCATGCTGTTTGAGAAGCAGGGGCTGCATCCTATCGCTGCTCCCTGCGATTACCATGTTTCAACTAATCATCAATATCAATTATGGCGGCGGTTTTTACCGAGCGCAGGGTATGTTGCGCGATTTAACATGGCAACACATGAATACTTAGGTATGCTTTGGGGGCGTTTGAGGGGCATTATATAAGGCCCTAGTGTTATTCAATATGTACGATATTATTGAGCCAATCTTTGATAGGATGTTTGTTGGGTGATGTAATATCAATAGATTGGTAGAGGGCTTCAATAGGCCAATTATAGTTTGCCTCCAAAATAACCGGCCCATTTTTTGACAGAATGACATCAAACGATACGCTGCTTAAACTGAGTAGCGTGGCGTGTGCTTTGATGCAATAAAGGATGGCCTTTTTAAGTGCTTTTTTAAGCGTATCTGAAATAGCAGGGTAAGATTTATTTTGATGGTGTGCTTTGTTGATTGTTTTGAAAACTGGATCTATATCAAGTGTATCGAGTGCTAGTGGATAAATAAAATAGGTTTGTGTAGTGATTTTAGTGTGTGGTATTTCAAGTTGCAGGTATAAAAGTGTCGGCGTTTTTTCTAGTGACTTTGTTGTAATGATTCGAACGGTTGTACAAGTGGCTTGTCCGGATAATGCCTGCATTTCAGGGCTATCTTCGATAAAAGGTTGGGTGAGCAGAGCGCGATGTCTCGAAAACACTTCTTTGAGATAAGTGTGAACTTTATTTGTATTGTATATATCAGGTGTTTTGATGGGTTTAATGTAATGAGATAGTGCATTTTCGTCATAGTCGATTAAAAAGGCATCGATACTTTGCGAGCCATTTAAAGGCTTACAAAAGATGGTTTTTTGAGAAAGTAATATGGATGGGTCTTTTTTAAGTGCTTCTGTATCATATACTTCACCTAATACGCAGGGTATTTTTTGTGCATGTAATGCTTCGGCAAAACGCTGTTTATTGCTAATCAGCGCTTGTGCTTTTTTATAATGAGCGAAATGTTTGTTGGCATAATCATGAAAGTAGGGGAGTTCAGCGTTGTAAAAATAGTTAAATGCGTGTTTTTTATTGTATGGCTTATAGAGTTCATATTTAAAGTAATAGCGTGGTGCAATGTGATGGATAAGGCTTAATTTTAGTAAGGAAAGAAAAAGAACATGTTTGGGTTGGTTGATGGTGTTGTAGTGCTTTAAAGTGGCTTTATAGCTCGATATCCAGGCTTGTATGCTTATCCAGCGCATATAACCATATATATTTATTAAAAGATGAGACGGCTTTTTGAGGCTTAAAAAAAAGAGCTTACGATGCAGCGCAATTGGCCCCGTTAGATTGGGTAAAAAATAGCGATAGCTGAAAATAAAGCGTGGTTTTTTTGTGTCTTTTATTTTTTTAATCACACGTTTCATGCGGGAGTATCTGCCCAATCACATCCATTAGGAAAATAATATTTGAGCCAATTATCAAGTTGGTTAACGGCTTCTACGTTTCTTTTCGGTTGCATGGTTACAGGGGTATGGCTCGCGCTTTTTGGACTCTCTTTTAAAGCGTTTACTTGTGTATTTAATTTAGAAAAGTCAATGAGTGGCTGTAAGTCAGGGTGCAATGCTTCGTTTAAGGTGGGGGCCTTAGGATAAGGCGTGACGCGGTCACCCATATTTTTTTTGTGAGCTATGGCAATATGGCTTGGAACAATACCAGAAACGGCACGTGCATGCAGATATCGTCCTGAGCCACCTTTACATTTTTCAGCACTTGGAATGGATAAAAAACATTGGATTAAGCGTGAGTCAAGTAAGGGCCAACGATATTCAATGCCATAGGATGCTGCCATTAAAGTACAATTTTCGAGGCGTGTTGTCACAAAAGGGGCCCAGCGGTTTTCGAGGGTAAACTCATCAAGGTTTTTATAGTTATAAACGAATTGTTTTTTATTATGGTATTTTTCTTGCAGGTTATAGGCGCTCACTAAATGTTGTGGAACTATCATGTCGGGCCAGCGCGATTGAAGCACTCTCAATATACGGGTGTCGGCGCATCCACCCGTTGCTGTAGTTTGATAACGGAATTTTGCAAAACGTAGTGCACGCGTTAGCGGGTTTCCATGCAGTGATTGATAGAGTTTATAGTATTTTTTTTTATGAAGGAGCTCATAGAAATATAAATTGCCGTGAGGTGTCGTAACAAATTCATCTCCGCCAAACCCGGATAACAAAGTTTTTATGTGATGCTTGGCAGCGAGTTCATAAAAAATTTGATGTGCGGTCGCATTAGCATGTTCAACTGGCGCACCGAGAGTACGTAGTGCATGTTCATTTTTATAATGCGTTGTGAGGGGGTTGCAGGAAATATAGTTATTTGCCAAATGATATTGTTGACTGAGGCTTAGGATGTCTTCAGCTTCTTTTTCGAGCTGCGCAAAGCCAAAAACGTATAAATCTTTTAAAGAGCGGTTAAAGTATTTGGCGGTATAAGCTGTAATGGTTGATGAATCGAGCCCACCACTGCTTTCTGTACCGAGTGGGTGAGGTGTTTGTATACGTGTTTTAATTGCGCGCTCGAGTGCCTCTTGATAGTACGCTACATAGTCATCGGCGTTATTGAACTGTACCTTTTCAGTATGAAACTCAAAGTAGCGTGTTTTAGATAGACGAGTTTGGGTAACACAGATTTGGGAGGCAGGGGGGAGTTTGAGTATTTTGTCGTAGGCAGTTTTTTCAAAATCCATAGAGAGATTGGCTACTAAGAATTTACAGGCCCAAGCCATGCTAGGTTTTACAGGCACATAGTCGAGTTTGTGAAACAGCACTAAGGAGGTAGAAAATACAAATATATGCTCATCGCAATAGTAATAAAAAGGCTTTACACCCATTTGGTCGCGTGCACAAAATAAGGTTTTTGTGTCGGTGTTATAAATCACAAAACAAAAGTCACCCAATAGGTGTGAGGTGCAGTTTTCGCCATAAGCCTGGTAAGTGGCTAAGACAATATCAGTATCTGATATAGCGCGTGGTAGTTGAAGGTGTGTGATGAGCTCCTCTCGGTTATCGAGTCGCGCCCAAGCAACAATTGGCTGTGACATATGCGGTGTATGCTGGAGGGCTTCAGTTTCGAAAGCTCTTGCAAGCCAAAGCGTGTTTGATGACCAGGTGTGTATGCGTTCATGGCGAGGGTTGAGTGTGAGTTCGTCCAAATGAACGGTTTGCTCAAAGCGGTGAGGTGAGGGTTTACGATAAAAAATGCCGTGTATCATGTGTTCATTTCCTTTGATAACATGATGTGCGGTACATAACTTGAGATAACGCGGAAGGTTGAAAAGCTATCGCCGCCAGTAATTGTAATGGGGCCTGCTGTAAGCCACGCATGGGCGGCAAATCCACTAGGTTTTTCAGCATCTTTTGCAAATCCAATATATAGAATGTAAGGAATGCGCAGGCGATTGCACCAAAACTTCGCAACCATGGCCTGCGTTAAACAGTTTGAACTCCAGGGGGTATATCGGGCAGCTAATTGAATGGAGCGTTGGAGATGGACGGCATAATAGCGCTTTTTTTTAGAGATAACGGTCGATGAAATAATATTTCTGTTGAGTGTGCCAAAGTATATGGATAAACGGTTTAATGGGAGCAAGAGGATGCATGCGCGTGCAATACCACACAACCAAAAATTGATTATCAATAAGCCCTTTAGCTTTAATGGCATACGATAAAAAGAAATTAGTTTTTGCACGATATGCATATACACAAAAATCACTTTTAGTGAGCAGGGTATAATAGGCTGAAAGGTTTGTATAGTATTTTCTAATACATGTTACTAGGGCCAGTTCACCTTTTCCTTCGCCTACTTGGCCCGACGTGTTCGGGCCATCCACAAATATTAAAAAGCCTTAAAAAGTATTGTTTAGTGGAAGCACACTCATAAGATATTGGTTCTGACTCCAAATATAGAATGAGTCTGCAATGCCAAGACTTATGCTCAATGATGCGTTTTGGTCGAAGCTCAAGGAGATAATGCTTCAACATGGCATTTATGACAAGCCCAATCTTCGAATGTGTGTTGAAAGAATGTTATATCGTATGCGAGTGGGTTGCCCCTGGCAAGACCTACCAGCAGTCTTTGGACGCTGAAATTCAATTATTGGTCATTTAAAAGCAAGTTGGTTCAAATTATAAAATCTCTTGTGCAACAACCAGACCTTGATTGAAAGTTTAAATGCTGATTGGCATGATTTATATGTAAATATTTGCTTTTAAACGCATCTCCCGAACAAGTCGGGCCAAGTAGGCGGAAAAAAAGGTCAGCAGGCCCTAATGTTTTACTCTGTACATGACAGGGTTTTTGTCATGTACAGAGAAGATTGTGTAAATGGCGTGGCAAAATAATTTAGATTGATGTTAGCATCTTAGTGTGGACGCACAATTAAGGAGTTTTTTATCCTTTAGCGTTTTGATTTTCTGAAAGAATATACTGAGTGGTTGATGTTTTAAGGGATTAAGGTAAATGTTTGTTTATCATGCTTTTCAGTTGTGTGTTCAGAGCGCGTTAGCGCTTCCGGAGTTGTCACCCTATAAAAATATACACAATACAGTACCAGATGTTGTCATTGAGTTTGGCGAGGTCAGTGAGTATGGGTTGACAAATGTAACTGCACGAGGCGCTTTTTATCAAGCGGATAGTAATGTCTTGTGGCTCAGCGTGCCGGGTGTTGCGCGCTACTTAGTACGTGATGGATGCCGCATCACGATTGAGGTCATGCCCTTGGCTGACGAAGACAGTATTCGCTTGTTTTTATTAGGTTCATGCATGGGGGCTTTGCTCATGCAGCGAGAGCTGTTTGTATTGCATGCAAATGCTATTAAGGTGGGAGATGCATGCATTTCTTTTTCTGGGCGCTCAGGTGCTGGAAAGTCAACTTTGTCCGGTGCTTTTATGCGTCGAGGCTATTCGGTGTTGGCTGATGATGTGTGTGCTGTTAACTCCGACGGAGAGGTGTTACCAAGTTTTCCTCAGATTAAATTATGGGCTGATACAAGTAAAAAGTTGGCAATCGAGACGCATGCACTCAAAAGAGTGAGACCGCAGCATGAAAAATTTTCAGTACCGATTGCATCACAGTTTTATACCAAACAATTGCCGTTAAAGGTGATATATGTATTGAGTTCCCACAATGTGGGTACATTTTCGTTTCAACCAGTTGAGGGGGTGCACAAAGTATTACCCCTAAAAAATAATACATACCGCTATACCTATGTAAAAGGCCTTGGCAAGTCAAAGCTGCACTTAAAACATGTGGGGGCGATCGCTTCTCGTGTAAGCATTGTGCGTGTCATGCGCCCCAAAGCAGGGTTTCGGCTAGATGAGCTTGTAGACTTAGTGGAAGCTGATTTGTCAGAGCGAGGCATGCAGCGTGTCTGACAAATCAGGTATTTATTGGTTGGCATCTTATCCAAAATCAGGAAATACGTGGTTTAGGGTGTTTTTGGCACATATGCTGGAGGTGTCAGGAGAGCCCTTACAGCTAGATGCCATTCGTACGGGGGAGATTGCAAGTGCGCGTGGTTGGGTAGACGATGCGCTTGGTTTTGACAGTGCGGCGCTATCGCATGATGAGTTAGATGCGTTACGCCCAGCTGTTTATACTTGGCATGCAACGCATGGTAATGGTGTGCAGTATCATAAAATTCATGATGCTTATACTTACTTGCCCGATGGACGTGCATTGATTCCGCCAGCGGGAAGTCTTGGGGCATTGTATTTCATTCGAAACCCATTAGACGTGACGATTTCGCTTGCCAATCACTTAAACTGCTCTATTGATAAAGCCATTCATTTGATGCAAAAGCCCGATTTTTCATTTTGTGGTGGGTGTAAAAAGCAACAGGATCAGCTACGTCAAAAGTTATTGTCCTGGTCGATGCATGTGAGCAGTTGGCAGTCGGCAAAAGGCATACCTTGTTTAGTGTTACGGTATGAAGATATGAAAGCGAGTCCACTCGAAACATTCTCAAAAGCGGTTAATTTTCTGAAACTTGAGACGAAACCTGGGCAGATAGAACGTGCCCTGGAATATTCAGATATTGCACGACTCCAGCGCTTGGAAAAAGAGAGTGGGTTTAAAGAAAAACCCCCTAAAGCGAGATCGTTTTTTAGAAAGGGGGTAGTGGGAGACTGGAAAAATACGCTTACATCAGAACAGGTGAATCAGGTGATTGACGCGCATCGTGATGTAATGGAAGCTTATAATTATCTTTAGGAGAAAGAAATATGCATGTATTTGATATGACACAGCCGCTCATGCAAAACGATGAGATTGTATACACCCAAGTAGAAGAAGAAATGGTGTTAATGCACCCAGAAGATGGTGCTTATTATGGGCTTAATGCTGTGGGAGCTGAGTTGTGGATTTTATTTGAAGAAAAGCCCATGACCCTGAAAGATATAGTTGCTTATTTGCAAACGACCTATGCTTTGAATGAAAGCGTTGCAATAGCGGATACGCAAGCATTTTTAGAGCCAATGCTTCGCGAAAAGTTTTTAGTGTCGTCTGAAGCTTAGCGCGATGCGGCAATTGAAAAACTTTCACTTAATCTGCAATTTGTTACGTGATTTACTACGATTTCACCGGATGCGCGCATGTGTGACGTTTTTTTTAATGTTGATGCGCAGTGTAACATCTGGTGTTGGCTTATTGTTAATTTTACCACTACTGCAACTGATTGGCGTATCACTTGGGCCGAGTGTTAACACAGGTATTACAGCATCTGTACGAGTTTTTTTTGAAGCGTTTCACTTACCTATGAGTTTGGTGAGCATGCTATGCTTATATACACTTATCGTGAGTGTTTTGGGCGTTTTGTCTTATGCAGAGCAAGTGACAAGTGCAGCACTGCAGCGCCATTATACTAAATATTTACGAACAACTTTGCATCAACAATTGCTACAAACGCCTTGGTCTTTTTTTTTAGAGCGGAAAATGTCGGACGTGTTATACAGTTTGACAACACAAGTGCAAGGTATCGCTTTATGTAATCACCAACTATTGATGCTCATAAATCAAGTGCTGCTTGTTGCCGTGTATACGAGCCTTACATGTTTTTTGTCGTTTAAAATGACCCTGCTGGCAGTGTTTTTTGCACTGCTTTTACTGAGCTTTATGTTGCCTTTACATCATTTAACGTCACGTGCAGGTGGTACGCATTTACAAAAAAACCAATTATTATTTCAAGCCATCAGTGAGCAGTTTGCAGCATTAAAAATGATTCAAGGTTCGGCACTTGAAACGCGCTTTGTAAAGCAGTTGGTAGATGTGAATGAAGCGTTAGAGGGGGAAAATGCGCGTTTAAGTGCAGTGACTGCAAAGAGTAAATTACTGTATAGCTGCTCTTCTGTCGTGCTATTGAGTGGTTTACTGTATGCTGCATTAACGGTTTTTAACGTGCCCCTAGGAACGCTTTTGCTATTTTTGATTGTCTTTTCACGTGTGTTTCCTATGGTGTCAAGTAGTCAACAAATGTACCAGCGTATTTTGCATCAACTGCCTGCGTATGTGGCTATTCAGACACTTTTACACGACTGTAAGCGTGCAAAAATGCCTGTTGCGCGTGCTGCAAAAGAGGTAACCTTTGATGCATGCATTGCGTTTAAAGATGTGTGCTTTGCTTATCCATCAAAACCTGGTTGTATGGTGCTAAAAAATGTATCATTTACGCTTCAAAAAAATAGCACAACAGCCATTATAGGACCATCCGGTGTTGGAAAGTCGACTCTGGCTGATTTGTTAGTTGGGCTTTTGCAACCAATCAGCGGTGATATTTGGATTGATAATGAGCGGCTTCAACCACGCAATAACGCTGCATGGCGTGAGCGAATTGCATACGTCACACAAGATGTTTTTCTATTTAATGCATCGGTGCGTGAGAATTTAACTTGGTTTAGTACGCATCACACAGATGATATGTTATGGGATGTACTTGATTTAGCGGCGGCTGATTTTGTGCGCCATCTAGATAAAGGGCTTGATACAATACTTGGGGATAGAGGGGTAAGGCTTTCGGGAGGCGAGCGACAGCGTATTGCACTTGCAAGGGCTTTGCTCATGAAGCCTGCGCTGTTGTTATTGGATGAAAGTACGAGCTCACTAGATACAGCTAATATCCAAAAGATTCAGCAAGCACTGCGGCAATTATCAGGAAAACTGACGATTGTAGTAATTGCTCATCAAGACGAAATGTGCGCATTTGCACATCGTAGTATTGTATTAAGAAAAGCAAAAACACATAAAAAGGAAGGGGTGCATGACAGAGAAAAGCACGTTGAATTGGACGCTCACAAAGCGTCAGTTGTGTGATGTTGAGTGCTTGCTAAATGGTGCGTTTGCACCTCTTAATGGTTTTTTAGAGAAACAAGACTACCTCTCGGTATGTGAAGAGATGCGCTTAAAAGATGGCACGCTTTGGCCTATGCCAATTACACTGGATGTATCAGAAGCCTTTGCAACACAATGTAAATTAGGAGACAACATTGTTTTAGTCAATGATGAAAATACCCCGATTGCACAATTAACCCTTTCGTCGATATGGCAAGTTGATAAGGTGCTGGAAGCAAGCCTTGTGTTTGGTACAACAGACACATACCATCCAGGCGTACATTACTTATATCATCAAGCAGGAGGCTGGTATTTAGGCGGAAGGTTAAAGCAGTTATCACATGTAGCGCATTATGATTTTGTGACATATAGGCATACACCTATGCAGCTGAAGCAATTATTTCAACTGTATGGTTGGTCACGTGTGATTGCTTTCCAAACACGAAACCCGATGCATCGTGCGCATTTTGAATTAACGGCTCGTGCGGCAAAAAAAGTTGATGCAGCGCTCTTGATGCATCCTGTTGTTGGTATGACAAAGCCTGGCGATATTGATTATGTGTTACGCATTAAATGCTATGAGCATGTTTTAAAGTATTACTCCAATCATGCCATGCTCAGTTTATTACCGCTTGCGATGCGAATGGGTGGGCCACGAGAGGCGCTTTGGCACGCAATGATTCGTAAAAATTATGGTGCAACGCACTTTATTGTAGGGCGTGATCATGCGGGGCCTGGTTTAAATTGTCAAAATGAGCCTTTTTATGATGCATATGCTGCACAAGCATTATTGCGTGTTTATCAGGATGAATTGGATATTGAAATAGTAGCTTCTCCGGAAATTGTCTATGTGAAAGAAAAGTCTGCTTTTTTAAGTGCGGATGAACTTGAGCCCTTTGATACGGTACAAACAGTTTCAGGTACAGCACTCAGAAAAGCGTTAAAAGAAAAGGCGTCGCTGCCCAATTGGTTTTCGTTTCCTGATGTGATTCAAACCTTACAGGCAGCGTATCCACCGCGACATGAGCAAGGATTTACACTCTTTTTTACAGGGTTATCGGGCGCTGGGAAGTCAACCCTTGCAAAAGCCGTTGAGGCCAAACTATTAGAGGATAATAAAAGACGTGTCACGCTTTTAGATGGAGATGTGGTGCGTAAGCATTTGTCGAAGGGGCTTGGTTTTTCTAAGGAAGACAGGGACGCGCATATTGGGCGTTTGGGATATATTGCCTCAGAAGTTACAAAGCATCGTGGAATTGCCATTATTGCAGCAATTGCGCCGTACACCGAAATGCGACAAGTGATTCGTGAGCAAATTACTCCTCATGGCGGCTTTATTGAAATTTATGTTTCGACACCCGTAGCGGTGTGTAAGTCGCGCGATATTAAGGGATTGTACGCCAAATCGGAAGCGGGTTTTATTCAAGGGTTTACAGGGGTGGACGCGCCTTATGAAGCACCGCTACAACCAGAGGTTATCATTGATACTTCAACACTTACAGTAACTGAGGCGCTCTCACACATTTTTGAAGTGTTAAAAGTT
>JASBUO010000062.1 GCA_030147855.1 Gammaproteobacteria bacterium
TATAGCATCACCCCTAATACCAAAGAACCATGCAATACGCGAAAGAAAAAACCATTTCATAATTGGCAGACAAATTGGTAGATTTAAAATATCCAGATCGAATTCTGAAAATGTCGAATTAGTATTTAAGTTTATATTTAACTCTTTAAAAATATGGCGAGCAGTGTTAATTGATCGGGGTAAAGTAGAGGTATATATAACAACATTCTTTTTTCTCAAAACCAAATCATACAATTCTGGAATAAACGGATCTATTTCATCATACCTTAATTGATCCGTTTCATTATATTTAAACATACGTGCTTTAGCATTTTTTCTAGAACAACAACTATTATCAATAATTGGAGATGCATGACGAATCAATATAATCATGTGGGCTTTCACTTAATGTAAAACTACAGTCTAATAAAACTTAATGTTTTTGGATGGTCAAAAAAACCTTGAATATGTTTAAATTTCAGGTTGCGAAGAGCACTTAATCGACCCCACCACAAACCTACACCATTCCCATAAACCTACACTTATTCTTACCATAAACCTACACCATACCACAGGACTACACTTAACATCCCATAAAGCAACACCTATATACCCATATATATACACACAAGATCCCATGCAACTACACCAACGATCTTGCATTTTCCATTAAAATTCATACAGTTACGTTATTATTCTTTATGAAATAATAAAATTAAAAATAAAAATATATATTTTCAATATCACAAGATATACTTTAAAAACAAAAAGTATAAGATATCACTTGCAAATAGTTGGAAATATTTATAGGCTAATAGTACATGTTATTCTTTGAGAGAAATGACCAATGAAGGTAATAACAACAGCGGGGAATAAAGGAGGCATAGGAAAATCCACTATAGCGCTTACTTTAACCGAGTACCTGGCAAAAATTAAAAATTTAAAGGGCGTATTTATTGACCTGGATCCGCAGGGTAATTCTTCGTCTAGTCTGATTCCGATGACAAGAGATCCATCTCATCCAACTGGCTATATGCCCAAGCCTCATCCTGAGTGGGATCCTAATAACATTCCTGAAGACGATCCACATTGGGATGGCATCAGTAGTATTGCGGATATTTTTACAGGAAGACCTATTTATCCTTATCCAACATGGGTTGAAAGCGTTGATTGTTTTCCATCATTTGCCTCGTTACTAGAAGACGCACAACGCGTTTTGAAAGTAGATATCAAAGAGAAAGTCATTAACCGATTAAAAGAATTTACAACGCTTTTATCTGAAAATAGTGATTATGAATTTGTTGTGATTGATACCAACCCACAATTTGGACCCCTAACTATGGCGGGGCTTAGGGCTGCAACGCATGCCTTGGTTCCAACCGAATTAGAGCAATATGGAATCAATGGAACAATAGGAATGATTCAAGCGATATCACAAGAACGATTACGTCGTCCTAAAGACGACACAATAGCGATTGCGGGTGTATTACCAAATCAAGTTAGAAAAACTGCCGTTCATAATAAATTTTTGAAAGATCTTCAAAACATCGAAGGCCATGAAACTTGGTTATTACCACCTGTTGGACAACGCACAATCTACACAGAACTTGTTGTAGAAGACGCAAAACCAAATTGCGTATTTAATTTACCTGAAAAAAATCCTGCACGCATAGAAAGTGAGAGATGGTGTTCATCTGTGTATGAGAGGGTGTTCAATAAAAATTACGTCAATATTTATGATGGGCTTGAAGGAGCGGGGGTAGAAGATGGTCAGCAAATTTAAATTAGATACTGCAAAGAGCGCGGAAAAAAAAGATGCTCTGAATCTTACCTTTGAAATTGCTAATAGCTATGCTGGTGAATTAAGCATAGAAGTTATTCCTTTAGATAAAGTTGAATTAGACCCAGAAAATAAAAGAGATTTAGAACTTACTTTAGAAGATGCAATTAACGGAATAGATAAAAACGATCCTTTACTCAATAGAAAAAAACAAGACATTAAGTCTTTAGAATCTTTATCTAAAACCATTAAAAACGATCAGTTAATTAATCCTATTTTTGTTTATCGCTATGGAAATAAATGTAGGTTGATTGCTGGAGAAAGAAGGACGCTTGCAACAGCGCTTGCTGGAAAGAAAGAAATTATTGCTCGTATTGCCAATGAGCGTCCTATAGGCACAAAACTACGTATTTTACAGTGGATTGAAAATAATGAACGAAGTGATTTAGGTTTGCCTGAGCGCTTAGCAAGTATCGAAGCAATATTAGAAACTTATTTTGCAGAGCATAAGATAGAACCCAACATAAAAAATGTGACGGCTAAAACACTGAGTGAATTAATCAGCATTTCACAGACACAGGCAAGAAGGTATTTATTAATTCTACAAGCTAAGCCATCAATTCGAGACGCTATAGAAAAAGGGCAATTAGACAATGTTAAGCTGATAGAGCTTATTTGCTCGGCAAAAAATGAAGAGCAACAAACTATTCTCTTAGAAGCAGCGTTATCTGGAAAATCATTTGAAGCGATAGAAGAAATTAAAAAACAAATAGAAGTTAATCTAAAAAATCTTCAAGAATTACAAAAGCCCAAGCAGAAGGGGCCTGGAAGACGAAAAGAGAGTGTCAGTTTAGGTCGGTTTCAACCTGATTTTGTGAAGCAAGTCATTGAAGCACTGATTAATAGCACTTATTTTGAAAAATCAATGATAAGCAAGATGGATGAAATTCATAAAAGTCTTGCATGGGATGATATACATGAAGTTGAAGACGGCTTTAAAAAGATTGCCTCACTTATTGCGAGTGGAGTTTAACTAGATGAATAAATTGCATCTGAACAACAATGATGATGATAAAAAAGTTATTACTTACACCATGAGTAAGGAAATAAAGAATAGATTGATTGATACGTTGAAAAATTCAACAAAATATAACTTAAAGAAAAAAAGTGACTGGGTGAATGAAGCAGTTTTAGCTTTAAAAAATAATGAAGATTATAAGGCACTAGTCTATAACGCTGATGGAAATACGCAAGATCAAGTATTTGACAAAATATACATGACTTTTCAGCAACGATGTTTGTTTGCAGCGATGCGAAACGATATTGTTAAAGAATATCCTGATATAAAAGGCCCTCAAGGGGCAATTATAAGGGCTGCGATACTCAGTAGATTAATGAGGAAGGATTGAAATAAAAAAATGGATGGAATATACGATGCTAACGGGAAAAGTAATTAGAAAGCATGTTGCTATTATTCATGCTTACTCCATGATGAGTGCACTACAAAGAAAAATTTTCAATGTATTGCTGCATGAGGCATTGCAATCTCGTAATCGTGTTAATTCAGAACATTCTGTTGCTGTCGAATATTGTATTTCATTTGCTAACCTGTCAAAAGCCATTCATTTTAATAGTAATAATAAGCAGTACTTAAAAGAGTCGATTGATGACTTAGCATCTTTAAAAATAGAGTGGAATTTATTAAAAGATAAAGTACCTACAGATATATCCTTTCTTAATTTACGTGTGTTACACGGCTCACCAACGTTCTATCAGGATGGGACTTTTAATTTTTCTTTACATAAAGTATTGCTTGATTTGGCAACAAACCCATTTATTTATGGAACAATAGATTTAGATCTTCAAGCCCAGTATGAATCTAAATATGGACACTCTCTGTATGAAAATAGTACTCGGTTTCTCCATTTAAATAAAAGCAAAATTATACAATTAGATACCTTTAGAAAATTATTAGGTGTTGATTCTAATAAATATCCATCAATGAGGGAATTTACCCGAAATGTGATTAATCCAGCAGTGGAAGAGGTGAATGATAGGGCTGACTTTGTCGTTAATTTAGATACGATTAGGACAGGACGAAAAATTACGGCTTATGAATTGATTGTCACACCCAAGAAAAAGACTGATGTTGATGGTGAACTTGAGAAAAATCACGTCGAAAAGAATGAAATGTTATTGAAAGATCTGAAACATGCGTTTGGTAAAATAGGGGACACAATTACCCATAATATTTTTATGAGTTACTCGGAAGAATATATTGCTGAAAAACTACAATATACAAAAAAAGTTGCGAAGAAAAATGCAGATGGCTTATTTCCGATTGCCTATTTCATGAGCGCATTAAAGAATGATTACAAATCTCCAGATCAATTAGTTGAACAGGAGCAAGTCAAAATATCTAAAGTGCAGGATGATTGGGTTTTATCTGAGCAAAATATCCAGCGAGAAATTCACCATTGGAAGCGGATTTATACTATTTCGCCAACGGATACCAATCGCCAAATTCTATCGAATTGTGAAGAGAAATTAAGGCAACATCATTTGAGCCGCTCATCAATGTCTAAGGAGGGATGTTAGGATGAAAGTAAAATTTCCGGCTTTTTCTCCAATTAATTTGAAAGAAGAAACAGAGGCAGTTGACGCACCAATCAATACATTATTTCATTGGCAAATTGTCCCTAAACATGATCAGCCCAGAAAAAATTTTGATAAAGATGCTTTAGAGGAATTAGCCAGTTCTATCAAGCAGTGTGGCATCTTACAGCCTATCGTAGTAAGAAAAATTGAAGAGGATAAATTTCAGATTATTGCCGGTGAACGCCGGTGGCGTGCGTCAAAACTAATTAATCTATTAGAAATTCCCGTTATTGTCAAAAATGATAATCCTGAAAATTTGTCGGTTATGACACTCGTTGAAAATATACAGCGAGAAAACTTAAATCCAATTGAGTTAGCGGAAGGCCTGCAAGAGCTCTATGAAAAATACAGCCTCTCTCATGAAAAAATTGGACAAATGATAGGGAAAAATAGAGCAACTGTGACGAACTTTCTTCGTTTATTAACCTTGCCAGAAGAAATTCTTGATTTGTTAAGAAATAAAGAAATAGAAATTGGGCATGCACGTGCATTACTTACGTTGCCAGTAGAACAACAGCTCATGCTAGCACGTAAAATTGTAAGTCAAAAACTATCTGCACGAGAAACAGAGCGCTTGGTCCAAAGCATTAAAACTACGGCTCCTGTTGCCGAACAATCAACAGCTGACTACCAGGAAAAAGTGCATACATGGACATCAAAATTAACACGTTCTTTATCAACAAAAGTATCCATAAAAATGGCGAATAGCGGGGAGGGGAGGGTGACAATACATGTTGGTTCTCCTGATGAAATAGAATGGTTGGTTAATAAATTGAGTTAGGCTTATTTGTGAAACGATTGTTAAATAAAGTGGTTTTAATTACAGGTGGGTGTGGCGAGATAGGGATAGAAACGGCTAAGTTGTTTCTTAAGGAAGGAGCGACAGTCGTTGTAGCTGATGTACTCGATAAAGCTGGAAGCACTTTTCAAACGGGATTAGGCGTTGATTATTACCATTTGGATGTCAGTAGCGATGAGGATTGGCGTCGCTTCGTGGCTGATTTTTCAAAAAAGTATCGCAAGCTAGATGTGTTATTTAACAATGCGGGTATTTTTGGTTTTTCAGAAATCACCTCAGAGCAAAATCCAGAAGTATTAAGCCTAGAAGATTGGCAGCATATACATCGTGTGAACTTAGATGGTGTGTTTTTAGGATGTAAGTATGGTATCCAGCTTATGAAGCAGTGTGGAGGCTCGATAATTAATATGTCTTCGCGTGCTGGATTTATTGGTGTGCCTTATGCTTCAGCCTATGCTGCAAGTAAGGCTGCAGTATGCAATTATACGAAATCGGTCGCGCTTTATTGTGCAGAAAAAAATTATCGTATTAGGTGTAATTCACTGCATCCAGGCATTATTCAAACCCATTTTTGGGATCCTATTTTTGAGACAGAGGAGGAGATGACTAAAAAAATGAGTCATGCTGTTCCTATGGGCAACCTAGGATCTGCATATAATGTGGCTTGTGCCGCGCTTTATTTGGCATCTGATGAATCAGCTTATGTTACAGGAACTGAAATGATCGTGGATGGTGGGCTTTCTGCTGGTAATGCAAGAATCCCGTTTCATAAGGTGACATAATTCACTGAGTTACAATAAATTTTAAATTGTCGCTCGTAGAGTAATGGAACAGTTATGGGAAGCTTCCCATAACTGTTCTTATGGATAGCTAATGATTATGTGAAGTATTCTGAAGTTGGGTATCCGCGGCGACCTGCCTGACAGGCGTTTACCGTGTCCTTTCGGCAAGCCTGTGTGACATAAGCCCTGTCATTTATTAATCTTTCTTTCGTTAAATTAACGGAGAAAACGAAATGACATTAGAAGCAGTTTGTAAGGCATTTGAAGATTGGCGTTCTAATAGAAGTAGCAGAAGGGAGCAGATACCGGCGCATTTGTGGGCTATGGTTAGGGGATTAATGCTGCATTACAATCCATCAACCATACGTAAGGCATTACATTTAAGTGGTGAGCAATTTAAACGGCACTGCCATGAGGTCAAAGTCGAAGAGTGTGTGGTCGACCAAAATGATGGATTTGTAGAGGCATTGTTACCGATACCAACAGCAGATTGTGAGCTTATTTTGCAAGGTACGCGCAAAACGTTAAGTGTTAAAATTCAACCTCAACAACTCTCAGTCGTTTTACCTTTATTGGAGGCTTATTTATGATGCAGCTTACGCCCCAACATCGTTTGTTTGTACAAGTGCCCCCTATCGATTTTCGCAAAGGCATTGATGCTTTAGTGGGATTTTGCCGAGGAAAATTACAGCAAGACCCTTTTTCAGGTGCTATATTTGTCTTTCGTAATCAAAAGCGTACTGCTGTGAAATTGCTCACCTATGATGGTACCGGATTTTGGCTGATACAAAAACGCTTTTCAAAAGGTGCGCTGCGGTATTGGCCTCAAAGTACTGATGAGCCAATATGCGCAACAACCTTAATGGTGATTTTGCATCAAGGTCAGCCAGGTACAATGCAATCTTCATGGAGCGCTTTACCTTCTTCTGCCAGATAACACCAGGGTAGCCATTTTTCTGGATTTTGAATAACAGCTTCTTTATTTTTGAGGATGGCTTCCATGTAAGCATAGGGATTCACATCATTTTGAGCTGCTGAATACAGTGCCGTTTGGATGTAGCTGGCTATTTTTGCGCTTTTCAATGTTTTGTAAAACATTGAAGATTTACGAACCTGAATAATCAGCTTTAGCGCTCGTTCGGTCAAATTGTTATCCAAAGGTATATCAGTATGACGCAAGAAGTGTGTGAACTCGGTTCATCGCTTGAGCATATAAGTAATGGCTTTACCTGCAACACCATTGGGCTCAAAATCTTTCTGTTGGGTTATTAAATAGACTTTTAATGCTTCCATAATAGGGGTGCTATGTTGTTGGTGAAATTTCAACCTTTCTGGGCCCGTCATGCCTTTAGTTTGATGTTCATTAGTGACCTTTCGGTAGGGCTGTGTGACAAAGTTCGATCGAGTTTGTCACACAGCCCTACCGAAAGGTCACGTTTCAAGTGATAGGCAAGTTTCGGCTGGCTATTTTAACGAACCCGGTCTTACTAAAGGGGTAGCACCAGAAGAAAGATCTATTTTTGATCACATTGATTAATGAGTTTATTTTTTTATCCACAAATTCTGTGGACAAAGTTGTGAGAAAGAGGCGTGTTTCTTGGTATGATAAGAAGTATCACCGATGATGATTTATTGCATCAAGGGCGCATAAACTGATATTGGATTTTGTCGTTTGGGTTGCCGCTGTTCAGCAAGGAGATCATTAACGCGACTTAGCAGGGCGGCTGTGCTGCTTTTTCGGCGGTTAAACTCAGCCTCTCTTTGTGCATTTTGTGGTTCGGATTTGGTTTTATCGGCTTGATATCCTTCAAGTGCTTGCAGGGCATCATCAATGATGCCATCCGCATGATGTATTATTTCATCGGTGTTATGTGTTACGTTCAAGGTTGTGTTTATAGAATCACTGAGCTTTTCCCGAGATATTTCGGTGAAGGCTTCGGTCATTTGCGCTTGAATTTTAAGCTCCTCCACAAGTGTTGTTAAATTACCTGTTAACGCTTCTAAATCAGTATGATTTTCTCTGAGAACGACATTGATTTGATTTAAATGTGTATGATCATCTAAAACACTTGAGGTGTGTTGGCGTAGCGCCACATCCGTATCAATCAGGCTATCTATTTCCTCTGATAAATTCTCGGTGAGTTCTGTGCAGGAAACTTTGATCGTATTAAATGCACGTCCCATTGCTTCGGTATTTTCAGCCAGGGTATTTTTTGTAGCAGATAGCTGCTCATTAATTGATATTAATTGATTGACTTGTTTTTCCAACAGATCGATTTGAATTTCAAAAGAGGTGATGTCCTCTGCTTGTTGTGCATTCAGTTCACATAAGGAAGCGAATACGGAAGATAAGCTTTCTTCAATCTCATCAATATGTTGTACTGATTCAGCGAGCGATTCCTCCATTTCAGCAATATCTTGCGTAAAACGCTCATCTTTTTTAACAAGCGAAGTGTGGTGATTTTCTAATATAAGCGCAATGCTTGCATACAAAACGAACGTGATAACGGCTAATACAACCACTAAATTACAAACGATTCCAATGCAGGCGCCAACTGATACAGCAGATGCCATAAGTCCTAGTTTTATCCACCAGGATAGATTGCCGTAACCTATTGCAAGATTATCGAGAAAACTATTATCTGTGTGATAGCGTTTTAGCACCAGATCAGCATTAGACTGAAATTTTTTAATGTTTTTACTTTGCAACAGGATTTTTTTGAGCTGTGTTGAAGCGTCTTGCTTAAGTTCATCTAAAGTTCGTTTAGGCTGTCCGGTTGCCTTTTTTTCTTCTGGTTTTGTCATGTTTTACCCCTTTTAAAAACGAATGGTTATGAAAATAATCTTAAGCCGCGAGTAGAGGTGTGTCCCTCATCTGAAGACGCTTGTTTTGCTTCTAATGCATCCGATAGCATAGTGATTGCATGTGTTAATTTTTTATTCTCTTGATGTAGGGTGTTTATTTCGGCCAGTTGCTTTTTACTGGTTGCTGAAACAGATTTAAATTCAGTTTGATAAGTATGCAATGTATCTTCTAACTTTTTTACAGTTTCAACCATACGTTCGTTATCTGAACGGAGCCTGCTAATTTCAGCATCTTTGGTAAGATCTGGTTGAGTGACAGCAGATTTTAATAATTTTTGAGCTTCGTTTAGTCGCTGAGTGAGAACATCAATCTCTGCTTGGGTGCGTTGCGTATTGTCTTGTAACGATTTTTGTGTGGTTTCAAGCAAGGTCACGGCGTCTTTTAATGCTTTTTCTTTTTCGGTTAATGTACCTTTGGTTATTTTTAATTCTTGATTAAGTGCAGAGAATTCTAATTGAAGAGCGGTTAATTCTTCTGTGATATCCTGCGCTATGTCTTCGGCTTGTTCTGTTGCAGTGTTTAGATCATTTGAGGTTTTTTCTAATTTTTGAGTGACAGT
Organism: Gammaproteobacteria bacterium; assembly: GCA_030147855.1. GTDB lineage: Bacteria > Pseudomonadota > Gammaproteobacteria > Legionellales > Legionellaceae > JAALKW01. The sequence continues at coordinate 9,424 of JASBUO010000062.1, forward strand.
TGCAGCTTTAGAAACTTGCTCGTCTAATTTTTTTGTATTTTTTGCAATATGCTTGCGCTGCTCTTTGGCTTGAGCCGTAATTTCTTTAGCGTCTTGGGCTGTCTGCTCAGCAAGGTTGCTTGCCGATTGACGTACTTCTCTTTCTCGCGCGCGAAGTTCTTCTTTTAGTCTTTTTTGTTCTTTTGTTTCTTGATCAGCGTGATATCGTCCAAGATAATATGAGGCTACACCAACAGCTGCGCAGCAGACCACGCCAACACAAGCAATAATGAGAACAGGTATTGTGAAAAATAATTCAAACATTAGGCTCCCCTTAGTAGGAGTGTAAATGTTGAGTTAATTTTTAAATAAATGATCGAATAAAGTTCATTCATACAGTTGTCCTTAATGACTTGCAGTTGTAGCTTCATTCCTTTGAAGCTATTGAAATGCTTAAGATGACATTTTTAACGTTGGCTGCGCTTCTTTTAAAGCCGCATAAGTTTCTGGTAAATAAATCTCAACCAGCTGCATAATGTTTTGATGATGCTCATCTCGTTCAGTATAAAAAACATTTAGCCTATCCAATGATGACTCATCTTCCGGCTCTAATTTTGGATAATTATCAAGTAATTCGCCTAATGTATTAAGCATATTGACTCGATGCTCAATGTTTCTGTCATATGCTTCAGGGGATTGTTGAATCATATATTGGCCCTGATATGCAGTTAAAATAGCTTTTGCTTCGGCATATGACGTATTGACATCTACGCGACATGTTCTTAGTGCTTCTTCTATTGCTAACATATCGTTATTATGTGATTCGATAAGCGCTATGCATTCTTTAAGTTTTTGGGATACATCCTGATTTTGAAGTAGTCTCTGTTGTGGTTTTTTATAAAAAAAACCAGCGCAACAACAGGATAAGCAGTAGGTAACACATTTAACGGTTTGATCGACTGTGCCGTATATGACTTCTTGAATATCACCTACGTATTGTGCTTGGATTGGATTGCGTCGCATATAGTGTCTCCATTGTTTGAACAAAAAATTAAAAAATAGCATTGGTTTCCTCGATTCGTTCGTTAGCCTCTTCTATTCTTTGGTACTCTTTTTTAGCAAAAAATCCTCCAGCGATTAAGCCGGCTCCTACAACGGCTGACGCACTACCAGCTGCAATGCCGATGGAAAATGGGATACTTGCTACGCCATAAACTGCACACAAAACGACAGTGGCACCACCTAAAATGAGGATGCCTGCAATCACAGCAAGTGTGGTACTACACATGAGGTTAAGAAATAAACTAGACTGAATTTGGTCATACATCAGATCGCTTTTAAGTCGTTCTGTGAGGCATGCTTTAAACGCTTTTTCTCGAGATACGGGGTCCTGTAGTTTGTTTGCTTTGAATGAGGCAATAACGTAAGCATTGCGTGCTGTTGCATACGTATGAGCGTAGACGTAAGCGGATGCTCTTTTAGCTCTTTGATTTCCTGTTGCGTCTCTAGAAAAATCTCGTTGATAAATTGAGCTTATTTGATCATCTGCTGTACTGATATGATGATTAGTTGCATACGTAATGTCTGCATAAGAGGACTCCATGTTTGCTGTAATGGCTGTTCTTCGTCGGCTAAAAGTGACGCGTGCTGCTTTGAGGTTCCTATCATATGCCATTTTAACGTTAGCTGCGTCAGCAATATTTGCCGAAAATGTGACAGTTTCACTTGAGGTTTTTAGAAAATCGTGTGCACTGAGTAAGGCCGCTGCATCAGCACATTCCGCACTGTGCCTTCTGGCTGCTTCGGATGCAGCGTTGCATGCGGCATTACACGCATATTTATCAGCAGATTCATTTGCTGCGTATGCTTCAAATGCTAGCTCTATCAATTCATTTGCTTTTTGCTCTCTCATAGTTCACCTCGATAAAACAAATCGCGATGTAAACGTGACAAAAATTATATTTTGACGTTATGCGTTGAGTTGAATGAAATGACAGAGAAAAATTGATGAGATATAGAATGATTCATGACCACGTTTCCTTATGTTTAAGTTGGATGCGGTTAACAGGTCAAGATCCTTCGAGCCCCTATATGTAACCTATCTTCATCATGTAGGAATAAATATAATCAGTCAAGAGAATTTTTGATTATTTTATGTTTTTTTGTTATTCAAAAACTTAAAAATTAATTCCGACTTATTTTTTGCCTTTAGCTTATGTTTTAAGACATTTAAATGGTCTTCAACGGTACGATGTGAGATGTTGAGTTGGGTCGCTATTTCGCTTTGCGCTGTGTCCTTGTGGTAGTCAGAAAAATTCAAGCATTGTCCTGGGAAGACAGGTTAGTTTTTAGACCATTTCAACTTCTTCAGCCTGCATGCCTTTTTTACCTTTTGCTGCTTTAAAGCGTACAGCTGCACCTTCAGCTAGGGTTTTAAAACCTTGACTCATGATTGCAGAGAAGTGCACAAAATAATCTTTACCATTTGATTCAATAAAACCAAAGCCCTTGCTTTCATTGAACCATTTTACTTTACCATTGATTTTGTCAGTCATTTTTAGAGCCTTTACGGGATATTCTGATATATTGGAACCATACTTAATGTAAATTGTTCTGAGGTTTTAATCAAGGCATGACTAAATGGTGAATAAATCAGTCGGATTTTCTTGGCATGCTATTTTTAAAATGGCCGTAGGTCATCGAAAGAATTTTATATTTGCTAATGTTATATCGGTTATTGCAACGCTTATTGCATTGCCAGTACCTCTGATTATTCCCAGCCTTATCAACGAGGTATTGCTCAAGCAACCTGGATTTTTTACCAACGCATTAGCGTATTTCATTCCTAGCCAATGGATTAACCCCTCATTGATTTTAATTACAGCATTTTTATTGGTATTGATACTGCGCGTGTTGAATGAAATATTAACGATTATCCAGGGGCGTGAGTTTAAAATTATATCTAAGGACGTTGTTTATCAAATGAGGATGAAGTTGCTCAATCAATTAGGCAATATTTCGGTGAAAGAATATGAAACCCTAGGCAGTGGAACGTTAGCGTCATTTTATACCAAAGATTTGGAAGCCATTGATGATTTTTTGGGGGCCACTATTAAGCAAGCTGTAGTTGCTGTCTTAGCGCTTATCGGCATTGCAATTATTTTGTTCATCATTAATTGGAAAATTGCTTTATTCTTGTTTTTCTTTAATCCCCTATCACTTGTTTTAACTTCAAAATTTTCTAAAAAATTAAAAGCGCTCAAAACGCGCCAAAATAAGGCTTTTGAACTCTTCCAAGAAGCGTTAAGTGAAACAATTGATGTAATGTTACAAATCAAGGCAGATCATCAAGAGTCCAATTTTATTCAACGGCTTATTGGGCATGCAAAACAGATTAAGCATGATTCTATTGTTTACGAGTGGAAAAGCGAGGTTGTAAGTGATTTGGCTGGCATGGTGCTTTTTGTTGGCGTTAATTTGTATTACATCTTCGCGATGACGCTCATTTTAATCAACGAATTAACAATTGGCATGATGATTGCTTTGTTGCAATACGTTTTCCAAGTGCAATTTTATATGAATCATTTGGTGAGTATGTTCTCTGCATTTTATGCGGCTGATGCAGCGTTGAGTCGCATTAATCAAGCGATGATGCTGGAAGTTGATCCACAATATCCAACACAAAAAAATCCTTTTTCCACAAGCACAGATATATCCGTGGCCTTTAACAACATTTCATTTGGATACTTGCCAGATAAGCCAATACTACAACAGCTCAATTTGAAGTTTGATGCTAAGAAAAGAATAGGGGTGGTTGGTTCGAGTGGCGCCGGAAAATCAAGCATCGTTCAAGCCTTGTTAGGTTTTTATCATGTAACGCGTGGAGACATTACCATTAATGGTGATTCAATCTATGATGTTGGATTTGATGTGATTCGTGAAAATATTTGTACCGTTTTACAATCGCCCGCCGTATTTAATGACACGATACGAAATAACCTTACACTGGATAAACAGTTGCACGATGATGAATTATGGCATGCATTAGAACTAGCTCAACTCAATGAAACGGTTCAAGCATTTGATGATCAATTAGACACGCGTGTGGGCAAGCGTGGCGTTCGTTTGTCTGGTGGGCAACGGCAGCGCTTAGCAATTGCGCGCATGCTACTTAGAAAATCTAAAATGGTGATTTTAGATGAAGCGACCTCGGCCTTGGACTTAAAAACAGAACATCAATTGTTTCATGCAATCCATGATTATTTGAAGCAACGCACAGCGCTTATTATTACACATCGACTCAGTACGGTGATGGATGCCGATGAGATTTATGTACTGCATCAAGGCAGCATTGCAGAGCAAGGGACACATGCTGATCTGATGAAGCTTCAAAACATTTACTATAGTTTGTTTACGTTGCAGCAAGCGAATATTGCGGAGAAAGTATGAGCAATTTACGATTGGCACGCCTAGAAGAAATAATAGCATTTTATGCTGTCAATAAAGATTTTATGGGGTCCGTGCTTATCGCGAGCGGTAATGAGGTGCTCTTTTCCAAAGGTTATGGTGCTGCAAATTTGGAGTGGGGCGTAGACAATTCACCACAGACAAAATTTAGGTTGGGATCATTGACTAAGCAGTTTACTGCAGTTGCTATTTTAATTCTTGAAGAGAGGGGCGTAGTAAGCGTCGATGATTTTATTCATCGACATATGTCGCATGCGCCTGTGACATGGAAAAACATTAAAATTTTTCATTTGCTCACCCATGCACATGGCATTCCAAATTACACCCAATTCCCTGAATTTGCTGCGATCACTACCTTTAAGAAGACACCACTTGAGCAAGTACAGCTTTTTATTGATAAGCCTTTAGATTTTGAGCCAGGTGGTCAGTATGTTTATAACAACTCAGGGTATGTATTGCTTGGCTATTTAATCGAATTACTCACGGGACAAACTTACGAGACATTTATTAAAGAAAATATTTTTATGCCGCTAGAAATGCATGATTCTGGCTATGATTTGCATCATGACATTATTTCATGTCGTGCAGTGGGTTATGCAAAAAATGAGGATGGAGAGATTACAAATGCTGATTATCTGGATATGAGTTTACCTTATGCAGCAGGCTCACTTTACTCAACGGTTCATGATTTACAGCGATGGACGCAAGGGTTATTCGATGGAAAACTGATTTCGAAGGTCTCCCTTCATAAAATGACAACACCATTTAAAGAAGATTACGGTTTTGGTGTTGAAATAAAACAAATAGATGATGTAACGGCGATTATGCATGTTGGTGGAATCAATGGTTTTAATACAACACTTATTTATGTACCTAAGGAAAAAACAACCATTGTAGCGCTCTCAAATATTAATACACCGGGATATGCATGGGATGTGGGTTTTATTTCTCGGAATATTGCATTGAAATTATTGGCATTAATACAGGGTAAAAAAGTACACCTGCCCTCAGAAAATAAAGCAATTGATGTATCACACAAAATTTTGAAACAGTATGTGGGTAGTTATGCAATGAAACCCTGTATGGATTTACAGCTTATATTAGAAGACGGGTATTTATTCGCGCAGTTTAATGAGCAATCGAAAATAAAATTGTTTGCTGATTCTGATGTTTCATTTTATTCGAAAACACCGGATTTCCAGATCAAAATGATGAAAGATGGAAGAGGCAATATTCTTGGTGTTACTTTGTGTCAAAGTGGTTATGAATTGGAAGGAAAGAAAAAGTAGAGCAATCTTGTACTGCGTTTTTTATTGATGATGCGAAATTGTTTCAAAATGATTAACAACAGGATGCTCTGCGACGCTGCGACATTGCGACGTATCTGTTTTGATGCGGAAAATTTTCAATTTGTCGCAAAGTCGCAAAGTCGCAAAGTCGCAATGTCGCAGACCTATGCAAAACAATGTGGATTAATTTCCATGTGCGTTTTATTGTCTCGTTTAGCTTCACGTAATAGGTTGTGCTCTATCAAAATATCCATGGCTTTTTTCATGCGAGGCTTATCACGTAGAGGGCTCAAACGCTGAATTTCTCTGGTCGTGGTTTCCGAGAGACCTCTTGAAAGCAGCCAATCTAACAGTTTTTGTGCATCTTGGAACGCCGTTTGTGCTGTGTCTGCTGAAAGTAGTCGTTTGGTTTCTTTCAGGTGCCATGAAATAATTTCAACGGCGTTATCGAGATGCTCGGCATCAATATCTCCCTCTTTGTTTTCAAACAGGTGAAATAGCGCTGCGAGTCTTGCGACATTTTCAGCTGCTTTGCTTGCAAAATCTTTGATGACAAGCCATGATCCATTTTGAGAGAGTCCCTCCTCAATTTGATTAAAAAAGTCGACCCATTGTTTTTTTGCTGCTTGGCTCATATGAAGTGTTGGTAAGTGATGGCATCCTTTGGCCGTTAGGTCTTCTGATGCAGATAAACACTCTGTAATGCGATCATCATATGTTTTAAAGCATGAAAGATTATTCGTTGGATCTTGATAGAATCGTGAACCCATTAAACTAGAGGGGTGTGCTAATAAACAACGTGGTAAAAATCCGCTTTGGCGTGCAATATTATTGGGTTGCGCTAATAATTGTTGCATGAGAATGGGTTGAATCATTAGATTGATCGTGAGGCGTCTATTTTTGATGACAAAATTCTCTGATGTTTTACGCGAAGCCGTGTAATTTTTCGCATCCCAAAGTCGATTCAGTAATGCAACAAAGCGCGTTGGGTTGGCTTGCATGCTTTGTCCACCTATAATCAACCCGGCTTCATCACTCCAAACAGAGGAGCTTGGCCATCCTTTTGCCAAATGGTGAGCCAATGCCTCTTGAGTAACATCTTCAAAGTATAGGTTGGGCTGCAATGGAATTTCAGGTTCTTGCATCATTAAGATTTCAAGATCAGTCATGATATGTGAATAATCACCTGAGAATGAAGTGTTTTTTAATTGTTGAGTTAGATCATCGCATTGCATTTTCCATGCCCGATGAAGTGTTAATGCGGATTGAATTTTTGGCGCTCGTTCGTAACGTATTTTCTCTTCCCAGCGTCTTGCGGCACGCGAGAAGATGTTGTCAGAGGCAGATTTTCTTTCGCCACTGGCGGCTAAGACCATGAAATATAATGAGACAGGACTTTTGAGGTAGCTATCTCTTGCAACATTTGCTAAGGATTGACAGGCTAAAGATACGTTGGCCAGTGCGCCACATGCAACGAGTGCATAAGGTTGCTGGCCATATTTTTGATAATCTACAACTGTTTGTCTCAAGATATTGGGTAATGCGCCTAATGGGTAGTCTATATCTTGTGGTTCATGTGTTAAAAAGGGTAGGGGAGCTTCCCATTGAACTGAGGAGTTAAAATTCTGATGGATATCTTGAGGAGCATCAAGAGTGGATGCTTGCATTTTTAAATCCATATGGGCCACAAAGCTCGCATTCTACCTCTAATGATGAGTTGTTGTAAAATCTTCATTAGGTTGAGTGACCAAGAGTGCCGCTATCGCGTGAAAGATTCCGGGACAAGTCCCCGAAATCAACTCGCCAACGCGGCAATTGTTTTGGCCTCGATCGTCCCCGGCAGATAAATTAAGTGAGGTGTTGCAATGACCGTTTGAATTCAGGGGCCTTGAATTCAGGGGCCTTGAATTCAGGATTCAGGATTTCCCTATAAGTCCAATGGCTCGCACTATTGGACTTATGGGTTAGTATTTCCCTGATATGGTATATGAGAACGATCTCTAATGCACAAAGCATTTTAAATGCAGAATCGTCCTTCTTGTTGACGTTTTTTACGAACTTTCGTCCACTCCCACCAGGCTTGTCTTTCACCTGTACGCGCTTCGTGAATAGCTGCAGCAAATACGTCCCATACACATGGATCATGTGCATGCCCAGTTAACTTCATTAACCGGAGATACAATTCATCTGGTTCAGCATTTGAAAGTGATGCAATGGATCGTATATCAAGCAACTTAAAATCTTCGTATGTGGCTTTTCCTACATTCATTAGGCTTAAAAGCTCGTTTTTAGGATTTGTTGGTTTTATTTTACTCATTGATCTTATAGTGCATTTGCACGAATGAGGACGCAATTTTTCTGCAATCTATTAGCTCCAATTGGATATCAGCTTGTAATTCACCAAAAAGCGGTTTTCCTTGTCCGATTAGCGTTGGAATAACCGTGATAATAAGTTCATTAATTAGGCCTGCATTCAAAAAAGCTTGTATTGTAAGCCCTCCATCAATATAAAGGTGATTGAATCCTTTTTGGGCCAGATGAGTAATCACTTGTTTGGGTGTGCCTGTGTAAGAAGAAACGCTATTTTTTAGGTGGTCTGGAATCAGCAGCTTCTGGCTGCTCATAACAATCACAGGCAACGTATAAGGCCAAGACTCAAAAGATAATATTTTTTCATATGAATGACGACCCATTACGATGGCATCCACGTTGGATATAAAAGCGTGATACCCTCCGTCCTCACCTTTAGGCACAGATTTATTGGCTTGCATTAACCAATCAATTACGCCGTCTGGGCGGGCGATAAATCCATCAAGGCTTGTAGCAATAAAAACAGAGCATTTCATAAATTTGAAAGAATTTCTCTACAAAAATCGGGTAAATCATCCGGCTGCCTAGATGTAATTAAGTTGCCATCAACAACAACGGGCTGATTCACAAATAACCCACCAGCATTTTTCAAATCATCCTTTACCGTATGATAACAGGTTGCTCTGTTGCTAGATATAATACCTGCAGAAATTGGAACCCAAATGGCGTGACAGATTGCAGCGATGAGTCCACCTTGATTATAGGTTCTTTTCACGATTTCTAGCATAGGTTTACAAATTCGCATTAAATCTGGTGCATAGCCGCCTGGAATAATAATCGCATCAAAGGATGTGTTTACTGCGTCAACCGCTGCTATGTTTGCAAGTACTTCGTAACCCAGTTTGCTTTTATAGATTTTTTCCTCTGGGCCAATGACGGTGACATCATGTCCTGCCTCTTTAAGACGGAAATAAGGGTACCAAAATTCTAGTTCTTGATAGTTGTTTTCAACCAAAATCCCTACTTTTTTCTGCTTCATTTTAGAGCCTCCTATCGCTTAGCCAAAATAAACCAATCCGGCTTTCCCCTTTTTGTCCATTGCGCCAGATGTTGTTTACGTGATTGATAATATGCTCGATACGCTTGTATTGGATCATCTTGTTTAAATTCATCAGGTAGCGCCTGAGGTCTTTCTGTTAACCCAATATTTTGTATGGAAGGAAATTTAAGCCGCTGTATGACATCAAAGGATTTATGATTTTTGGTCTGATTGAAGCGGTATTTATACTCATCATTAAGTGCAGTAGCTAAATCTTTTAGCCATAGCCAATTGGTCAAAGATTGATTAGCCCATAAGACACAGGGATGCTTTATGTGTGTCGCTTTATACGGCGCCTTGATATCGTTCAGCCACAATACTGAACAGAGAATTTGCGCAGATTCCAATATCATTTTAATGACATGTTTATCGCAATGAAATCGTGCACATTGGGCGATATCAGCATCCAGATAAAAAATATTCATGATTGATTAATGTAATTTTTTGCCATTAGAAACCTTTGGGTCAACGGTCACCAGGCATATTTCGCCATTGTTATCAGAGAATCCAACCAATAAAAATTGAGATATAAAGCCAGCAATATTTTTTTCACCTAAATTGATGCACCCAACGATCGAACGCCCTACCAATGACTCTGGTGTGTAATGTATCGTTACTTGGGCGGATGTTTGTAAAATACCAATATTATCGCCAAAATCAGCCCATACTTTATAGGCGGGTTTTTTTGTACGTTCAAAAACCTCTGCTTTAACGATCGTGCCAGAACGTAAATCTACTTTTTCGAAATCTTCATATGTAATCGTCATACTTTTACCTATTTATTGTGGCTTGCATATACTCATTAATTCTCTTAATGAGGGACTAACACGCCCATGTCGCGCAAATACTCCTGTAAATTTTGTTTTATCACATGCATGTACCAGACGATAATTACCTAATGCCGCATAAACAAAAAATAATGTGCGCGCTAATGCAATGGCCTCTTTCAACTGTTTTTCAGGCAGGTTAAATGCTTTAAAACAACAAGCTTTGAGATTTAAATAATCATCTGATGTTTCTTTCAGAGCATGATGTTTTTTTATGACAAACAAAAAGTTGATGAGCGAAAAAAATGGATGTGAGATGGCTATTTCACCTAAATCAATCAGGGTAATATGGCTTGATGCATCTATAAGCGCATTGTTGTCGTTAAAATCCGGTTGAACAATCGTTTGTGTAATCGCATAGGATGATAGTTTTTCACATAAATCAGAAACCGTTCTATGCAGTGCTTGTAATTGTCCCATTTCTTCATTGGATAACCCCTCTGCTATCAGGACATCTGTTTTTGAAAGCAACCACAGGTACAATTCGGGTAAGTTTTCTAATCGCCAGTCTGGCACACCCATATCAAGAAAAACATCAATATGGCCGGCAATGGATATTTGTAGAGATGTAAATTGATCGATTGCTTTGCAGAGTAATGTGCCGTTAAATTTTTGCTTTAATATGCCCCTTAATGGTTGGCCAGCATCTTTCATTAACAGCGTATTTAATGTTGCATCATGTGCAGTGACTTCTGGAACAGCTGCCTTAAATTGGTTACGCAAGATGTTAATAATGGGTGCTTCCAAAGCCAGATGACTTGGTGTGTGCTTTAAATAAATATAGCCATCAGTGGTTATAAATCTGGCAACGTAAGACCAAGGCGTGTCTTGTACATCCTCTGGGTGCTTGCTTTTTAGTTTATATCCAAGCGATAAAAGTTTTTTATAACCCCATTGGATAACTACTTCTTTTGACTGATTACGTTCAGATCTCATGGTTTTTATTCGTTATTTTCTTATGCCAGATTCGTAAGGTATATTTACATAAATTAAACTATATCTTCAAAAAGAGGTTATCTCCAGGCAAACTATACTTATTTGATTGAAAAAGGAAACTATGAAAGTACTCTTGCCTACCCCACTCATCGACTCCTATAAATGTTTTAAGGAAAATCATCAGCAAAACGCTGCTGTACCACCACAATTCGCGCCCTACGATTTGGCTTGCTGCTTGGAATACTTAAAACAATATGATGCTAATCCTGCCACATTTGAATCTTATCGCCGTGAAGTTGAGCGCTTACTTCAATGGGCTTGGTTGATTGAAGAAAAATCACTTCTCGATCTCAAAAGACAGGATATGGAAAATTACATTCAATTTTGTCTTAATCCACCTAAAACATGGATTGGGGTTAAAAAAATAGCGCGCTTTATCACACGGGATGGCAAACGTATCCCTAATCCGGCATGGCGTCCTTTTGTGGTAAGCATGAGCAAAGTCGAATATAAAAAAGGCGCAACACCAGATATTGATGACTATCAGCTATCCCAAAAAGCAATTCGCGAAATTTTCACGGTCCTCAGCAGCTTTTATAATTTCCTACTCTTGGAAGAAAAGGTTTCAGCTAACCCTATCGCACTGATTCGACAAAAAAGTAAATACATCCAAAAATGCCAAAGTAACGCACAAGTCATGCGCCTCAGCGAAAAACAGTGGCAAACCTGTCTTGAAACGGCCAAAAAGATGGCAGATCAAGCACCTGAACAACATGAACGCACGCTTTTTATCATGTCTGCTCTGTATTTATTGTATTTACGCATATCAGAGCTATGTGCCAGTGAACGGTGGTTACCTGTTATGGGGCATTTTTATAAAGATAGTCAGAATTGCTGCTGGTTTAAAACTGTGGGTAAAGGTAATAAAATGCGTGATATTGCCGTACCCGATGACATGCTTTTGGCACTTAAACGCTACCGAATGAATATGGGGCTTACACCCTTCCCCTCGCTTAATGATTCAATACCGCTGCTACCCAAAGAAAAAGGGAAAGGTGCCATTACCAGTACACGACATATCAGGCGCTTGATTCAACTCTGTTTTGATCATGCGATTGCTGCATTGAGAACGGATGGATTTTCAACAGAAGCCGACAGCTTTGAATCTGCAACCGTACACTGGCTGCGCCATACGGGTATTTCAGATGACATCAATATGCGTGGCCGACCCATTGCACACGTACGTGATGACGCAGGCCATAGCTCAAGTGCAATTACAGATAGGTATAATGATATTGATCTGATTGAACGCCATCAATCTGCAAAAAATAAGCGATTAAAGGTCCATGATTAGTCAGGATAAACGGAATAAGTTAACCGAATGGATGCTTAAGCTTGGGGTTAATGAGTCCGATCTTGTTGAGAAATTCATTATTGGTAGTGGCAAGGGTGGGCAAAAACTACATAAAACAGCCTCTACAGTTTACGTGAAACATGTACCATCGGGTATTGAGGTTAAATGCCAAGATACACGATTTCGTGAAGATAACCGCTATTTTGCAAGATATCGGCTTTGTGAAAAATTACATGTAATATTGTGCGATGAAAAAACGAAAGCGCAGCAAAAAATTGAGAAAATAAAACGTCAAAAAAAGCGCCGCTCAAGGCGCTCTAAGCAAAAAATGTTGGATGAGAAATCGATGCAGGGACAACTTAAATGCTTAAGAAAGAAACCATCTTATGAGTAACCCTAGCCGTGACAAAAAAACGAATCAAACGTTAGTATTGGCCTTGTTATTGCTAGTATTGCCTTGCTTGTAGTATTGCACTCACATGGTCATTCAGTGCATTTACCATACTTGTGTACTACGCCATTACTAATCTTGCTGCATTATATCTACCAAAAGAAGAACGAAGATATCCCCAATTTATAGCTGTAATCGGCTTAATATCCAGCTTTTTTCTTGATTTCTGGGTTCCCTTAAGCAGCTGGATAACAGGCTTATCCTTAATTTTATTAGGGTTGTTTAGGCATGGTTTTTATCACCATTATTTAAAAAAATAATAGTGAAGTGCGTACATCATTATCCAAATGACTACAATTTATTTTTCCATATATAAAATTGGGTAGCGTTTTCCCTCACCATCTAGCTCAGAGCGCCCTACTATTGTAAATCCCATTTTTTCATAAAACAGTATTGCACGAGGATTTTGTTCATTCACGGTAACTTTGAGCGCAGCATGGTACTTTATTGCATAGTGACATAGTGCTGTTCCAACACCTTGCCCTTGCGCACTGGGCGCGACAAAGAGCATTTCTATTTTGTGATCTAAAATACCACAAAATCCAAGCAAACTGCCTTGCCTATTTTTAAAGCACTTCAACAATACAGCATCGAAATATTTATCCAGAATGCGTTTTTTTAATCGACCTATTTCTTCATCACTCAAAAAATCATGTGTTGCCCGCACTGATTTTTCCCATAATTCTATGAGTTCAATGTAATCTTGTTTTGTAACGTCACAAATCATAGCTAAAAAACTTTTTATATAAAACCTCCATGTATGCTATACTAAGCATATGAAAACACAAACACTTGCCGACACAAACCCCTATCTAAAAGACGTTAACGACAGAAAGCGTCTTGTTCATCGTTCTGTAAGAACTTCTTGTGGTGTTGAAGGTATTAAGGAAAGAGTAGATGTATTTCATTTGGTTGAAATACCCTCTCGTGGCGAAAAAAAAATCTATAAGAATTTAGCTAAATAGACTCCTCTAGCAGTTTTTTAAATATGTTTTGGATGGGCGAGTAATTTCCTTCTACCCCTGCATGTATAGCAAGAATATAGTGATTAAAGCCACCTGAATTTTGTGTCTGGTCAATCGCCGCATAGTTGATTGGTGGTCGTTTCGCCTGCATGGCCATTAAATCTGCCAGTAACCGTGCTACTCTCCCATTACCTTCTCGAAAAGGATGAACCAAAATAAACTCCACATGAACCACACCCAGTGCATAGGCCAGCTCATCTATATTTGTGTAATGACAAGGCGTGTATCGAGCAAGGAATTTTTGTTGAAGTTGGGTCATTAAGTAATCAATACGAATAGACGGTGCAAACGTAAAGTTTGATTTCGACATATTAACGGTTCTAAATTTTCCGGCAAAAGGATAGACATCGCCAAGCCACAACTCATGAATATTACATAAATCATCTATTGTAAAGACATGGGTTTCGCTGAAAATTTCCAATAACTCAAGTTCTGTACGCTGCAGCTCTTGTTCTTCGATTAAATCAATTTCAGCTTTTGATTTAATGCCTAAAAAATTTTTAAGTACCCCATCTTCTGCTTCAGGCTCAAAATTTTCATTTTTTGGCACTGTATACCGATTTGAATTTTTATTAGTCATGATGTCACTGTTTCTTGTCTTAAATTACGTTTTTTAACATACATATTAAGCCCAATATGATTATTGTAACCAAGATAATTGGCAATTTTTCTTACCGATAGTCCCAGATTCAAAAGCTCTTTTATTTTATCCACATCTTTATCAAACTTACTCGCTTGTATTGTTCCTTTGGGTTTTCCAAGTTTAATGCCTTGAGCTCTTTTACTAGCCAATGCCTCTTTTGTTCTGAGGCTGATTAAATCACGTTCAAGCTCAGCAAATAAAGAAAAAAGCGTGATCATGACCTTTGACGTCATATCGTGTTGACGAATATCAAGCTTTTGTTTGATAACAATAATGCGGACTTGTTTATCTATTAATTCATTGATTAGCCCAATCACTTCTGCGGTACTTCGACCTAATCGACTAAGTTCGGTGACAATCAATGTATCAGCACCATCTAATTTTTCCATCATTTCATCAATGCGCCGCTCTTTACTATTCTTCCGACTGGAAATTGACATCTGAATAAAATCATCAACGGTGAGTTTGTGTTTTTTCGCGTGCTCAAAAATTTCCAACTTTTGATTGTTCAAATCTTGCTTATCGGTGGAGGTGCGAATATATGCTATCGTTTTGCTCATTATTTATTCTTAAAAAGGTAGTGTTAATTTTTAACTTAAATAATACGTATTCGTTATACGGTTTACAATAAAAATAAAAGATATTTATGCTATACATTATTCAATATAAAAATCGGTCGTTATCTTTTATATATATTGTTGTGATGAAATATGCAGGATATCTTTTTTGCATACAATATTTCGGGTTGATCAAATATTTTGTATGATAAAAAGAGAGGTGCATGTGGTGCGAATGTAAAAACGATATAACCAAGCTATTCCTTTATACACAGCCTGATTAAAAATAGCGCTCTGGGAGTAATGGAACGGCTAACCGACTTAAGGATTTTCAGTGTCCCTCAACGACTTTAATATGCTTGGACGTTATTCATTTTCTTTGGCAGAGCAAGTTGTTTAGGGGCACCTAAGCCCATTGAACCTAGAATCTGAGCTAGAAAAATAGCCTTAGCATAAGGCTTTCGTTTCGTTGGACTTTAACCCCCTCAAAATACTGACATTAAATTTGCAGATAAATAAACATTTGTTATCTCAACCACGTGATAACCCCGCGCGCCATCTTTTCATTTTTCAAAATAGTACGCTAACCGAGTTAAAATATAAACGCTTAAAATGCCCATATAATATAAAATCACACACCTATCGCAAGCTAGCCATTTATATTGTAACCACTTGATTTTAATAGTTAAATTTAGTTTTCGCGAGATTGTTTTTGTAATAACTGCGAATCAATCATGGTTCATGAGATGGTTCTAATGCATAACCCACAACAGCCCTTATCCCCATTAACTTTTGGTATTAATTCTTTCATTTGCTGAATCACCCGTTGCACCACATGTGCATCAACAGTTTTTTATTCTGGATTCGAAATATGTTTTTTAGTGATGGATTTTATAAATTTTAAAAAGGCCTTGACCTTTACGTTACGTTAACCCTTGCCATCAATTTTGCCTATTTATAGGTCACTTTAGAAAACGGAAAATAAAGCATGATAAGCTGAGAATGTTAAATTCGTGGTGATTCCAATACATAGCTCAAGTTCGCATGTAACTGCAATATGGTAAGCCACCAGTTATATTGGTGAGACTCCAATAGCTTTTAGCGTTACGGGAGTAGATATGTAGGTCTGACATACGATAATCTTCAGTTGGCTTGATGAGCTAACAAAAGGAGACTCCATATGTCAGAGTATCATAGTCTTTCCCATTCTAAATGGGATTGCAAGTATCATGTTGTGTTTATTCCGAAGAAGCGTAAGAAAGTGTTTTTTGGAGATATCAGAAAGGATATCGGTCAAATATTTCATGAATTAGCCAAACAGAAAGGGTGTAATATTATTGAGGGTCATTTGATGGCGGATCATGTGCATATGGTGCGACACGCAGCTGTCGAGAAGAGCTGTTTAAGGAGCTGGATCGCTTCAAAAAACCCGTTGTGCCATCAACGGTCCCCTACCTGACCATGCGCTTTGAGTAATCAGAGGGTGTGAAGCGTCAGGAACAACGTAGCCAGACATTACTGATGTGGCTACACTAAACTGGACAAAAAACTTAAAAGACGATCCTTAGTCCCAGGCCAATATCGGCAGTAATGCTTTCTCATGAAGCACTAACAACAAACATTCATTCAAATTCCAAAGTAGAATGTCCAATATGATACTGTTGTTTTAATAACTGCTTTATCTCCTTTTTTAATAAGTCGCTATCAGGGCGATTTTCAACAACCACATGCGCTTCAAGCGCATTTAATTGCTCATTGATTTGCCAAACATGAACGTGGTGCAATTCTTTCACACCACCTAACTGCTCAACACAAGTTATCATTTCAGCGATATCAACCTCAAATGGCGCTCCCTCCATGAGCAAATGAATAGCCTTGGGAATTTCACGAAGTCCCTGCCATAAAACATAAGCTGAGATGAGAAAAGTGACTGCAGCATCCACCCATAACCAGTTGTATAACAGGATGAAAGCACCTGCCACGATAACACCAATTGAGGCTAAAGCATCTGTTAGATTGTGCAAAAACGCGGCCCTAATGTTCATGCTCTTTTTAGATTGCCTATATGTGAGCATGGCGGTGATTACATCGATAAATAAAGCAATGATTGCAATGATTACAACCATCCATCCTGAAATGGGCTCTGGGAAAATAAACCGAACAACCGCTTCATACATTAAAAAAAACCAATAATAATTAACGTTGTAAAATTGATTAACGCAGCAATTATCTCTGCTCGATGATACCCAAATGTTTTTGATAAATCAGGCTTTTTTTGAGCAATTCTCACCGCGAACAAGGCTAAGAGTAGTGAAGCTGCATCACTGAAATTATGAAGCGCATCTGAAATGAGTGATAAACTGCCGGACATAAGACCACCAATAACTTGCGCAACAGTCAGGACAACATTCACTGAAACGGCAAGGAATAAGCGTTTTTTCTTAGAATCCTGGTTGATTTTTCCACTTATATCCATAATTTATATCCTTAGCTTTTAAGCCAACAAACTTTGTTTAAGTTGTGTATGAAATGGCTTGTAACTACCCTTGGTTATTTTTTTTAAACGACTTATGCGCCCAAAAATAAAGGCCCGGCAAAACCAGAAGCGTCAAAAAAGTGGACGACAATATACCGCCAATGACCACTGTTGCCAGCGGTCTTTGTACCTCAGCACCCGTTCCGGTTGACAGTGCCATCGGAACAAAACCAAGAGAGGCCACGAGTGCCGTCATTAATACGGGTCTTAATCTGGCCAACGCCCCTCTAATAATCGAATAAACCAGCGTATTGCCGTATTTTCTTAAATTG
>JASBUO010000066.1 GCA_030147855.1 Gammaproteobacteria bacterium
TTGGCACCTCGATGTCGGCTCATCACATCCTGGGGCTGTAGCAGGTCCCAAGGGTATGGCTGTTCGCCATTTAAAGTGGTACGCGAGCTGGGTTTAGAACGTCGTGAGACAGTTCGGTCCCTATCTGCCGTGGGCGTAGGATAATTGAGAGGAGCTGCTCCTAGTACGAGAGGACCGGAGTGGACGAACCTCTGGTGTACCGGTTGTGACGCCAGTTGCATTGCCGGGTAGCTAAGTTCGGACGGGATAACCGCTGAAAGCATCTAAGCGGGAAGCCTCCCTTGAGATGAGTTATCCCAATAGGCACGTTGAAGACTACGACGTTGATAGGCAAGGTGTGGAAGCATAGTAATGTGTGAAGCTAACTTGTACTAATGAGCTAAATGACTTGGCCATATCATCTGAAGAGATAGATATGTTGTTTTTCTAACAGATTACCCTCAAGCGAGAGCTTGAGTCCCAGTTTCCTGGCGACCATAGCGGTCTGGCCCCACCTGATTCCATCTCGAACTCAGTCGTGAAACGGACCTGCGCCTATGATAGTGTGGTGTTTCACCATGTGAAAGTCGGTCATCGCCAGGATTTTTTTCTAAAAAGCAGCCCTAATAAGCTGCTTTTTTTTTGCCTGAAAAAAGTTAACTCTAGGGCCTTATATGGTTGAGTCAATATAAGGCCCTAGAATCATTTCTCGTGTTTGGCTGCACGAAGTAGTTGAAATAAAAGGATATATAGCCCATAAATCATCAGTGGCTTAATAATAAAGTTCATAATACTAAGAAATTGAAAAAAAAGGTCGTTGGACAGCCATAAGATTTTAATAGTTTGTATTAGGCTCAGCTTGATGCCTGTTGGAAAATATAATCTGAGTGTGATTTGGTGAATGGTATAAGTGCCAAAAATACATAGTACGGTTGCTGTTAGGTGTCGATACTTATTGAAGTAAAAAAAAAGTGTGTTCATTCGATTCTGAGTACCCGAGACTTTATAGTTTTATTCAGCATAGTAGAGCTTTGGCTTGTTTATGGCTGTGCCCATGAAAAAGAATATTACGGTATTAAGTATCGACTTTGCAAAGAGTGTTTTTCAAGTATATGGCACAGATGAAAGAGGAAAGCCTCTGTTAAAGAAAAGATTGGGCTGTCAACGGTCCTAGCTTATTGTCTTTTTATATGACAGGCATGCACGAGCACGACAGATTTTTTGTCATGTACACAGGCTTATTGTTATCTTTTCTATTTAAGTGCTTTATAGCATATACTGCAAGAATAGCCTATTTAAGAAATTGATAGCTTTAATGAGAGTAAATCTTATCACTCGTATATGTTGTTTATGGCTAACACTTAGCCTGAGTGCATGTGACTGGCCTCGTAACCATTCAGTACAAGGTTATGTCGAGTCTGAGAATCTCTATGTGACCTCTTCTTTAGCAGGGACATTGACAAGCCTTCCTGTTTCTCGTGGTGATTTGGTGAAAAAAGGTGATTTAATATTTCAGTTAGATTCAAATCCAGAAGAGCTGAAATTAAGAGAGATTGAACAGATATTAATACAAGAAGAAGCATTATTAGAAGACTTGAAAAAGCCTAGAAGAGAGCCTGAAATTGGTGTTGTATATGAGCAAGTACAGCAAGTGCAGGCGCGCTTGCTGTTAGCTAAGTTACGCATGAAGCGCTTTCAAATGTTATATCAAAGAAAAGCAGGAACACTTGATGAAGCAGATGCAGCTGTACAGCGCTTTCGTGAGCTTCAAGCACTAAAAAGGCAGCGAGAATATGAGCTGGAGTTTGTAAAGCTTGGAGCTAGAAAAGATAAAGTTTATGCACAAGCATCAAAGGTAAGTAGTGTTCTCGCAAGGAAAGAGTTTTTTTTATGGCAACTGGCGCAAAAAACAAGGTATGCTCCGGACAGAGGGCTTGTATTGGATACTTTTTTTTTGAAAGGGGAGTGGGTTCCTGCAGGCAAGCCTATTGCAGTGTTGTTGATTCCTACTTATGTTTGGATAGAGTTCTTTCTTCCTGCAAAATATTTACCTAAGTTAAAGGCGGGGCAGGAAGTTGCTATCAAATGTGAGGGGTGCTCTTCTAAGTTGAAGGCGATTGTTGAGTATATTTCACCCGAAGCGGAATATGTGCCGCCACTTGTTTATAGTCGTAAAAACTATGATAAATTGGTATTTCGTATAAGAGCGCGTCCAGAAAATCCAGAGTTATTTAAGCCGGGCCAACCCGTTACAGTGACGGGGTTTTAATATGTCAAACACACCTATTATTGATGTGCAGCATCTAAAAAAATCCTTTGGAGAGCAACGAGCGGTTCGTGATTTAAGTTTGCAAGTAAGTCGTGGTGAAGTATTTGGTTTTTTGGGGCCTAATGGTGGCGGAAAGACAACGACTATTCGGATGTTGTGTGGCTTGTTAACCCCTGATTCTGGAGAGGGGCGCTGTCTTGGTTATGACATTTTAAAAGAGTCAAGAAAAATAAAACAACATGTAGGTTATATGGCGCAGAAGTATAGCTTTTATACTGATTTAAGTGTTGAAGAGAATTTACGATTTACTGCAACCGTGTATGGGATACAAAAGCCAAAGCAAGCGATTGAGCGAGTGATGGAACAGATGAGCTTATTTGATAGTCGCTCGCAATTGACAGGCGAATTATCAGGCGGCTGGAAGCAACGAGTTGCACTTGCGGCATGTTTGTTACATAACCCAGACTTATTGTTGTTAGATGAGCCAACAGCAGGAATTGATCCGATTGCACGACGTGAGTTTTGGGATACTATCCATACGCTTAGTGAGCAAGGTGTGACGACCCTTATGTCAACACATTATATGGATGAGGCAGAACGTTGTACTCGTCTTGCTTACCTTGCGTATGGGGATTTAATGATAACAGGGACAGTTAATGATGTGATTCAAGCAGCGGAGTTAAGCACTTGGGAAATCAAAGGAGATGTAACTACACACTTATTGCAAGCTGTGAAGCAACTGAAGGGGGTTAAGCAAGCGGCTTTATTTGGGCGCTGTATTCATGTGTGTGGTGTGGATAAAGCAAGTATTGAGGCAGAGCTTAAAGCACTTGAAGCGAGTGCAAACATAACGTGGTACTTAATTGAGCCAACACTTGAAGATGCATTTATTCGATTGGTATTAAAATCGGGGGGAGAGCTCGGATGAGTGGAGCATGGCTCGGTCGCTTGAAAGCGGTCATGGCAAAAGAATTTATTCAGATGCGTCGTGATAGAGCTACGTTTGGTATGATGGTTGGTATTCCTCTCATTCAGTTGGTTTTATTTGGTTACGCTATCAATATGAATCCACGGCATCTTCCGACCGCTATTGTTGGGGATACACAAAACACTTTTGCAAGACGCATTTTGATTAGCATGGAGCAGTCTAGTTATTTTCAGTTTATTGCACCGCCGGTTACTGAAGAAGAAGCAACTCACTTATTGAAAACGACTCAAGTACAGTTTGTGGTTAGTTTTCCAACCGGGTTTTCTCAAAAGCTTGTACGTGGGTTACGTCCCCCTGTGCTTTTGGAAGTTGATGCAACCGATCCATCGGCTACAACACGTGCAATTGATGTGTTTAAGACGCTAGGTCATCGGGTGCTTGATGAAGAGCTTGGAGAAAATCTAGCAGCGCTTAAGTCTACACCACCGCCATATACACCATTAGTTCATTTAATGTATAATCCGCTTTCAATTACAGCATATAATATTGTGCCAGGATTGTTGGGGGTTGTATTAACCATGACCCTTGTCATCGTGACGGCACTTGCAATTACCCGTGAGTATGAGCGTGGTACAATGGAAAATTTATTGTCGACGCCCTTAAAACCGCTAGAGGTGATGATTGGGAAAATTTTACCATATATTTTAGTTGGATATCTGCAGGTGCTTTTAATTTTAGGGTGTGCGAGCTTTTTGTTCGATGTACCAATGGCTGGTAGTGTCTTGTTGTTACTTGTGCTTTGCTTGCCATTTATTGCGGCCAATTTAGCAATGGGACTTACTTTTTCAACGCTTGCAACCAACCAATTACAGGCGGTTCAAAGTGCGATGTTTTTCTTTTTACCATCGCTTTTGTTGTCTGGTTTTATGTTTCCATTTCGAGGTATGCCAGAGTGGGCACAAATATTAGGCAATCTGTTACCACTCACGCATTTTTTAGTGATAGTGCGTGGTATTTTGCTAAAAGGAAGCTGTTTTTTAGACGTTTGGCGTGAAATTATTCCTATTTTAGGGTTTATGGTGGTCGTGATGTTGATAGGTATGAAGCGCTACCGACAGACCCTTGATTAACAAAGGTAAGGTTGTATGCAAGATTTTAAAGGTAAGCGCGTATTACTTGGAATATGTGGCGGTATCGCGGCTTATAAAATCCCATATTTAGTACGTGAGCTGGTCCAGCAAGGGGCTGAAGTCCAAGTCGTGATGACGGCCTCTGCGGAGACTTTTGTCACATCTTTGACCTTACAGGCATTGAGCGGGCGTACTGTTCGAACGGCATTGTTTGATGAAGCAGCAGAACAGGCAATGGGGCATATTGAACTCGCACGTTGGGCTGACTATTGTGTCATAGCACCTGCTACAGCAAATATGATAGCAAAGCTTGCGCATGGTATTGCAGATGACTTGCTTTCAACTCTCGCTCTTGTTTTACGCGCGCCACTTTTGATTTGTCCGGCGATGAATCAAGGGATGTGGCACCATCCTGTCACTCAAGCAAATGTAGACGTATTGCGTGCGCGTGGAGCATTGATAGTTGGGCCTGCTGAAGGTATACAAGCATGCGGCGATGAGGGGTTGGGGCGTATGAGTGAAGTTTCAACCATTGTGAATGCGTTGCGGTTGCATGAAGTACATCGTGCATTGCTGGGTGAAGAGGTTTTGATTACAGCAGGCCCAACACGTGAAGCTATTGATCCTGTACGTTACTTAAGTAATCAGAGCTCTGGTAAAATGGGGTATGCTTTGGCCTGTGCTGCACAAATAGCCGGTGCTCGTGTAACCCTAATTAGTGGACCATCGGCATTGACGCCACCAGAGGGGATACAGTTTCAACGTGTTGAGTCAGCAAATGAAATGCATGCAGCGGTCATGCAAGCTTTAAAACCAGGTAGTTTATTTATTGGGGCCGCGGCTGTTTCTGATTATGCACCGGATATGCCACAGGACAAAAAAATGAAGAAGAAGGCTGATCAGGCGTTGTCGCTTACTTTAACGCAAAACATAGATATTTTAGCAGCCGTTGCATCTAGCCAGAAAGCACGATTTGTTATGGGGTTTGCTGCAGAAACGGATAACTTGATTGTGCATGCGCGCGAAAAACTTCAGCGAAAGCAACTTGACTGCATTGTTGCAAATTGGGTGGGAAAGGGGCTTGGCTTTGATACTGACATGCATGAGGTAACCGTTTTAACTAAAACAGATGAAATTGTTTTATCTAAAACGCATAAGGTACGTCTTGCAGGTCAACTGGTTGCAATCCTTGCTACAAGCTTGCAGAATACGGGCCATGTTTGTTCTGAGATAAGTGAAATGTATGACAACCGCTATTCAGCTTAAAGTGTTAGATGAGCGTATTGGTCAACAAGTTGATTTACCGCGTTATGCAACCCCTGGTTCTGCTGGGCTTGATTTGCGGGTATGTATTGACGAGCCTCTACAAATTGCCGGTGGCAAGACGGTTTTGTTACCCACAGGCCTTTCTATTTATATTGCAGATCCAAAACTTGCTGCGGTCATTTTGCCCCGTTCAGGTTTGGGGCATAAGCATGGAATTGTTTTGGGCAACTTGGTAGGGTTAATTGATTCAGACTATCAGGGTGAACTTAAAGTATCTTGCTGGAACCGTGGCGAAGAACATTTTACGATTGAGCCATTTGATAGAATTGCACAGTTAGTTTTTTTACCAATTGTACAACCTGAGTTTAAAATTGTGACACAATTTGATGAAAGTGCACGTGGTGAAGGTGGGTTTGGCAGCTCAGGGAGACAATAAGCAATGACAGAAGTGACATATCAGCGGTGCGAGATTCCTGCGACAGTTTTTCGTGCATATGATGTTCGAGGTATCATTGGTGAGCAGTTAGATAAAAACGCGTTTTATATGATTGCAAAAGCCATTGCGTTTCGTTTGATAGCACTTGATAGAACGAAGATTTGTTTGGCTCGTGATGCGAGGTTAAGTAGTCCGATGCTTGCGAAGGCTCTCAAACAAGGACTTTTAGATAGTGGCATTGATGTATTTGATTTGGGAGAAGTACCAACCCCTATTATGTATTATGCGACAAAAACCTCAGGTATTGATAGTGGGGTGGTGGTGACAGGGAGTCATAATCCTGCTGATTATAATGGCATTAAAATTGTTTTAGCAGGCAAGACATTGGTTGAGGCAGACATTTCAGCCTTACATGCTTGTGTGTTATCGGGACAAGAGCACGTTGGAGCAGGAAAAGAGACTTCACTTTCAGTTGTTCGAGACTATGTAGCACGCATTACGAGAGATATTACGTTAAAGCGTTCGCCACGTGTTGTGGTTGATTGTGGCAATGGTGTTGCAGGCCGTATTATTCCTGATGCATTAAGGCAGCTTGGCTGTGAGGTGATTGAGCTGTACTGTGAGGTGGATGGACGATTTCCTAACCATCACCCTGACCCAACCATTCTGGAAAACTTAGTTGATTTAAGAGAGGAAGTGCTGCGCCATGAGGCAGATGTAGGGCTTGCTTTTGATGGTGATGCAGACAGACTGGGTGTTGTGACGGATACAGGCGAGGTAATTTGGCCCGATCGCTTAATGATGCTTTATGCTATGCATCTTTTAAAGTCTGAGCCAGACTCAACCATTGTATATGATGTCAAATGCTCAAGCCACTTGGGTGCTGTAATTCGTGCTGCAGGTGGTGTGCCACGTATGTGCCCAACAGGGCATTCTATTGTAAAAGGTGTGATGAAAGAGACTGGAGCATTGCTTGCTGGTGAAATGAGTGGGCATATCTTTTTTGGTCACAGATGGTATGGTTTTGATGATGCCTTATACAGTGCTTGTCGACTGCTCGAAATTATGAGCAACTCAACTGCATCTTTGAGTGATTTATTCTCAACAATTCCAAATAGCGTAAACACGCCCGAAATTAAAATTCCTATTTTTGATGAGAGAAAATTTGACTTTATGGCACAATTTATAGAGAAGGCATCCTTTCCAGACGCAGAGCAAATCAGGATTGATGGTCTTCGGGTTGAGTTTGCTAATGGTTGGGGGCTGATTCGTGCATCGAATACAACCCCTTGTTTGGTTGCAAGATTTGAAGCAGAAAGCGAAGCCTCTCTTGATGAAATTCAAGCGCGCTTTAAATCACAGTTGCATGCGCTAGATGAGAGCTTGGATATTCCATTTTAATTGCAGGGAAGTTCGGCTAAGATAAATGGTATGTACAGCAGAGTAGGTGAGATGCTATGACAGCAGATAATATGTCGGATAAAACCCTTATTCAAGCTATGGAAACACAGCGCGCAGCGCTGATGAATGATGCGTTTGACTTATTATCTCCTATCGAAATCGTTACCGTTTTATGGTGGCGGTTAGCGGATTTTCATATTTATGTAACGACCCCAACGCTTGAGCGGTTTTCGCCGCCTAAACTGGTTATGCCTGAGAAACTACCTGATTCAAATCAGTACGAGTTTGTGTATCCGATTGTCGATTTTGGCGATCAGCTGAGTACCTCAAAAGGGGAGGATGGTTACGCAGCTGGGTTTTCAATGTGTAAGCTTTATTTTACCATCGAGAAGATGGTAGCCATTTTAATTGAACGTTTAAAAGGTGGTGGCACGGATGAGCAAACGGAAGTGCAAATTGCCTTAGGAGGGCATGAGTATGCTCAGCGCAAAGGATTTGAGTCGATTATCAATTTAAAATACAATGTGGTCGTGACCAACTTTGACCCTGGTGATTGGGGCGAAAAGTACCTACAAAATGTGAAACAGATTTCGGAACAAGGGTATGGTTACCCACCAGAGGCACCTAGAGATACATATCGCCAGGTGAGTGCTGGCTCTCGGAGCTGAGTTTTTTAGGCCCATGTACGGTAACAGGCCCTAAAAGTAAAGTAGCATGCTTGTTTTTATAGTCTATAGTTTAGATTAGGGTCATAACTCATTGTTTACTATGACAGTAAAGACATGGCGAGATTTTTTTGTGAGTTCGAAGGGGGCGATGGCGTTGGAGCACTCATTGTCGCCTCGGTTAATTGAACGAACATCGGGTCTGAAAAGTACAGCAAATACTGATGTTCGACAAAAAACCATTAGCCTAGATGTGTCGCAATCTCCTTTGAAATGTGCACTGAGTTATGCGTACGAATTAAAGAATCTTGAAAATACAGAAAAATTTCGAGCACTGATTGCCTCTGCTAAAGCAGGAAGCATTAGCAAAGGCAATTTTGTTAAGCAAGTGCTGGCATTGGAAGCGGAAGCCATTTATTTCAGATGCAAAGTTTTTTATGAGCTAGGCGTAGACCAAGAAAGCTTTCCTTGTAATCAGGCTTACCTAGATATTTATAACGTAATGCACGATGAGCCAGAAGCGGATGTGGTCACTGTAATAGCAAATCATATTCAGGAGAATGGGATTATTAGACGAGAGTACGCAGCAAAAAAATATTATGCGGATTCTTATGATTTTTATACAGGAAAGCATGTGTGGCCCAAGCATTATGATGTGCCAAGAGATACTTCTGTCATGCTTGCAAATGATATGAAAAAGAGCTTGGAGGTATTGAAGCGTGCGATGGGAGGAGCTGTAGACGATGAAAATACTGATCCAAATGTCTTTGTATAGTAGGAACCTATGGTTTCAAGCGTGGTAATAAGTGTGTTTATTCGTTGATAAAAGATTAACTTTCCCAGAGCTACTTATCAGACTAAAGCCAGAGTGGTATACTTTACTTTATTTCTAAATTCTGTTTCCAAATAGGACGACACTCACTGTGAATCAACAAAGACCAGTTAATTTGGATTTGGGGAGTATTAAGTTTCCTCCAATGGCAATTGCCTCTATTCTACATCGTATCTCGGGGCTGACTTTATTTATTCTGTTACCTGTTGTGCTCTACTTTTTGAGAGAGTCTCTGGTATCGCCAGCATCATTTGAACAGGTTAAAACCCTGATGATGACATGTGTTTGGTGCAAGCTTTTTGTGTGGGCGTTTAGTTCGGCATGGCTGTATCATCTGTTAGCAGGTCTCAGACATTTACTGATGGATATGGGGATTGGTGAAACTGCTGAGGCAGGGCGACGTAGCGCATTGATTGTGATCGCAGTGTCTATTTTAGGAATTATGGTGATGGGAGCATGTTTATGGTCAGCAATGTAACCAGTTTAACGGGAAATGGTTTAAGAGACTGGCTTGTACAGCGTTTTACAGCCGTTTACCTAGCCATCTACTCTATTATGTTTGTGGTTATGTGGGTTGCATGTACACCTTGGCATTATGAGAAATGGCATACCCTGTTTCATACAGTATGGTTTCAAGTTTCAACCGCTATTGCATTAATGACGATTTTGTTGCACGCGTGGGTGGGAGTTTGGACGGTCACGACAGATTATATTAAATCGACGCTGGTACGCTTGATAGTTCAGTCGCTGGTAATGTTTGTGCTGCTGGCTCAATTAATCGGCGGCTTCATGATGATTTGGGGACAATAGCGATGGCATTGGCACAAAAGAATACGTTTGATGCGGTAATTATAGGCGCTGGAGGTGCTGGTATGCGTGCAGCGCTCCAGCTTGCAAACTCGGGCCTTAAGGTAGCATTACTGTCTAAGGTTTTTCCGACCCGTTCACATACCGTTTCTGCGCAGGGTGGTATTACATCGGCATTGGGTAATGCTGATGAGGATGACTGGCGTTGGCATATGTATGATACGGTGAAAGGGGCTGACTATATTGGCGACCAAGACTGTATTGAATATTTGTGCAAAATGGGCCCTGAGGCAGTGTATGAGCTTGAGCATATGGGGCTTCCTTTTTCTCGAATGGATAATGGTAAAATTTATCAGCGTCCCTTTGGAGGGCAATCAAAAAATTTTGGTGGTGATCAAGCCGCACGAACCTGTGCTGCAGCTGATAGGACTGGCCACGCGTTGCTGCATACGTTGTATCAGCAAAATGTGAAAGCAAAAACCCATATTTATAGTGAGTGGCTTGCTCTCGACCTAGTACGTGATGCAGATGGTCGGGTTGTGGGTGCGACAGCGTTGTGCATGGAAACCGGCGAGCTTGTTTTTTTTCAGGCACGTATTTGTATTTTGGCAACGGGTGGAGCTGGGCGTATTTATCAGTCAACGACCAACGCTCTAATTAATACGGGTGATGGTTTTGGAATGGCGATTCGCGCAGGTTTGCCGTTGCAAGATATGGAAATGTGGCAGTTCCATCCAACAGGAATTGCGGGCGCCGGGGTGTTGGTAACCGAAGGGTGTCGGGGTGAAGGTGGTTATTTAATTAATAAAGATGGCGAGCGCTTTATGGAGCGTTATGCACCGCATGTGAAAGATTTAGCCTCGCGAGATGTCGTTGCACGTGCAATAGCCCTCGAGATTCGTGGTGGTAAAGGCTTTAATGTGGGTGGTGTTGATTGTGTCAAATTAAAGCTTGATCATTTGGGTGGCGATTTAATTAAATCACGTCTACCAGGTATTCGAGAGCTTTCTAAAACATTTGCAGGGGTTGACCCTATTGTTGACCCAATTCCAGTTGTACCAACGTGCCACTATAGTATGGGTGGGATTCCAACCAATATACATGCACAAGTTCTGACACGGCATAAAGGTGAAGATACCATTGTTGAGGGCTTGTATGCAGTTGGGGAGTGTGCGTGTGTTTCAGTGCATGGTGCAAACCGATTGGGAGGTAACTCGCTACTTGATTTAGTGGTGTTTGGTCGTGCTGCAGGCTTGCATGTTGAGAAACTTTGGCAAGGAAATGAACTTCCTGATTTGGGGCATGTTAGTGATGATGACATTGATGCATCACTTGCACGTTATATGCGTTGGGAGAATTCATCGGCAGCAGGAGAGAGCCCTGCTGCAATTCGAGATGCAATGCAGCGTGTCATGCAAGAAGATTTTGGTGTGTTCCGAACAGGCGAGGTTATGAAAGAGGGGCTGAACCGCTTACATGCATTGCGTGAGCGTCTGATGGCATCGAGCCTTTTAGATAAAAGTAAAGTATTTAATACCGAGCGTATTACGGCATTAGAACTAGATAACTTAATGGCGACCGCGTGTGCAACAGCTTCATCTGCGTTGGCTCGTACAGAGAGTCGTGGTGCTCATAGTCGAGAAGATTACCCCAAACGAGATGATGCACAATGGATTAAGCATACTTTGTACACTGGAACAGGAGATGCCATTGATTATCGTCCTGTTAACCGGTCACCCAAATATGTTGAGCCGTTTGAGCCTAAAGAACGTGTTTATTGATGAGGATAAATCATGACGGATAGTCGATGCCTTCATTTGTCTATTTATCGGTATAATCCCGAGGTAGATGAGAAGCCTTACATGCAGCATTATGAGCTGGATGTACCCTTAGAAAATGATCCAATGTTATTAACTTTGCTTGAGCGCATTAAGGCTGAGCAAGATCCATCACTCGCATTTCGTCGTTCGTGTCGAGAAGGCGTGTGTGGTTCAGATGGCATGAATATTAATGGTTCAAACGGTCTGGCCTGTATTACGGCGTTGTCCGCACTTAAAACAAACCGGGTTGTAATTCGGCCACTGACAGGGTTTCCTGTTGTGCGGGACTTAATCGTTGATATGACGGTTTTTTACAAACAGTATGAGCGTATTCAACCGTATCTTCAGAATGATACAGCACCACCGACGCGTGAACGTTTACAGTCTCCAAAAGATAGAGCCAAACTTGATGGGTTGTATGAATGTATTTTATGCGCGTGCTGCACGAGCTCCTGTCCATCATCTTGGTGGAACCCTGAGAAATTTGTTGGACCTGCAGGGCTTTTGCAGGCACGTCGATTTTTGGCGGATAGTCGTGATACAGCGACTGAAGCACGCCTGGAAGGCCTGCAAGATCCGTTTAGTGTATTTCGCTGTCGAAGCATTATGAACTGTGCTTCTGTTTGCCCGAAGGGACTCAATCCAACCGCAGCTATCGGGGAAATCCGAAAGCAAATGTTGGACGACGAAACTTGATGACACCGTTCGTTGGAGAATTCTTTCATGAGTGATAGTTTAAAAGAAGCGTGGGACTCAGCCTATTTGTCTGGTGGTAATATGGCCTACGTAGATGGGTTATATGAAGATTACTTAGCTGATCCTGCATCGGTTCCTGAATCATGGCAAGCTGCTTTTCGTGCCTTGCCGGCAACAGCAGATGGGCGTGCAGACGTTTCGCATCGTGCACTTCGGGCTTACTTTTTAAATCAGGCGAATGCACCCAAAACAAGTGCTTCATCGAGTTTTGATGATAAACAAAGTGCCGTTGCTGATTTAATTAATGCATATCGTGCAAATGGACACTTAGTGGCTAATTTAGACCCACTTGAAATGTTAACCCGCGATGCACCACCGAGTTTAACGCTTGAATATCATCAGTTAAGCGAGGCTGACTTAGGCAAAAACTTTGTGGCAGGAAAAACTTTTTCTGATAAACCAATGTCACTCAAAGCCATCCAAGAAGCTTTGCAACAGACTTATTGCGGCAGCATTGGCATTGAATACATGCATATTGCAGCAACTGAAGAGCTCAGTTGGATTCAACAGAAAATGGAGTCTGTGCG
Organism: Gammaproteobacteria bacterium; assembly: GCA_030147855.1. GTDB lineage: Bacteria > Pseudomonadota > Gammaproteobacteria > Legionellales > Legionellaceae > JAALKW01. The sequence continues at coordinate 12,817 of JASBUO010000066.1, forward strand.
TGGTCGGTTAGCCACGAGCACGCCTCGCAAAAAAGCGATATTAAAAGAATTAATTGCAGCGGATGGTTTAGAGCGATATTTAGGAACTCGTTACGTGGGGCAGAAGCGATTTTCGCTTGAGGGTGGTGATTCGCTTGTTCCAATGATGAATGAAATCATTCGTAAAGCAGGCCGTGACGAAGTACGTGAAGTGGTTGTTGGCATGGCGCATCGAGGTCGCCTGAATGTGCTGGTCAATGTGTTAGGTAAAGATCCCAAAGAACTGTTCCAAGAATTTGAGGGCACAGTTAAGCTCGAACGTACGGGCGATGTTAAGTACCACTTGGGTTTTTCGTCTAATATTGAGACAGATTCGGGTGCTACGGTGCATGTAGCATTGGCGTTTAACCCATCACATCTTGAAATTATTGGGCCTGTTGTACAAGGCTCTGCACGTTCTCGTTTGCGTAGACGCAACGACTTATTAGAGAAAAAACAAGTATTGCCCGTGGTGATTCATGGTGACGCTGCATTTGCAGGGCAAGGCGTTGTGATGGAAACCTTTAATTTTTCTCAGGCACGTGGTTATTGCACGGGTGGAACGGTTCACATTGTCATTAACAACCAAATTGGTTTTACAACTAGCAATCCTTTAGATGCACGCTCTACTTTGTATTGTACTGATGTTGCTAAAATGGTCCAGGCGCCCGTTATTCATGTGAATGGGGATGACCCTGAAGCCGTACTGTTTGCAACAGAAATTGCGTTTGAATTTAGAATGAAGTTTAAACGGGATGTGGTGATTGATTTAGTCTGCTACAGACGGCATGGGCATAATGAGGCAGATGAGCCTTCTGTCACACAACCTGTGATGTATCAAAAAATTAAAACACTCAAAACACTACGTGAAACATATGCGAATAAATTGATTGAAGAAGGCCTTATCTCGGATGCTGAAGTTAAGCAGTCTATGGATGATTACCGTGATAAGCTAGATCGTGGTGAAGCAGTTGTACAAGTAACACATAATAACTACAAAGGGAAAATGGCGGTTGACTGGACGCCTTACTTTGATACGCCTTGGGATGAGCCAGCTGATACAACGGTGAACTTAGACACGATTCGGCACTTATCTCAAAAACTTCAAACGTTGCCGGATGGGTTTGTGTTGCATCCGATAGTGAAACGTTTATTTGCAGAACGTGAAAAAATGGCTTCAGGTGATATGCCCATTAATTGGGGATATGCTGAAACCATGGCTTACGCAACATTATTACATGAGGGATATGGGGTTCGCTTGTCTGGACAGGATTGTGGGCGTGGTACTTTTGCGCATCGGCATGCAGCATTGCATGACATGAAAACAGGCAAGGTTATTGTGCCTTTGGAAGATGTTGCCTCAGGCTCAAGTAATCCTGCCATTGTGATTGACTCGGTGTTATCTGAAGAAGCAGTGCTTGCATTTGAATATGGGTATGCTTCATCTGAGCCACAGTTTCTGGTGTTGTGGGAAGCGCAGTTTGGTGATTTTGCAAACGGCGCACAGGTTGTGATTGACCAGTTTATTAGTTCTGGCGAGCAAAAGTGGGGGCGTTTGAGTGGGCTTGTTATGTTGTTACCACATGGTTACGAAGGACAAGGACCTGAGCATTCATCGGCACGACTTGAACGGTACATGCAGTTGTGTGCGCAACAAAATATTCAAGTATGTATACCAACAACGCCTGCTCAAATTTTTCATTTATTACGGCGCCAAGTGATACGACCTTTCCGAAAGCCTTTAATTGTAATGACGCCTAAAAGTTTGTTACGACATAAATTGGTTGTATCGTCGTTGTCTGAGTTAACAGACGGTGGGTTTCATCCTGTGATTCCTGAGCAAGATGAGCTAAAGCCAGAAAGCATCAAGCGGGTGGTGCTTTGTTCAGGAAAAGTTTATTATGATTTGTTGCAGAAACGTCGGGAAGAGAAGTATCAAGATGTGGCTATTGTTCGTATTGAACAGTTGTATCCTTTTCCTAAAGCTGCATTGCGAGAGGAGCTTGCTAAATATACCAAAGGGAAACGGGTGATTTGGTGTCAGGAAGAGCCGAAGAATCAAGGTGTTTGGTTTTCATCACAACATCATATTAAGGATTGTTTAAATGACAAGCAGTCGCTTGAATATGCTGGGCGTGGTTTTGCAGCGTCGCCTGCTGTGGGAAGTGCACCGCTTCATATGGAGGAGCAGAAAGCACTGGTGGAGCAAGCATTGACAGGCTAATTTTTGTCTGTTGCTTGTTCTGATTAAATTGAACTTTTAAAGGTTAGAATCATGTCAATTGAAGTCAAAGTGCCTGCCTTACCTGAGTCAGTAGCCGATGCGACCATCGCAGCTTGGCATAAGCAGCCAGGTGATAAGGTATCTCGTGATGAGAATCTATTAGATTTAGAAACGGATAAAGTGGTACTTGAGGTACCCGCACCTGCAGATGGTGTACTTGAATCATGCCTGTTTCAAGTGGGTGATACAGTCACAGCAGGCCAAGTGCTTGCGCAGTTAAAAGAAGGCGCTGTAGCTGATGCGGCACCTGCATCAAAAGAGACTGAAACAGCTCCTAATGCAGAAGTACCAAGCGTTGCACCGTCAACAGGGCCTGCTGTTAGGCGTTTGATGGATGAGCACGGCTTAAACCCTGCCGATATTTCAGGCTCAGGCAAAGATGGACGTATTACAAAGCATGATGTAGAAGCGTTTATTGCATCAACCCGTCAGAAAAAAGCCGCGGCACCTGCACCTACTACAGTAGCACCGGTTGCAGCAGGTGCGCGTGAGGAGCGACGTGTTCCGATGTCACGATTGCGCGTTCGCATTGCGGAGCGTTTATTGCAAGCGCAGCATGAGTCGGCCATGTTAACGACCTTTAATGAGGTGAACTTAAAGGCCGTTATGGATTTGCGCTCAGAATATAAGCAAGCGTTTGAGAAAAAGCATGGTGTGAAACTGGGTTTTATGTCATTTTTTACGCGCGCTGTGGTTGAGTCGTTAAAACGTTTTCCTTCAGTGAATGCGTCTATTGACAGCGAAGATGTTGTTTATCATGGCTATTACGATGTAGGTGTTGCAGTATCGACAGAGCGTGGCCTTGTGGTACCTGTACTTCGAGATGCGGATACCATGTCTATGGCACAAATTGAGCAAACAATTGGTGAGTTAGCAACACGTGCACGAGATGGAAAGCTAGCCATGGAGGATATGCAAGGTGGCACATTTACCATTACCAATGGGGGCGTATTTGGCTCGCTGTTATCAACACCTATTTTAAATCCGCCACAAACGGCTATTTTAGGCATGCATAAAATACAGGAAAAACCAGTGGTTGAAGCAGGTGAAATTGTGATTCGACCCATGATGTATTTGGCATTGTCTTATGATCACCGTCTGATTGATGGACGTGAGTCAGTGCAATTTTTAGTAAGTGTGAAAGAGTTGTTAGAAGATCCAGCTCGCTTATTATTGAATATTTAGTATCCCAGGGTGCTGCTCGAATGATGTGGCACAGGGCGTTTGAACTTAAACAATAGAGTCTTAAAGATGAATTTACATGAATATCAAGCAAAACAATTGTTTGCACAATATGGTTTACCTGTACCCAAAGGAGATGTTGCATATAACGTAGATGATGCCTTACAAGTGGCGGCTACGTTGTCTACGCCTACATGGGTTGTCAAAGCGCAAGTACATGCAGGTGGTCGTGGAAAAGCAGGTGGCGTGAAGTTGGTATCGGACAAAGAAGCACTGATTGAGTTTGCGCAAACCTTATTGGGTAAACGATTAGTGACTTATCAAACAGATGCACAAGGTCAGCCTGTACATGGTCTTTTGATTGAAGAAACCAGTGACATTGGACGTGAGTTATATTTGGGGGCTGTGGTTGATAGAGCAACGCGCCGAGTTGTATTTATGGCTTCAACTGAAGGTGGCGTTGATATTGAAGAAGTCGCTGAAAAAACGCCTGAAAAAATTATTCAAGTTGAAATGGACCCAATGCTTGGCATCATGCCCTATCAATGCCGCGAAGTCGGATTTGCATTGGGCTTAACGCCACCCCAAATTCGTCAATTGACCGATATTATGACGAAGCTTGGAGAGATGTTTGTTTCATGTGATTTAAGTTTATTAGAAATTAACCCACTGGTTGTGACAGGTGAGGGGCATTTGATTTGTTTGGATGGTAAGGTTTCACTGGATGAGAATGCATTATATCGTCATCCAAAGCTTAAAAGTTTGCGAGATACAACACAAGAAGATGATAGAGAAAATCGTGCACGGGATTGGGAGCTTAACTATATTCCTTTGGATGGCAATATTGGGTGTATGGTAAATGGAGCAGGACTCGCCATGGCAACAATGGATGTAATTAAACTACACGGTGGAGAGCCTGCAAACTTTTTAGATGTAGGGGGTGGTGCAACGGCTGAACGTGTTGCTGAAGCATTTAAAATTATTTTGTCCGACGAAAGTGTGAAGGGTGTTTTGGTTAATATCTTTGGTGGTATTGTTCGTTGTGATTTAATTGCTGAAGGAATTTTAGCCGCGGTTAAAGAAGTCAAAGTCACCTTACCTGTTGTGGTACGGCTTGAGGGGAATCAGGCGGATAAAGGTGCTGATATTTTGAACGAAAGTGATTTGAATGTCATTGCTGCGAATGGTCTGACCGATGCAGCAAAGAAAATTGTTGCGGCAATTGAGGCATAATTTTCCTACGTGGCGCAGGATTCCTGCGATATCTAAATTTGAGTCAGTCTGGATGCCGCAAATAAATTGCGACACGTAGGGGCTAAAGAGAGATTAAACATGAGTATTTTAGTAGACAAAGACACAAAAGTAATTTGCCAGGGCTTTACGGGGAAGCAAGGTACATTTCATTCAGAGCAAGCGATTGCATATGGCACGCAAATGGTCGGAGGTGTAACGCCTGGAAAAGGCGGACAAATGCATCTTGATTTACCAGTGTTTAATACGGTTCACGAAGCCGTAGATGCAACGGATGCCAATGCTAGTGTTATTTATGTACCAGCGCCTTTTTGTAAAGACTCTATCCTTGAAGCTGCAGACGCAGGAATAGAGCTTATTGCGTGTATTACGGAAGGGGTACCTGTCCTCGATATGTTAGAGGTTAAAGAGTATATAGAAAAAAATACGATGAGCCGTCTGATTGGACCCAATTGTCCAGGCATTATCACACCTGACGCTTGTAAAATGGGTATTATGCCAGGCTCTATTCACTTGCCAGGGAAAGTAGGAATTGTATCGCGTTCTGGCACGTTAACGTATGAAGCAGTTAAGCAAATGACAGATAAAGGATTTGGGCAGAGTACATGTGTGGGAATTGGCGGAGACCCTATTCCTGGTACATCTTTTATTGACGTATTGGCCTTATTTGAAGAAGACCCACAAACAGAGGCCATTATTTTGGTGGGTGAGATTGGTGGTACTGCAGAAGAAGAAGCTGCCGAGTTCATACAATCTAATATTACAAAGCCTGTGGTTGCATATATTGCTGGGGTGACAGCACCTCCAGGTAAGCGTATGGGCCATGCAGGAGCCATTATCTCGGGCGGTAAAGGAACAGCTGCAGATAAATTTAAAGCGCTTGATGCAGCAGGTGTTAAAACGGTTCGTTCTCCAGCTGATTTAGGAAGTGCAGTGGCTGAAGTTATGGGTTGGTAAATGGCACATGGGATCTGATTTTGAACCATTTGCATCGAATCGACGTGAGTATGGTGAGCGGCGGCTAACTGAAAAAGAAGCTGCTGACTCTCCTTTCGTGCAGTTTGAGACGTGGTTGTCGGATGCGTTAGCCAAAGAAGTGCGTGATCCAACGGCAATGGTATTATCAACCGTAGATGCTCGTGGTCGACCTAATTCACGTGTTGTGCTTTTAAAGGGGCTCGAAAATGGGGCTTTTATCTTTTATACCAATTATGAAAGTACAAAGGCGATTGAATTTGAAAATAACGCGTATGCAGCCCTCAATTTTTATTGGCCAGATTTTGCGCGTCAGGTACGGGTTCGAGGGACCGTTGCACGTGTGAGTCGCGAAATGTCTGAAGCGTATTTTAGTTCACGTTCGTTGATGAGCCAGTGCAGTGCAATTGTTTCCCCTCAAAGCCGTGAGATTGACTCACGTGATGCATTGCTTGAAGCAGCCGAAAAAATGATGAGAGAGCATGATGTAAAAGAGATTGTTTGTCCGCCTTACTGGGGGGGATTTTCAGTATTTGCAGAAGAGATAGAATTTTGGCAAGGGCGCGATCATAGGCTCCATGATCGTATTCTTTATGTTAAAAAAGAATCTGGTTGGGCAATTAAAAGGCTTGCCTCTTGACCTGTATTCAATCTGAGGTTACTTTATATAGACATAGTATGGTTTGATTTGTTAAGAAAGTGCAAAACCAGGAGGTTTGAGAAACTTTTTCTTGAGGGTGTCATAAACTAAATCTTACCCAGTAAATAAGTTGATTTTAACTGGTTTGTGATGTTCAGACGATGTTTTGGTGATGTTGAACAGGTGTCTTGAGAAAGGAGTACTCAACCATGAATGAATTGAACAGCTTACTGCCTCACCTCAAATTCCGTTTTCATTTGGATCATCCAACGTTAGAAGAATGTTATGCATATGGGTATGAATGTGCTTTGGCTGACGTTCAAGAAGATGATAATCCATACCCTTTAAATTCAGCGGAACGAGAGCAGTGGCTCGAAGGATGGTGGGCTGGATTTTATAATGATCAACCATTATTTAATTTAGCTGCTGAAGCAGAAAGTGAGCGAGCTGCTTTAGAGCCAGTAAATGATAGGTTGTATCATAAAGAGCAAAGTAATTATTTTCTTCGTGTATTAGAAATTGCTGGTGTGATTGCTGTTTCAGCAATTATTGGTTACCAAGTGATGGATATTGTTGCTTAAATAGATACGTCCCTGTTTACTTTTTGTAAACACCTTCTCCCATTTTATGGGGAGAAGGCAAGACGGGTTGTTCCCTTCGTCGGTTTAATAGCTTGCATTTTTCGGGTAAATAGTTCAGTCTATAGGCACTTTTAGTCTAATAAGAATAAGATGGATGTTTGCGAGTGAGTGACGATTTTTATGCAGATCAACTTCAAAAAACAAAACATTTAAGACTTGCTTGGTTAGTTTGGGGGTTGGCTGCAGCCTTCTACTTTTCTGATTATATGGCGCGTGTTTCAGTTAGTGTGATGCACCGTTACCTGCAAATTGATTTTAATATTAACGAAGCACAGTTTGGTATTTTGTCGGCTTCTTTTTATATACCTTATATTTTGATGCAAATTCCTGTCGGGCTTATGGTCGATAGAATGAGTATACGATGGGTGCTTACCATTATGTCTTTGCTCACTGCGTTTGCGTGCTGTGTGTTTGGGTTGGCAGATAGTTTGCTGCTGGCATCGGTTGGTCGGATGCTCATTGGATTTACAGCTGCTTTTGCATTTGTTTCAGCTTTAAGACTTGCAACCTCTTGGTTCCCTCCTAGTATGATGGGGTTGCTCGCAGGATTAACCCAGGCAATTGGTATGCTCGGAGCCGCCTCAGGGCAAGCGCCAGTTGCCTTTTTAGTGGGGCATGTTGGCTGGCGCCATAGCATGTTAGTAATTGCATTTGTGTTTATTATGCTTTCGTTTTTTTTGTATCAATTCGTCCGTGACAAACCTAAAGTTAAGTCATGTACGGTGAAAGGATGTGCGCAAGAAAAAGTAAGTATTTTGGAGAGCTTACGGATTGTGCTTTCTTTGCCTCAAACTTGGCTTAACGCACTGTTTACAGGGTTTTTGTTTGCGCCAACGGCAGTTATTGGAGAGTCCTTAGGAACTGCTTATTTACAATATGGACGTGGTTTTCCTGCAAATACAGCAGCTTTTATCGCGGGTCTTATTTTTATTGGCTGGACATTAGGAGGACCCTTTGCTGGTTGGCTTTCAGACCGTTTAGGGCGTCGAAAACCTGTAATGATAGTGTCTTCTATTTGTGGTGTGATATTGTCATCTTGGATGGTGTTTGCACCTGAAATGACTCAAACTAAAGCAGCAATTGCCTTTTTCTTATTTGGCTTTACAAATGTCGGCGTTTCTATTGCTTATGCGCTTTCTACAGAGCTACATGCCCGCAAAGTGGTGGGGACGGCTATTGCTTTTACGAATATGTCTTCTATCTTTGTAGGCGCTTGCTTGCAGCCTATTATTGGTCGCTTAATCGATCATGTTTCAGGGGCTCGTGCATATAATATTGAACACCTGAGTTTGTCTGATTTTCAACATGGGCTTTATTTAGTTCCTATTTGTTCTTTAATAGGACTTTTTTTGACGTGCACTGTAAAAGAAACTTTTTGTAACCCATTGAAAAATGAGATGTAAGGCTTCTAACTGTACGCTTCTCATGGTTTAATAGAAGGCTGATTGGGATTGTGGTCGGATGAGAGACACGGAGAGGCGCATGAAAAAAACACTAGGAATAGCAGTTTTGCTCGTTGTAGTCGTATTGGGTGGCTATTTTAGTACGGGGCTTATTACTGAGCGTACATTAAAGAAGAACTTAAAAATATTAAATCAGACCAATGGGTTTTCTGTTGAGCTCATGGCATATCACCGGGGGTTATTTAAATCAACGGCGGATGTAACCTGGCAAATGCAGACGCCTGAGAAAGTAGTCAAAGAAGCGAATGGGCAATCGGTAGTGGTTCCTCCTAAGTTTTACTCATTTGATATGCCATTGATTATTCATCATGGTCCTGTGATGCTTGAGAATGGACATATCCGGTTTGGACTTGGGGCGGCAGAAGGGAAGTTCTTATTACCCAAGAAATATGCTGAAGAATTTTCAGAGCGGTTTTCATCTAAATCTACAAAACCTGAGCTGAGTATTAAATTATTTGTGAGTTACCTCAATAAAACGCATCTTGAAGCTGAATTGCCAGCTTTTCAGCTATTGACGAAAAACGATAACAGCCAATTTGAATGGCTCGGTATGGACGGTGATTTGCGTTTTTCTCCTGAGAGTACACATGTTCAAGGGCATTTTAACCTAGAAGGCCTTCGTGTCATTGGAAAAAAGTTTCGTATTATCTTAAACAAAATGAAGAGTGCCTATGACGTCCATAAAGCGGAAAATGGTCTTCTTCTCGGGAAAGCAAGCTTGAGCCTTCCTGTGTTTCAGGTAGCAGATAAAGAGCATACTGAACTTGAGTTGAAACAGCTTGAGTTGAACTCTAAAAGTACCCTTGAGAATGATTTGTATGGTTCTTCGTTCCATGCTTCATTTGCGAGTATGGCATCGAGGGGTGATACTTATGGGCCGGCTGAGCTTGATGTAGCGATTAAAAAATTAGACGCTCATGTATTAGCAGAGATTAATCGTCATGTAAACCAGTTGCAACAATCAGATACGGTGGGAGGGCAAGCACAACAGTTACTATTATCATTATTACCGGAGTCTCCTAAGCTGGTATCTAAAGGCGCTGTTTTTGAGGTGAGTACGCTTAAATTAGGCTTGCCTGAGGGGGGGGCTATTGAGGGTGCTGTAGAAATAGTTTTTCCTCAGTCAGTTGATTCGCCATTACAGATATTACCTAAAATAACAGGAACAGGGCATCTTAATGTACCGGCAGGTTTTGTGAAGACGTTATTAGTGCGTTCGTTTAAGCGGCAGTTAATGCGTGAGCATGAAGAGAGTTTAGCTGAAGGTGCGTATACAGATGCATCGAAACAATCACTTACACCAACCGTTTTAAATGCTAAACCGAGTGCTACAGAAGAGAAAAAAGCATCGCCGGTTACACTAGCTGAGCTGAATCAACAAGCAGTCCAACATGCGGATCAGAAACTGGCAGATTTGATTCAAATGGGGGCTTTGCAGGCCAAGGGAGCCGATTATGTAGTCGAGCTCAAGCTTTCTTCCGGGCGTTTGTTGGTAAATGGTCATCCATTTCATTCGGGGATGTTAAGCTTTTAATCCTCTATTTTATTTTTCGTCCATGACGCAGACGTGTATTGGCGTGCTCATGTTGGGCTCTGTTTGGGCGGACGTTTGTTTTTGAAAGAAGGAGTTAGACAAGATGATAAGTATTACTCAAGACAATGAAGAGATAACCGTCTCTTTGGCTTCGAGCGTTACACAGTCGGTTCAGAAGTATTTTTCTGAGTTAAGAGGTGAAGATCCAGTTGACTTATATCAGTTTGTATTAGAAGAGGTTGAGACACCATTGTTTCGTGCGGTTATGGAGCACTGCAAGTATAACCAGTCACGAGCAGCATTAATGCTTGGAATTAGCCGTGGCACACTTCGAACAAAATTACGCCGTTATTTTGATGATAAGTACGTTGGAACACGTGATTAGGCGTTATATCATGTAGAGTTTTAAGGTTGGCAACCTCCTCTGAGAGGAGGTTGCCAACTGACTTCCACACGCAGTGGCTTGTTTGTAAAGTTTAGAAACACCTTCGGCTTTGGGTAATGTGAGTGAGCTGTGGGACGCAGTTGCCTAGTTACCTTTTATGTGTAATATAGACGCAAATATTTCATTTTTCGTTAAACATAGAGCTCACAGACTCTTCTATATTAACCCGTTTAATCGCTTGAGCGAGCATTTCAGAGAGACTTACAGCTCTGAGCTTTTTACAGTGCTCTGCTGCTTCTGAGCTTGGAATGGTATCTGTTATAATGACTTCATCAAGTAATGATTCGTTAATATTATCAATTGCCGGGCCGGATAGTACGGGGTGCGTAATATAGGCGCCAACACTTTTAGCGCCTGAAGCTTTTAGTGCTTTAGCCGCAGAACATAAAGTACCAGCTGTATCTACAATGTCATCAATAATAATGCAGTTCTGTCCTTCTGGATTTCCAATAAGATGCATGACCTCTGACTTATTGGGGCCACTGCGACGTTTATCAATAATACAAAGGGCTGCATCATCGAGCTGCTTTGCCATAGCACGAGCTCTAACAACACCACCAACATCAGGAGAAACAACCATTATATTATCAAGTTTCCGTGCTTTGATGTCATGTAGTAGGATAGGCGTTGAATAGACGTTGTCTACCGGCATATAAAAGAAGCCTTGAATTTGGTCTGCATGTAAGTCGACGGTTAAGACACGACAAATACCGACAGAAGACATCATGTCAGCAACGATTTTAGCCGTAATAGGAACGCGGGCTGAGCGAACGCGTCGGTCTTGTCGCGCATAGCCAAAATAAGGAACCACAGCTGTAATGCGACCGGCAGAGGCGCGTCTTAGGGCGTCTGCCATACTGAGTAGTTCCATCAAATTGTCATTAGCAGGAGCACAAGTGGACTGCACAATGAAAACGTCTTTGCCGCGCACATTTTCAAGGATTTCAACCATGGTTTCGCCATCACTAAACTTTCCAACAGTGGCACGCCCCATTGTAATGTTAAGGTGTTCAGCAATACTACTTGCCAGTTTAGACGAAGCATTTCCAGAAAAGAGCATCATGCTAGACATGTGTGAGGCCTTTTGAGTTTGAATTTTTTGTTTAGTAAGTGTATGGCTGGGGTGCTAGGATTCGAACCTAGGTATGCAGGGATCAAAACCCTGTGCCTTAACCACTTGGCGACACCCCAAAAATGAAACAACGTAGCGTGTGGCGCTACAAAATGTGCCGGTATTTTGAAGGCATTCTCAGCCTTTGTCAATGGATTTTCCAGTCTTTTATGATGAGTTTTAACTGTCCACCTGGCCCTGTTATACGAAGTTTAGTAGGAAGGTAGAAATTTTTAACAGCTTGATATGAATCATACCTAACGGTGTATCCACCTTGTCTCAGCACTTTCAGGTGTCCTGTAGCATCGTACTCCTCAGATTGTGTGGCGCCGGGTGCTTGTACGCCACGCACCCAATAATATAAGTTGTATAGTGGCACACGAATGCCTGTTTCTTTGTAAAATAGTTGGCTGATATTGGTTGTGGTGACACGCTTAGGCCCATCTTGGTAAGTGACAAGTCGCCCGTTTTTTTCGACCAAAACGCTACCGCCTCCTAATGGGCCAAAAAGGTGCAAGCGATAGCGGTTGAGGCCTTGCTGCTTCCAGTTGAAGGAGGCGGCCCAGGTTTTTCGTTTACTTTTCGCAGCAAGTGCGCCTGTGATAGTCCAAGAAGAGAGATGCTTTACTGCATGGGTTCGTTTGGCAGCGGTTTGCTTATCTGTAGCTGCAGTATCGGGTGTTGTGAGGCCTGGGGCTTTGGTTGTTGTACAAGCACTGCAGAGTAAGATAAGAGCAAGATTGAGCGTATGTTTTTTGAATAGCATAAGGATGACTTTTAAATGGGATTACATTCTATTAACAATACGCTAGACTGCGCACAGGTTCAATCTGATTGATGAGTAAGACAGCATGAAAAAAGCAATTTATCCGGGTACCTTTGATCCGATTACAAATGGCCATATTGACTTGATTACACGTGCTTCTAAGCTTTTTTCGGAGGTGATTGTGGCGATTGCAAATAATCAACCGAAGCAGCCCTTTTTTTCGCTTGAAAAACGCATTGCGTGCGTAGAAGAAGCGGTGAAACATTTACCCGGTGTGCGCGTAGAAGGGTTTCGAGAGTTATTGATTGAGTTTGTAAAGAAACAAGCAGGCGGTGTTATTATTCGGGGATTAAGGGCGGCCTCCGACTTTGAACATGAATTTCAATTGGCTGGTATGAATCGTAAGTTAGATAAGCAGATAGAAACCATTTTCTTAACGCCTTCGGAGGATTGTATGTTCATTTCGTCAACATTAGTACGTGAAATCGCAGCTCTTGGTGGGGATGTGTCACGCTTTGTGCCCCCCGTTGTTGTGAAGGCATTAAAGGAAGGCCGATAATAGGGCCCTGTTGACCTTTCCCCTTATGAATCAGTTGTTGTATCGCCTGCGAGCTTTTTAATGGCTTCGCGCGTTTGATGAAGGAGTGCTTCTTTATTGTCTAAGGTAAATTGTGATGCATCGATAGGTTCGCCAATGTGCACTTCGGCCTTTTGGTGAAGGTGGCACTTTAAGGTGCGGGATGGTAGTACATCAAAAGCGCCACGGACACCAATCGGAATAATCATTGCTTTGGTTTGAATTGCTGTAATAAAGCCACCCTTTTTAAAAGGGCCAACATGTTTGTCCGGTGAGCGTGTACCTTCAGGTGCAATCCACATAACAATACCTCTTTCTAACATATCGTGAATGACCGCTAAATCTTTAATAGCTTGGCGTCGGTTTTTTCTGTCGATAAAAGGGAATTCAGACTGCTTCATGGCTTTTCCCATTATGGGAATTTTCATCATTTCTTTTTTGGCAAGCATGCGTAGCGAAATATCTGGAAATGCACGATAACAAATTGGAATATCAAATAAGCTGCTGTGGTTACACATTAAAATCGTGGGTTGCCCTGCAATAGGATACACTTTATTTGGATTGTGGACAGTACAGTCAATGCGCCAGAGGGCGAGCATTTTTTTGCTCCAGTTGTCCATACGGCCATCAACCCAAGTTCTTGTCACTTTTCCAACAAGACTTCTTGCAATACAGCGGGTACACATATCGACGGTGAGCATGCATGTGCCAAGCGCAAGCCATAATGTGCGCAAAATTCCCGCCGGCTTTTTCGGCGATGTGCTATTCAGGTTTGTCATGATCGATAATGCGTCCTTTGGTGGTTTTGGCAGGCTCCTTTGAGCGAGCGCCTCGAACATATTGGATAAGGCTACTGACACCCCAGAGTACTGCACCGATGAGTAGCCCCCAAACGAGTACGTAAGAGAAGACTACAAAGATGCCTATGGCGAATGCAATGGCAACACCAAGCAAAATAAAAGGAGGCAACTGCTGAAAAAAATGTTTTAATGATTGAGGCATGGTATTTAAGAGCCAACTAAAGGGTCCGTGGGACGAATTATCTGTTAAAAACGACCTAAATGCAAAGAAATAGTGTATAATGTCCGCTCTGTATGCTTCTGATTTTCAGAGCGTAATGTCTTCATGGTGAGGGAGGTTTACGATGTTTGGTCTTTTAAACTTATCGTTTTGGGGCTATATTCTTGCGGCACTGATAGTGACTCAAGTTACGATTGCAGGGGTAACGATTTACCTACATCGGTGTCAAGCACATCGTGCATTGGATTTGCACCCTGTTGTTAGTCATTTTTTTCGTCTTTGGTTGTGGTTAACTACCGGTATGGTCACATCTGAGTGGGTTGCTATTCATCGAAAGCATCATGCCTCGGTTGAAACAGAAGGTGATCCACATAGCCCAATTGTGTTTGGGATTCGACGCGTACTTTGGCGCGGTGTTGACTTATATCGAACTGCATCGAAAGATACAGTAATGATTGAAAAGTATGCGCATGGTACACCGAATGATTGGCTCGAGCGTAATGTGTATAAGCGTTTTTCTTCAAAGGGTGTTTTAGTAACACTCCTTATCGACTTATTATTATTTGGTCTTCCAGGGCTCAGTATTTGGGGGCTTCAAATGCTTTGGATTCCATTTTGGGCTGCGGGTGTGATTAACGGAGTTGGACACTACTTTGGGTATCGTAATTTCGAGTCTGACGATGCATCTACCAATATTATTCCATGGGGCTTTTGGATTGGCGGTGAAGAACTACATAACAATCACCATACTTTTGCTTCTTCTGCTAAGTTTTCTGTAAAGTGGTGGGAGTTTGATATTGGTTGGTTGTACATTCGTTGTCTGTCTTTTATTGGGCTTGCAAAAGTAAAAAAATTACCACCTCGCCTTGCAAAAGATAAACAAAAAATTCAAGTTGATTTAGAAACAGTGCGTGCTGTTATAGGTAACCGTTTTCAGGTGATGTCCCAGTATTATAAGCGTGTAGTGCGGCCCATGGTGAAGCTTGAAAAACAGCAGTCATCGATGAACAAAACGGATAGGGCGCTGTTGAATAAAGCAGGTACTTTGTTGCGTAAACGCGAGTCATTATTGTCGCCTCGAGCAACGTCTTGTCTTGAGACATTGTTGGCACGTTTTGAAGCGTTGCGCATTGTGTATGATTATAGACAATCATTACAAGAGATTTGGTTGAAAACAGCAACTTCTCAAAAAGAATTAATTGAGGCGTTGCAGCAGTGGTGTAAACAAGCAGAAGCATCGGGTGTGGATGCACTGCGTCAGTTTTCTGAGCAGTTAAAAAGTTATGTGCCTCAGGCGCAGACGGCTTAATTAAACAAGGAGTCACTCATGACAAACTGGAGCCTTATATTGAATGTATTGCTTTTGATAGGGGTTGTGTTTGCATTGTTACGTATGTTTAAAACTAAGCGTCGAGAGAAAGTGCGGCAACGCCGTTATCGAATGGAGGCTGCTCAACCAGAGATTCAACAAGATGATATTATTGCGGTGCGAAAATTGCGCGCAAAAAATGAGGTAGCGCCTACCTCAGAAAAGAAGCAGCCTGCTATGAGCCAAGTTACTGATGACGTCATGAGCATTACACCAGAGGCGTCGCCACGAGTAAAAACCAATGCACCGCCGCTCACTCCTAAGGAAACAGCGGCGCACGTTGTGAATGAAGCAGAGGCGCCTAAACCGCCATCTTTGATGCTTTTCTTATTAGCGAAAGATGATAGAACGCTTGCTGGCTATGAATTGCTTCAAAGTATTTTAGCCGCGGGATTGCGTTTTGGAGAAGGGCAATTATTTCATCGTCACCAATCTTTGAATGGACAAGGCCCTATTATTTGCAGCTTGGCAACTGCCACAGAAAGTGGCACTTTCGATTTGCAAAACATGGGGGCGTTTAGCGTACGCGGCCTTTGCTTGTTTATGGAAGCGTCAGGTAACCCAAGTATTGATGATGAGCGTTTAATCATTATGCTTGATACCGCAAAACAGCTCTCCGATGGCTTAGATGCACATCTGTTAGATGATACACGTACGCCATGGTCTGACAGAAGCCTTGCGCGATATCACAAGATTTTGGGGGTGGCATCGAGCGAGACAGCAGCTTATTTAGACTAGCGCCTTTTGTCATCTTTAAAAAATGTTACTCGCTTTTTGCTGGGCGACTTAATAAATTCTTTACAGCGGCGTCAGGTGTTTGCTTTCCCTGAAGCAATGCATCTACCTCAAGGCAAATGGGTAGGTCTAGGCCATTCGCTTTGGCGAGCGCACATACTTGCTGTGCGTTATGCTTGCCTTCTACGACTTGGCCAATGGCTTTTTCTGCGGCAAAAATAGCTTCTCCTTGCCCAACCAATAAGCCGAAGCGGCGGTTTCTAGATTGGTTGTCGGTGCAGGTTAAAACCAAGTCTCCAAGACCTGAGAGGCCTGTAAAGGTTTCAGGGAGCCCGCCAAGAGCTGTGCCAAGGCGGGCCATCTCAGCCAAACCTCGTGTTATTAAGGCAGCTTTTGCATTGGCGCCATAATTAAGCCCGTCACTAATGCCACAGGCAATGGCAAGTACATTTTTAACGGCTCCTGCACATTGCACGCCGACAAGGTCGTGGCTAAAGTATGCACGTAAGTGTGCCTGATGTAAGGCACTGTGGAGTGTGCTCATGTGCGCTTTGTTGTTGCCAGCAATTACAACTGCAGTTGGGAGGCCTTTTGCAAGTTCTCTGGCAAATGATGGGCCTGAAATCACGGCCCTCGGAAAATTTTCGCCCCATCGCGCAGCAACCAGCTCACTTAAGCAGTGATTCGTTTGAGGGTCGAGCCCTTTCGTAAGCCACGCGAGGTGCTTGATACTTTCAGGGAGTAACTGTAAAAGCTCACCAAATGCATGAGAGGGAACAGCAACGATAACGTGGGTTGCGCTGTTAACACATGTAGCAAGGTCCGATTCAAGCACTAAAGTGCTTGGAAAATTGGTATCAGGTAAGTAGCGTGTATTTTTTCGTGATTTCACCATAGCGTGGACGTGATGAGCATCACGTCCCCATAATCGTACGGGCAGCCCATGCATACTTAAGTGTATGGCAACGGCTGTTCCAAACGAGCCAGCCCCAAGAATGGCAAACGTTGGGTTTGCCATGGCTTAGTGCGTTGTCTCTTCAGATTGTTGTGCTGCTTCTTGTTGCTGCTGCATGTAGATGGCATCAAAGTTGATGGGTGCCAGTACAAGCTGTGGGAAGCTGCCGCGGACCACTTCAGTTGTGATGGCTTCACGTGCATAAGGAAACAATAAGCTTGGGCAGAAACTACCTAGGAGATGATCGAGTTGTGCGGACTCAGCACCTGTAATAGTGAAAATGCCGCCTTGTTGCACTTCAATTAGAAAGGCAGTTTTTTCTTTGTTTTTAACGGTTGCTGTCACGGTTAAAACCACTTCATAAGCACCGTTGTTATCTAGCTCAGTATGTGTTGTGTTTAAGTCGAGTGTTAACTCAGGTGTCCATTCTTCTTGAAATATATGGGGGGTGTTGGTCGTTTCAAACGATAAGTTTTTAACATAAACACGTTGAATCACAAATTGCGCGTCTGCACCTGCTGGTGCATTTTCAGGAGTATCTTTTGTATCCATGGTATTACTATCCTATTTTTGTTTTTTCAATGCTTTTTTAGCTTCTTTCTTGCCCTTAATTAAAGGTAGGCTTGCAGCCTTCCACGCGGTGATACCACCGGTTAAAACCATGGCTTGAGTGAAACCTTGTTTGCGTAATTTAACTGCTAGGGGGGAAGATTGCAAACCACGTGCGCAGATTAAAATGAAGGGTTTAGTTTTGTAGCTTTCAAGTTGCTCTACCGTTGCATTAGGAATATTTTTGGCATCTACGATGTGACTTTGACGAAATGAATCTCTATCACGTATATCAATAACAATGGCTTTGTCGTGATTAATTGCATCAACAGCGGCATTGGGTGAGAGGTTTTTGGGGCCTTTCTTTTGGGTGATACGCTCATTAAGTATTATTAAAATGAGGACACCAACAAATGCGAGCCAAAGCGGCCAATGATTACAAATAAAAGTGAAAAGTTGTTTTTCCATACGGCACCTAACTCAATAAATAATGTGAATGTGGATGGGGGGTGATATTTGGCCTCGAATTATCTCGAGATTTAATCAATAAGGCAAGGGGCTATATGTTCCCTACAAATTTACTAGAGCGGAGATTAAGTTAAATTTTTGCAGGCAAGTTCATAGAGATATAAAAATTTGTAACCATAGCTGTTATGTTTGAATCATATTTATTAAGTTTTAAACCGATATATTTTACTCTTGGTCCTTTTCGATTACAAATTAATGCAAGTGTATTCTCTACTTTGACTCGCTCCTTGTTTTTCATCGACTCTCTGGAGCTCCAAATAATATCTTAGAGATTGTAGCATTGCTTCTTGAGCATGTATTTGAATAATCCTACTGGTTTCTGAATGACTACACTTACTTTTTGCAGGGCTGATACTGCAGGCTTTGGCAGAGATTCAATCATCAAGCTGCTAGGTTTTCCTGTGATCCGTTGCTTATAGAAACAGTTTTGCCAATAACCTCTGAACTTGCTACAGGGGTGTTTAGCTTTTAAGTCGACATGAAAAAGCGCATAATAGCACTTTTGAGATCAAGACATAATGAATTACTATGAAAGCAATTATTGAAGCGCTTTTGCAGCATGCTGTGAGTGCGCTAAAAGCATCGTCAGTTATCCCTGAAGATGCATCCGTAAACATTAAAGTAGATGTAGCCAAAGACGCGAAGCATGGTGACTTTGCAACAAACCTTGCCTTGATGCTTGCAAAGCCTGCACGTATGGCACCGATAGCATTGGCTGAAAAAATAGTTGCCATTTTACCTACGCACGATGTATTAAAGCATGCAGAAGTTGCACCACCTGGGTTTATTAATTTTTTTATGAATGAGGCTGCGCGGGCATCCTTTATTTTAGAACGGGTTTTTCGTGAAGGCGATGATTACGGAAAAAGTCTTGAGAATAGTAATCAGCGGGTGCTTTTAGAGTATGTGTCAGCTAATCCAACAGGGCCTTTGCATGTAGGACATGGAAGAGGCGCTGCCTTTGGTGCAAGTCTTGCAAATCTGCTCGAAATGGCGGGTTATACAGTAACGCGAGAATATTACGTGAATGACGCAGGCCGACAAATGAATATTTTGGCGGCTAGTGTATGGGTGCGTTACTTGGCGTTAGCAGGGGAAGAAATTGTATTTCCAGCTAATGGGTATCAGGGGGAATATGTACGCGAAATTGCTGCGCAATTACATGCAGCGCATGGTAATGAATATGTCCATGCCTGGTCTCAGATTACAAAAGATTTACCAAAAGATGCGGCAGAAGGTGGTGATAAAGAGCAATATATTGATGCCTTAATTACGTCTGCTCGTACATTACTGGGTGAGGTAGGGTTTACGCTGTTTCATCAATCTGCATTAAACAGTGTGTTGTCGGATATTAAAGATGATTTGGCCGAATTTGGAGTTGAATATGATAACTGGTTTTCTGAGCGCTCATTGCTTGACTCTGGTGCAATTCAGGCAGGCATCGATGCATTAACAAAGGCAGGCTTTACCTTTGAGGAAGATGGTGCACTTTGGTTTCGTTCGACCGCGTTTGGCGATGAAAAAGATCGCGTGCTGTTGCGTGCCAATGGTGAGCCAACTTATTTTGCATCGGATGTTGCGTACCATTGGGATAAATACGATCGCGGTTTTGATATTGTGATGGACTTATTTGGAGCCGACCATCATGGCTATATTCAGCGTCTTAAGGCCGCTGTTACAGCATTAGGCCATGATGAAACAGCTTTACGAGTCTTTATGGTGCAGTTTGCGATTTTATATCGAGAAGGTGTGCGCGTGCAGATGTCAACGCGAAGTGGCTCATTTGTAACACTTCGTGAGCTGCGTGACGAGGTTGGACGTGATGCAGCCCGCTTTTTTTATGTGATGCGAAAGCCCGAGCAACATATGGATTTTGATTTGGATTTGGCAAAATCTGAGTCGCGCGATAATCCTGTGTATTATATTCAGTACGCACATGCGCGTATTAGTAGTGTATTTCGGCAACTGGAAACGCGGGAGATGTCGTTTGATAAAGATACGGGCCTTCGGCACGCAGCACTATTGACCGATATACATGAAATTGCGTTGATGGCGCAGCTTGAGCGTTATCCGGATGTTATTGCATTGTCAGCTAAAGCGTGTGAACCTCATCAGGTAGCTTATTATTTGCGAGAGCTGGCGAATGCGTTGCATGCCTATTATAATGCTATTTCGTTGTTGTGTGAGCAGGAAGCGCTTCGGTGCGCACGTCTAACGTTAATATTTGCTGTGCGCGAGGTATTACGAAATGGGCTTAAACTGCTCGGTGTATCGGCCCCTGAGAGCATGTAATGGCGAATTACCCAAATACAAATAGAAATACAGGACGCCCCAGTGTACGCATGCACAAGCGGTCGCAGAAACACTTTTTCATGGGGCTTTTTGTTGCTTTTGTCTGTGGGTACTTAGTGGCTTGGTTTTATTCGCCAACGCACGTTGCGAAAGCAGTTCAATTATTTCTTGGGGGTAATCAGTCATTAGAAGCGCTTGACGGGACGCCTGTTAAAACAGCTGACTTGCCAAGACCAACACTCGAGTTTTATACGCTTTTAACACAAGAAAAAGTGGCGTCACCTGTAAGGTCTGTGGCACTTCAGCCTTCGGTTAAGGTAGCACCACCTGTGGTACAGTCTAAGGTGCCTACACCTATTGCGGCGCCACAGCCCCTGAGTGTAGAAGATGCAGGGTTGGTTGAGTCGACATCGAAATATACGTATTTGGTGCAACTTGCCTCTTTTCAAAGGCAGGAAGATGCAGAGCATATGAAAGCTTCACTGATTATGCGAGGCTTTGATGCCAGCATTAAAACCGCCAAGCAACAAGGAGGGATTTGGTATCGGGTTGTGATGGGGCCTTTTTCTTCTCGTCAAAAAGCAGAGCAAATTAAGTCTGATATAGCACAAAGTGAGCGTGTTTCAGGCATTATTAGAAGAATGGATGCATAAGTTGTAGAGTGTTTAGATGTCGATTCATACTTATCAGGTACCAGATATTATGTGCTCTGCTTGTGCAGGTACGATAACAGGTGCACTGAGCGACACGCCTTTTAAAGATTATGCGCGGATAGATGTGCTCACTAAAACACTCACCGTTCAGTTAAAAGATGACGAAGAAGCGTTTAAAGACTTGGACGTAAGTTCAGTGGATGAGCTGGTTTGTTCGGCACTGAGAAAAGTCGGTTTTGATTGTATTCCTTCAAAAGTGGTTGTCAAAAGGAAAAAATCGCTCTCTCATGCAACCAAAGGGGTGCTGGGCCTTGCTGCTGGGGCTATTTTACTCTTACTTCCTTTAATTTTTACAACTATACCCTTTGCCTGGATGTGTTTGTTATCGCTTTTCAGTGCGGGTTTAACGATTGCGTTAGGTCGGCCTTTTTATCGTCGGGCTTATTATGAGTTTTGGAAAGGGACCCGGACCATGGATACCCTTTTCTCAATCAGTACAGCCGTTATTTTAGGGGTTTCATTAGCGGCACTTTTTATACCTGCGTTACCCATGATGTTTGAGGCAGGGCTTTTAATTTTTGGGTTTCGGCATACAGGGATTGCTATGTCGGATGCATTTAAAGCAAAGCTTTTACGTGTGCGCCGCTTACAAGAAGACGCACCTCAAAAAGTAAGGCTTGCCGATGGCAAGTGGGTGTCACTTGATGCAGTGAAACCAGGAGACTGTTTGCTTTTATCACCCGGAGACATGCTTGGCGTAGATGGTCGGTTTGAGTCGGGCGTTGGCTTGGTTTCAAGTTTGTATCAAACAGGCTCGAATCAATCAAAGCCGTTGGTTTTGGGGCAGTTATATCCTGCAGGCACCAAGCTCGTTTCTATTTCAGCGCCATTGCTGTTTCGAGTTACAGCCGCTGCCAATGACTCTTTTTTAGCGCGCGAAGACTGCGCTATTTTAAGTGCTAAAATTAATCAGGCATTGGAGAAGAAGCCACTTAATAGCATTACGTATTGGTTACAATTTTTTGTGCCGATGATTGTCGGGGTTGCTGGTTTATCAGGGCTTTTGGTTGGACTGTATTTTTCTTCTTGGGTGCTTGCGATTCAGATAGTCGCGTGCGGACTGGTTTTGGGATGCCCATGCACATTAGGGCTTATTATACCGCTTGTAACACACGTTGGCGTTAAGAAAATAGAAAAAACAGGCATCAGCATGCGAGAGCCAGAGCGGCTTGAAGTGCTTGAGAAAGTTGATTGTATTATGCTTGACTTGAATGGCACGTTAACATGCGGTCGCCCCAAAGTGAAAAACCTTGATGCAAACCAAGCGCTACTGATGCTCATGGCACGCCTTGAAGAAAAAGAAGAGCACTGGGCGGCCGTTGCCATTAGAGATGCGGCAAATGAATTAACCAAACACTTATCTACAGACGAAGTGAAGGCTCTTAAGAGTGGCCCACCTTTTGAGGGGGGGGCATGCAAGGCTTTAAAGTCAACGCATAATGGACGCCGAGTGTTGTTTAAAGGAAAAGATGGCGCTGCTGATAAAGAATATGTGCTTGGAAACCGTTTGATGATGAAGGAGCTGGGCATTTCGGATGCAGCCCTTGATGTAAGGCGTGGTGCACTCGGTGAGAGTGTTGTGTATTTAGCCGAAGATGGAAAGCTGGTAGGGCATCTTGTACTTGAAGATAAAATTCGTGATGGTGCGTATGAGATGGTGCGAGGTTTGCAAGCACAGGGTAAAAAAGTGTGTTTGTGTACAGGCTCTGATGAGAAAACCGCCAAGGATTATGCGACAGCGTTTGGAATTCCTGTTGATAAAGCGCATGTTTTTTCTGACTGTACCATTGAAGGGAATAATTCAAAACAGGCGCATCTTGAGCGACTGAAAAAGCAAGGCCATCATGTTATGATGATTGGGGATGCGGGCAATGATGCGCGTGTGGTTGCAAAAAGTCATTTTGGGCTTGTGGTGGCACACGAAGGCGGAAACACCGGAACGCAGCAAGGGGCTCATGCGGTGTTACTCTCTGAGTCGCTGTTACCCATACTTGGCTTGTTCAAAATCTCTCGAAAAACATCCAACCACATTAAACAAAATATTGCTTTTAGCTTTGCTTATAATGCGATGGCAATGTCGGCACCCGCAGTTCTTTCAATTGGCTTTGGCTTGGTGCTAAATCCGGCTGTGGGAGCGGCACTTATGATTGTACAAACCTTGCTAATTTTTGCGAATGTATACCGCTTTGATGCAGAAAAAATATCATCTTCTGAATGTCAAAAAGTAACAAACACTTCAAAGAAAGGAGATGTGCCTACGGCACTTCGTAGTGGCGCTAATAATATACTTGATTTTAGTGTGCGGAAAGGTTTGCTGACAAGCCTTTCCGGGAGTGAGGCGGTTTCTGAGAGCAGCTCGCGGGTAAGTGTATTAGATTGTTGCCTTTGAAAAAGCCGTTGTTGCGAACCCGAACGACGTGAGTGGATACCATTAGGTCTAGATGGCTCATTGGGCCGACTGGCCCAATGAAGCTGTCGGCTTAATTAAGCGAGTTTTGGCGTTACTTCTTCTTTTTGCTCGTTGCCATAGCTCGGCCTGTAAGCCATGAAACCAATAGCTGCGAGCGCAAAGCCTACAGCGGCTATAGCAAGAGGTTGTCCTGTCACGAGTGCTACAACGCAGACAACAGCACCACCAATTGCTGCGATACTCGCAAGGCAGTTGAGGTAAAATGTTGCATTGCTGCTGCTTTCAGAGGTTTCTTGAGTGCCATTTTCTTTTGGGTCTTTTTGTTTTTGATTTTCTTCGGCCTCTCTTCTTGCTTTTGCTCGGACTGCGTGTCCTTTACCTATTTTTGTGAGTAAGTTTGCAGCTTCTGCTATTTCTGCTGTTGATGCTGCTTGTGCTTTATCGAGTGCCAAAGAAAAAACAGTTGGAGCATCTTCACTCGTAATGAACAGTCTTTTTTGAGAGATTGGGTAAAAATGCAAGATGGTTTCTTCAAGGAACGTTCGTTTTGAGTGCTCGTGTTTTTGCTGGGTTAGGGCTTCTATATACTCAAGTGCCGTAGTGGCGTTTTTTAGTGCGTCTGCATTAAGCGCTGGTACAAAATCTTGATCTTTTAAAGTGTTTTCAAATGCGCTGTTATTGGCAATAGCCTCGAGAGCGTTGATGAGCAGCGGAATAATCTGCTTGCGTAACTCACAGTGCGCTTCTGGAGATGCAATTGCACCTGTTGTGCCGTACAGGGTATGAAATACCCCGCTCCTTCTTTCAACAAAGGTTTGTAACGCTTCTAACGCGTCTTCGTATGTATCGAGGAGATTTTGTGCTTGTTTTGCTGTTAATGCCATGAGAGTCTCTGTGTTAAATTTAAAAATGGTGAGCAATAATAAAACAAGATTGACTGAGAGTCAATCTTTTGTGTGTTTTATTTCAACACAAATGTTATTTGCATTATGAATTGCATGAGGTTTACTGACGCGGATGCTTGCTGCTTTAATTTGAAAGGTGGATTGAAGGGATACGTGTATGTGAGTGGCGACTGTTTCGATTAAATTAAATTGTGTGGATTGCACAAGTTGGGTTACGTGCTGGCAAAGCGCGTCATAGTCGATGGCACGTTCAATTTTATCGTCTATTTGACTAAAGTCGGTAGGAATTTCGATATCAATGCTTAGCGCTTGCCTGATTTTTTTCTCCCAGGCATATACACCAATGCGTGCTTCGACGCGTAAACCTTCGATACGTAAATAGTTCATGTTCTTATTTTAAAACGACAGTGCGCTGTAACATAACGGCTTTTGTTTGAGAAGTAAATAAGTACATATTACCTTTGTACATGGCAAAAAACCTGTCATGCCCGCGCGGCATTGTTGCGTAGATATTTTAATTGACGCAATGGTGCCTATTGATTACTTATCAAGCAACTAGTATGCAATTCAGTAAGTTCATTTTCGTAATTAGTCGCTGTCGCTTAATGTGCTTAAAAAATAACAGGCCAAAAATCCAGTGGTGGTCCGTACTTTGCATTTAATTTGACCAATAAAGCTCTGTTGGTTTGTCTCAGGTTAAAACCAAGGATGGCAGCATATCCAGCTGATTCAGTATTTCGATCATTTTTCATTCGACTGATACCCAATTGTCCGCCACGCTTAGCATGACCGATTAATGGCTCAATACCTGCTCGCCTATTGGATAGTTGTTCCGATTCCTCTTCTGACAACACAATGTTTTTATTCATTGTATTGCCGGGGACTTGAATTCCGATTTGTTCAATGCCTCTTTTGACAAGTGCTCTTACATTCTTAGCACTGTAATAGCCTTTATCTGTTGTTGCCGAACGTAGTGCATCCTTGCCAAATAATTTTTCATACTCGTGAAGCATAGGGATGAATGATTTTTTGTCATCCATACGAACATTATTGGATTTTCCAACAAACAGAAAATTGCCTTTTGAGAGTCGACCCAGTTGAAATGCACGACCAAATTCGTATTTTTTATGTGCTTTCTTTTTGTTAAAGCAGGCAATTTCCTGCAGGTGGAGAGAAAGGCGTTTTGTAAGCGACGCAGTCCCTGTCTCAATATATTGTTTCACAGAAACGAAATATGCCATGGCGTGTTCAAGTTGCTGTATGCTACGTTGTACACCCCAGGACAATCCTTCTATTGTTTTTGCTTTAACCAGATGGCATGCATGAATAACGTTGCACACAGGATGTGACGCGATGTCTAATAATTCAGATAAACGTTGAGACTTATCTTCTTTCGTTGCCTTTTTAGGCAAGAAGAAACAAGCCCGCGCTTTTGATGCAATGGTTTTAATGTCCACATCCAAATTGAACTCTGCACCACCATTGGGCAGTAATTTCTTTAAATTTTTGGCGACATGTAACGCAACTGTTCCTATTTTTCTTAACATTTTTGCATCCGTTGGGTAAGTCATGTTTGCTTCTTGCACGGTCGAGTCTATGTCAATATCGTGTGATTCTGCAAGACCTTTATCCACTGCATTTTTACACATGAGATTGGCCAATTTATGCTGTGCATCCGGAGATAATCGTGATCGAAAGGTTTCTATCTTTGTATGATCTGGGCAATGCCATTGATCAACAATACCTAATCCGCAAAATATTTGATAAGCCGCATTATCACGAATAGATGCCTCCGTGGCTCGGTCGGTCAGATCATACATCTTCTGCAAAAGATAAGCACCAAGATGAATCCGAACCTTCAGTTTTCGACCGTAATGCAGACATTTTAGCGCTGTACTTTGACACAAGTCATGTTCAACCAGATGCAACATCTCTTCCCAAGGTAATTGATTGGCTAGCACAATCAATGGGTGGGTATTTGTCACGGTTATTTCTATTCTTTGTCCAAACAACTTGCGTCCAATCCCTGAATCACAGATACTCATGATGAGACAATTTCCTTATTAAATTTTCCGAAAGAACTGGTTTTATCGAGTGCCTTTCTTTTTAATATGAAGTCTCTAATAAATGTGAGACCGAAATCAAGACCTGTTTCCAATAGAAATAAGCCTGAAAAGTAGGAAAAAAATAAAATGAAACGCTGGGATGCTCACAGTATGTTTGAGTTAGGTAAAAAACTTTTTGCCAAAATCCACAGACAAAAAAAGTATGCCAATCACAACCATGACGTCCATATCATGGCAAGAGAAATAGATGAGTGGCTCCCACAAGGCATTCAATCTCTAATTGATGGCACCTATGACCCACGTTGTCTAAAACGTTACTGCTTTGAGGATGAAGTTGTTGATCATGTGCATCTATCTGACCGCATTTTACAACACATTTTATTGAAACAACTCAAGCCAACATTCGAGCACGTGATGAATCCAAATGTCTACCATTTGGTTGGGCCTACCGGTGTTAAGCATGCAACTTCGCGTATCAAGCAAGTCCTGGAAAAAGAAAAACACAAGTATTTCTTACGTGTTGATATCCGCTCGTACTATGCTTCAATCTCACATTACAAATTATTGAATGACATCAAACAGCATTATCATGATCCCAAAATAATCGCCATGTTGGAAAACATCATCACTAACCCGATTGATACACCAAAAGGAACTAGAAATCCTTCTCATGGTATTGCTTTACGCGCCCCATTGTCTCAATTTTTTAGTGCGCTCTCTCTTAAACCGCTAGATGATGCGCTGTCTCGATTAGATATTCTCTACGTAAGGTTTCAAGACGATATTTTGGCACTTTGCAAATCGAAGCGCCAATTAAATCGCTGTCGCAAGCGCATGATGGAAATATTGAGCGAAAGACAATTAAAATTGTCACGCAAAAAATCGCGCATGGGGATAATTACAGGTTCATTTCATTTTCTAGGAATTCACTATTCTCTGACACAGCCGGAGAATCACACCAGCGTTAAACATGCTAATGATGATGCAATAAACGACAACTCATTCTGCTCAACATTTAATCGAGTTGCGGGGGGGGGTAGACACTTGTGAACATCAACAGCATGTCGCTTTGCGTATCACTCCGCATCCGCGGACACTGCGCAAGGCTCGCGAGAACGTCAGACTAATGGTCGCCGATCAGGTCTCTCCTGCAAAGATCAAACGTTATTTCGTTCAATGGGCGCGCTGGTGGGCAAAAACAGCAAATACATGGGATTTTCAAACGATCGTAGAACAATTCATTAATACGTGTTGGCACACCGAAACGGCAAGCATCGCCGCCGATGTGCTATCACACTACTTTACTGAATTAAACACCAGCTCGGATGACTGTCGCGCAACTCTGGCCGCATAATTCTCCCAAGATTGCTGTTTTTGCTTGACATAAGTTTTGATAAGTCCCTGCACCGCCACTCACGCATCTCTTCCCCCGACCACCCCCCGCCTGGCGAGGCGTAATTATATCCTAAGCCACCCAGAGAAGAATCAGGAGATAGAGGAAATATAGAACCCCCACCATATGTAAAATTGAAGGAACGTTTAGATTTCACATTGTTTTCAACCCGGCCATCAAGCCCTTGTGCAACATCCATCGCGATATTGGCAGGCAGGAAGCGCTGTACATAACCTATTACCTGCCGCCAAAATAAATTTCGTCGATCCTGGCTCCAGCTATCATATTTCTCATCA
>JASBUO010000070.1 GCA_030147855.1 Gammaproteobacteria bacterium
CATACTTCTTCTAAATAGGATTGCAATAGCTCAGATGCCATCATAACTAATACTCATTTCATAAAAATGAGTATTAGATCATATGTAATATTTGATGGCCACAATTTATATTATTTCGTGGGGATACGTCAGATTGCGAGGCTGCGTAAGCAGCCGTGGCAATCTCAAGGTTTCAGGAGATTGCTTCCGTTAGACAATGTCTTCCTCGCAATGACGGGTGAGTTGTAAAGACCTCAACGATTCCTTAAAGTTTAGTTCGCCAAAACAAACAAAAAGGGATTTATCGATGTCTATGGAAGACTTTATCATTCATGTGTTCTGTTTAGTAGAGCAATATTACATGAAGTCCAAAATATTCCTTATTTGCTCATCAAGCGCTACGACCGTATCACACACGATGGCCAAATCAAACGCCTTCACCAAGAAGACTTTTGCCAAGCACTTGGCATTGTGCCTGAAATGAAATATCGGTGTGAAGGAGGCCCCACACTGAGTTCCTGCTTTCAACTCGTAAGACGTGTCTCAAGTGTGCCAGTGCTTGATATTAAAGCACTATTACATGGTGTGTTGTTTAATCTAATTGTGGGCAAGAATGATGCACACGGCAAAAACTTCTCACTTACCTATGATACACACAAAACACGGCTTTCCCCTTTATATGACATCATTTCAACAGTCTGTTATCCAACCCTTGCAAGCAAAATGGCAATGAAAATAGGCAGTAAATATGATTTTAATCAGTTATATCCACGTCATATTCTTCAAATGGCGGACAAAGCACAACTGTCTCGAGCGCTTATTCAGAAAGAAACCGAGAGATTAATTGGAAAAATTACAGCACATATTACCGATAGTCCATTCACTGAAACTATTTTAAAACGTGCTCATACTCTGCTTAGGCGCTTTCAAAATGCTTAGCTTTCAAAGTAACTCTGTCTAGCTCCATTTTAAACACAGAATTCTCTTTACCTGCAAAAACCCTGTCATGTACAGAGTACAGAATTACGGAAGCGTTGTACTAGGACATATCCTTATGTTGCTTATGCTAGTATCCTAGTACAAAGAAAAATAATACAAGAGTCCTCTACTATGTATCTAAAATCTGTCACACACGTTGTCTTAGGCCTTACTTGCTTTGCTACCTCACTAAATGCATTTACCATGGATAGTTCCTGCATACGTCAGGTTTCAATGCGCTTTACAGCAGAACACTGGGTCCACTCACAAACCTCGCTGGTTAATATTGGAATTAATGCCTCTGTTCCAACACAGCAAGTCGACAACATCACAGAAGCGGTCAAAACAAAGCTCGCTCACTTATCAAAAACGAAAGGCTGGCATCTAGTTAACCTCACACGCCATGAAAGTGATTCAGGACTTATTACAATTACAGGAACTGCCGTTGCACGTTTAAATAATAATATGCTTAGCGGATTACAAGAAGGATTAAAAACACTGAATAAACCTGGCGAAAAATATCAAATTGATCATATCGATTATCAACCCGACTTAAACACCATTAATCAAGCAAAATCTGAATTAAGAAAAGCACTGTATCAGCAAGTTATCAGTGGGCAACAAGAACTAAATGGCGCTCTTTCTCAAACCAATCCAGGCTATGTCATTTATAATATTAACTTTAATGATGAAAGACTTCCTGAGCCAATTGCTTATATGGCTAATACCACACGAGCAAAACAAAGTAACCAGCCACAAAATAATAATACGAGTCTCTCTGAAAAAATGCAGATGTCAGCCCATGTTACTTATGCTGCGCCCCTTGAAAATTGCAAACTGAGTGAAAACCCATGAAATGTTATTTAATACCAAGCATACTTACCCTTTTACTCGGTGCGACTCAATTAGCTGATGCGGCTACCACAAAACGTACACCTGAGTTTTCAAACGCACAAACCAATGTATGGAAAACTATTATTTATCCAACCAAGCATCAGAGCTTGAAAATGCACCGACATGATTATGACCGCGTTATTGTCGCTCTCAGCAATGGGCGGCTTAAAATTACAAATGACAAAGGCAAAGTACACCATATGACACTTAAAAAACATCAAGCTTATTACCTCAGCAAAGACCCTGCTGATGAGTTGCATATGGATGAAAATATCAGCAAGCACCCTATTACCGTCATGGTGATAGAACTAAAAGCACCTCATTCATCCATCAGTTGAATCAGCGCTTTTACGGCCCGCGCCCGATGGCTCAGTGTATTTTTCTCTTCTCTTGGAAGTTCAGCAAGTGTGCATGCAGCCATAGGTAAATAAAAAATAGGATCGTAGCCAAAACCATGCTCACCTTTCGGCGTTGGTATAATTTCACCATTTAGACGACCAACGCCCAATAGCGGTGTTGGATCGTCAGCATGCTGTATAAAAACAATTGCACAATAAAAAAATGCTTTGGGGGCTACTTCATGAGGCGCTTCTTTTTTTAAGCGCTGGAGTAAATGTTTCATGTTATCTTCATCGGTTGCATCACTCCCTGCAAAACGTGAAGAATAAATACCAGGATGCCCTTTCAAAGCAGGCACAACAAGCCCTGAATCATCCGCTATTGCAGGCAACTTTGACAGACGGCTTGCATGCCGTGCCTTCAGTAATGCATTTTCAATAAACGTACAGCCTGTTTCATCTGGTGTTGTAATGCCTAATTCGCTTTGCAAAATACAAGTTTTAGGTGATAACAATGCACGAAACTCTTTAATTTTGCCTGTATTACCGGTTGCTAAAATAATTTTATTGTCCACTCTATCCCTCATCACTTTCTAAATTTAGCTTACTTAAAGTCAAGTACTAAATACCCTTCCTCTTCTACTGTATCAATTGAACTAAACAACCCAAATATTTTTGTTAGATTTTTGAACCATTCCTTAGTGCCTTTTCCAAGGAAGCGGGTTGAAAACTCAAAGTCCTGCCATCTATCTAGCTCACTTTCTGCGACTTGATCTCTAATAAGCGCTGTAACACGCACAAGTGTTGCTGCATTACGTTGTAAAAAAAGCTGCTCCATCACATAAATAATCAGTGGATGATGTGTACAATGATTACCTGTTGTAGATTTTAAGAAGTCGCCCAGGCAATTTAACAGTGCGCGCTCACTATCACAGCTTCTGAACAATGAACTTAGCTCATATGCCCTTCGCGCATATGGATAGACAGCGTGATACTTATTAATTGCGTTAATCAGTACAGCTCTTAATGTATGAACACCTGTAGGGACTGGGAGATAAACCGACACTTCTTGTCTAAAGCCAAGGCGCTCTATAAGCTCCGCAATACGAACTTCTTGTTCAAACACACCAACCCTTACTAATATGCTTTAACCATAGTATTCATTTAAAATCAACGAACTATAATAGGTCAAGCCCTACAAAATAAAACTCACCGATAATTACTGTCTAAGTGCTATTTACTTTCCCCAAGTAGTCATCATATACTCATTACAACATATACAAAATATTAAGCTTAGTTAAGCTCGAATAACCAGCCACGTTTTTCGCGTGATGTGCTCCGTAGAATTTCTATTATTAAAGCAGCTCAGACAACAGGCATCTGTTTAGAGAAAACTAAAGAATTCCTTGAATATTTGCCTGACAATTGCGCACCCACCAAGCCAAGACTGGGGGCGCCTTGCAAGTCTATACCAAAATGAGTTGACTCAAAAAATTCAATATTTAGAGCACCTACGCAACTATCTAACGGGCTGTATTGGCTGTATATACTTACCTATGGATGTCTGCTCACTCTGTAACTCCGAAAATAAATTAGCGCTGGACTTTTAGATAAACCTACAGGAAATTAATCTTGAAAATTTGGATAGATGGCGATGCCTGCCCAAAACCGATTAAGCAAATTTTATTTCGTGCAGCAATAAAACGCGAAATTCCACTTGTCATTGTTGCAAATCACTTGGCTGCCACCCCGCCCTCGCCTTACATAAAAAAAATTCAAGTAGCATCAGGCTTTGATGTTGCGGATGATTACATCGTCAGCCAGGTTAGTCAGCACGATCTGGTAATTACCGGTGACATTATTCTTGCGAATAGCATCATCGAAAAAGAAGCGCTTGCTTTAAATCCTCGCGGTACACTCTACTCCAGAGATAATGTTAAACAAGCACTTGCTACTCGGAACTTGAATGAATCTTTACGTAGTAGTGGGTTAATACAGGGTGGGCCAAGCCCCATGAGCAGCAAAGAGGTTCAATTATTTTCAAACCACCTAGATAGACTCATCACACAAGCACAAGCACAAGCACAAGCACAAGCCATCATAAAGCGCAATACATAGTATAGGTGCATTGCTTTTGCGCCTATAGATTGGAATGTGTAAACTATAGGCATTGTGTTATGTGCAACTCTATTTTATTGTGCCTGAATTACCAGAAGTTGAAACAACCCTAAATGGCATTGCTCCACATATCGAGGGAGCTATTATTCAAGATGTCATTATACGCCAGCCTAAATTACGTTGGCCTATAACAGAGGATTTACCTGAGCACCTCAGAGGACAACGTGTCGGTACGCTATCACGACGCGGTAAGTATTTATTAATACCAGTTGGTGCGGGCACCATTATGATACACCTAGGAATGTCGGGACACTTACGTATTGTACCACGCAATACAGCTTATACACGGCACAGCCATGTAGATATTTTATTCTCAACTAACGAAGTGTTGCGTTATACAGACCCCAGACGCTTTGGTTGTATACTTTGGACGATCAACCCTCCACTCATGCATAAACTTCTTAAACAATTAGGCCCCGAGCCACTTAGCGTACAATTTTCTGCAGACTATTTACGCCAATGTATTCAGCAGCGGCATTCTGCGATTAAAGTGTTGATTATGAATGCTCACGTGGTTGTTGGTGTTGGCAATATTTATGCAACTGAAGCGTTGTTTATGGCAAATATTCACCCCAAAACTCCTGGCAAAAAAATCTCACTCGCTGCCTGCAATCGCCTGGTTGATGCTATTAAACGCGTACTTACGACGGCAATTAGCCAAGGTGGTACAACGTTAAAAGACTTTAAAAACAGTGACGGAAAACCAGGCTATTTTGTGCAGCAACTACAAGTATATGGAAGAAGCGGGCTACCCTGTATGCATTGCCACACACTGCTGCAATCCATTCAACTGGGCCAGCGTAACACAACTTTTTGTAGCCACTGCCAACCACTGTAGTTTAATGGTCTAAAAAAAATCAACCAGTTGACGATGTTAATCAATTAGATCATAATTTTTTGTGCTTAGTTGTTACAAGCACCTCGACTCATAAAAATAAAAACCAGGGGCACTTACATGCAAAAAAATAATAAATCCAAATATCTTGCACTCACCTTTTGCCTAATTCCATTAGGCGCACAAGCCGCCGGGAACTGTAAAGTTGCCGCCACTACATGCGAAGTTGAGAGAATCGTTGCAAATAAGCTCGCAGCTGCACCACAACCCAATAATGCGATTCCTGCAAACATTGCAGTAACATCAAAAATAACAGGAGTGAGTAATTTCATACCAGAGAAAAAAAATGGGCGTTCGGATTATACTGGCAGCGCAACCTTAACCTTAGAGATATATAACGGAACCGACAGTACTGTTGATGTGGTTTGCTCAGGCGCCTCACCTGCCTACCTAAAGTATTATGGGTACAGCGGACGTAAAATAACCTCTTCAACTAATACACTGCTAACACCAACACCTGCTGACGCAGGGACACCACCCACATTAAGTATTGCAGCAGCCGCTTCATTAAGCGTATCTACATCTACTGATACAGTAACTACTGCAGTAACTGCATTTTCACCAGACTCTCTTTGGAGTGTTACAATGACAGGGCAATACCTCTGTACGATAACACCGGCAGATACATCCTACACCGAAGTTACGGTCCTCGTGCCAATCACTTTTGATTCCTGAGAAAGATGGCTGGGTCGATAAAGCCCAGCCTTTTATGGCTGACTTTCTCTTCAAATTGAAATAACTACAGTCTAACTTTAATTGCAAAAAATTTTTGGATCATGAAGTTTTTGCTAGCGAGAATTGTTGATGTGTAAGTATAAGATATTCTTAATGCTATTTTTTTATGCATTAAAGGCCATATCAAGTCCTTTGTCGTACAGTCCAAGTGCGTTGACTTTTGGCGTAGCAGTTGGCTACGAAGATATTCGCGGCTTAATTAGCGACCAAAAAGATAATATATTAACTCGTATCAGCGTTTCCAAAGAAATATTTGTGACAGATGCGACTAAGTCAATTAAGCTGTACACGGGACTTGAGATTGCTGCTCGAAATGGATTTTATGGCGCAATTGATATTTCTGATGAAATACAAGAAGAGATATCTGGCCCAACACCTATTGCATTTTCAACTCCAGAAGTTGAGTTATTGGGTACAGTTAGAGCAAGTGTCGGAGAAAAGGCACCCTATATACTAACAAAATTCGGCATTGCATCTAGCGTACTTAAATTTGACAGGGCTGATCTGATGAGCTCAAACGTGAATAATCTTATAGGTTTTATTGGGTTAGGCTTTCATTTGAGTAAAACCAGTGACATCCATATTCTTGCAACAGGCTCAAGGCCACTGTCTAAATTACGTTTAGATGGGTTATATAGTATATATAATCCATATACTCAAAAAGCATTTTTAATTGAATTTTTTAAAGTATTTTAATGCATTCAGAGTTTAACCTATACCCACCATCCAATTTATTCAAGTAAACTCACCTAAGCTTTCGTTTGGGCAGACTATCATCATGGTATCAATCAATGGGATCAGATAAGGAAAAAGAAGAATCTCGACCCCATTAATTTTTTTAACTTGGAAATGCAAAGGAAATGCCTTCTCGTAAATCACTAGAAGGCCATCTTTGTGTTATTGCTTTTCGTTTAGTATAAAACTTAACGCCATCAGGACCATAAGCATGTAAGTCTCCAAAAAGAGAACGTTTCCACCCACCAAAACTGTGGTATGCAACAGGAACTGGCAGAGGAATATTAATACCGACCATGCCTACTTCTACATGTTCTGAGAAATATCGAGCAGCCTCTCCATCACGCGTGAAAATGCATGTGCCATTACCATACTCATGTTCATTAATGAGCTTCATTGCCTCATCCATTGTGTTAACGCGCACCACTTGTAGTACCGGCCCAAAAATTTCTTCCTTATAACTCCTCATATTGGGGGTTACATGGTCAAGGAGCGTTGCACCAACATAAAAGCCATTTTCATATCCAGCAACATTAGGATAACGACCATCAACCACTAAATTAGCACCATCCTCCACAGCGCTATCTATGTAAGATAATACTTTATCAAGGTGCTGTCGTGTAATTAACGGCCCAAAGTCATTGCTTTTATTAGAAAAGGCACCCACGTTCAAAGATTCCATTTTTGCTTCTAGCTGTGTTATTAATGCATCAGCCACCGTATCACCAACTGTAACCACAACAGAAAGCGCCATACACCGCTCTCCCGATGAACCAAAAGCTGCACCTATCAGTTGATTAGCTGCATTCTCAATATCGGCGTCAGGCATCACAATGGCATGGTTTTTTGCGCCTCCCAATGCTTGGCATCGTTTGCCATGAGCCGTTGCTGTGACATATATATATTCCGCAATTGGCGTTGAGCCAACAAAGCTTACCGCCTTCACGCGCTCATCGGTTAGTAAGGCATCAACAGCTTGCTTATCACCATTCACCACATTTAAAACGCCTTTAGGCAAGCCTGCTTCTTCCAAAAGATTAGCAATATATAGAGCAATACTTGGATCGCGCTCAGAAGGTTTTAATACAAAGGTGTTACCACAAGCAATTGCTAGTGGATACATCCATAAAGGGACCATAGCTGGAAAATTAAAGGGGGTTATGCCCGCAACGACACCCAGTGGATGGTGTTCTGTCCAAGCATCGATTCCTGGTGAAACATCTTTTGTATATTCGCCTTTGAGTAATTGCGGTATGCCGCAAGCAAACTCAACATTCTCAATACCTCGTTGTACTTCACCGGCCGCATCATGTTCAATTTTCCCATGTTCCTCACCAATCAAGCGGCATAATGTATCGCGATTTTTCTCTAATAAATTTTTAAATTGCTGCAAAATTCTTACGCGCTTAATTGGCACTGTACTTTTCCAAGCGGGAAA
Organism: Gammaproteobacteria bacterium; assembly: GCA_030147855.1. GTDB lineage: Bacteria > Pseudomonadota > Gammaproteobacteria > Legionellales > Legionellaceae > JAALKW01. The sequence continues at coordinate 8,171 of JASBUO010000070.1, forward strand.
TGCGGCTTCTGCTGAAGCAATGGCTTTTTTAACCATTCCAGAGGTTGCAAGGGCAACTTTCCGCACGCTTTCACCTGTTGAGGGGTTATATATATCTTGATATGACTCATATGATTCAGTCACTTCACCATTAATCAAATGTCCAACAATATCCATAAATATTCATCCTATTTCAAATCAGTTAACGCTTCATACAAAACATCAATTAAGGCATATTTTTCATCAAGCATGGTTGAAAATAGCAAGCAAAGCTGTATGGTGTCACCTCTGTAAAGTAACATAAAAACCTTTCTCCCGGTAAAAGACATCCAACATGTATCCAGCTAGTTAGAGATAACCAAGGGGGAAAGCTTTTCTTGCTCTATATACAAAATCCTTATACAGTAAATTACCGTTTTATCATTTAACCTTATCTATTCATTAAAATACAGCGCTATATTCGATAAGCGCTCGAAAGGTGAGGGTTACTCATTGTCATACCCTACCGCCGGCCTACGTGCTGCTGCTTGACCGCAGCATCCATGAGAGGCTAATTAAGGTTCTAACAACTTTCCCTATTAAAGGCTCAGAAAAGAGCTGGCATAAACATCTTAATAATATCAATGTCCTCAAGTTAAGTAATTGTTTTTTCATGCTCCAATAGCCACTTTTTTACTACTAATCCGCCACCATAACCACCTAAGGTTCCGTCACTTGCAATAATCCGATGACACGGAATGATGATTGCCAATTGATTTGCGCCATTAGCATTTGCAACAGCTCTATATGCAGTGGGTCGCCCCAACGCAATTGCTTGCTCCCGATAACTTTTTGTTTCACCATAAGGGATGTCGCACAGTACTTGCCAAACTGCCTGCTGAAATAAGCTACCAAAAACACAATATGGCGTTTTAAAACGTGTTAATTGTCCCGAAAAGTATGCTTCTAATTCTATGGTAATCGATTGAATGGGTAAGGTCTCTCCTGGGATAATTACAAAGCCTCGAGCACGCAATCGCGCTACTTCTTTTTCAAGCCCACGCCTTGCTGCAAACTCTAAAAGATGAAGAGATTCTTCATCTGAAATAGCGAGCATTGGGCCTAAAGTGGTATCTATCCATGCCGCTTTAAGTATGATGGCTTCCTGATTGATATGTGTTGGAGCATCGCCAAATATTTTTGATAAAGCATCGCGAAAATCACTGCCAAATTCAAACTCGGCATCTAATTGTGTATCAATCACAGCACTACTCCGTCGAATTTCTTTTATGGCCTCCGTTATTCTTTAAGGAAAAGCCTTGTTTTATAAAACGGCTCGACTGAACAAGTCGACATGACTTTTGGGGTTCTGACTATATGTTCGCCTGCACAATGAGGTTCTCTTATCTTTATTTTTACTCTATTTTATCAGATATTTTTCAACTTAATGATTGTGTAAGAGTCACTATATCTCCTATCGCAATGCTCTGTGCATACAAACTGATTTTTTCTATTGGCCAATCCCACCACGCTAGTTCTAATAAAAAATGAATTGTTTCTTCATCAAAACGTTTTCGAATCATTTTGGCGGGGTTTCCACCGACAACTGTATAGGGCTCAACATCTTTCGAGACTAAGGCATTCGTTCCAATAATTGCCCCATCTCCTATTTTAACGCCTTGCATAATTGTTACAGAATTTCCTATCCAAACATCATTGCCTATAACAATATCTCCTTTACTTATTATGTCCATTGACACATCCGACCATGACTGTCCAAATACTTTAAAAGGGTACGTAGAAAATCCATTCATAGGATGGTTAGCACCATTCGTAATAAATCGAACGCCTGTTGCTATTTGACAAAAACGACCAATGATTAGTTTATCCTCTGAAAAATCAAATAAGTACAAAACATTTTTCTCGAAATTATAAACATCTACCGGATCATCATAATAAGTATAGTCGCCCACAGTAATTTGAGGTCTAGTAATAATATTCTTTAAAAAGCATGTTCGCGTTACTCCTTTAATCGGAAAAATAACATTAGGGTCTGGATGCACAATATGATTCATAGTCTCCCTTTAGTACTCTCAATTTATGCAGTATCTTTAGCCATAAGCGAAATCGTCTATTCTCTCATAACCAATGGGGTCAAGGTAATTATGCAAGCTTACATCCAAATTGATATACGATTCAAAGTATTAGTTTTATTTTTGAACTAAAACTTTTTTTAAGTTCAATTTGATTTTTTTACATTAAAATAAGCTGTATTTACAAGTAATATAAGACCTTATAATATGGCAGAGTAGTCCATTATTCCTTTGCTGAAGATACACTGACCAGGGTGTCTTTGTAAAATAGGTGGCTTGAAAAAGCAATGGTGCCGTGCTTCACGAATACTTGTTTTCGCTACACTTTTCATCATTACTTGGCCCCCTGTCCATTGAGGTTTTTGATGCGTCTATCGGCTCGCCATGAAACGCATCAAAAATAGAAATTTCAGGTAATTTTATTTTTTCGTCAGCTGCCGCCCTGCGCCTTTTTGCACAGATGCCTGTCAAAAACTGCCTAGCACGCATTTCCTCCACTTCTGCAGCTCTAGGATGATAAGGTTTTATAATCTGTGCTATTCTCATATAAATTCGATATGCATTTGTATCATCCCCATTTGTTTTATCACTCTGACTTGTATACGCAAGGAGTGCTGCTTTCAGTAGCGTAAATGCTTTTTCCCAATCACCTCTACCGACTTCTTCAGCTTTTTGGGTAAGAACTTTAATGAGCTTTCTCTGCTCATTTAGTTCAAGTTCACTCACCTTAGCTTGTGCTGCTGCGATAACATACCGAATGCTTTCAAAGAGGTTTAATTTTTCTTCTTCGGTTTTTGTTGAGTCATTATTTTTAAAAAATAGAAAGTGCAAATCAGTCTCGCCAGATGGGTCAATTGCTGAGCGGGTTATAACGGCGCTGTCGTTTAATAAGTTACCTAATATTTCATATAACACCACAGGCTCCGTTTGACTTGCCAAGAGCTTAAAGAGCGCGGGGAATTGCAGAACGTACAGTCGGGCAGCTGTTTTTAGTGCATGATTATCTTCAACGACATCCTTAAAGAGTTGTTTCAGTATCTCGCTCTCTCCCTGAGGATGCATTGCTTCAAATTTTTTGAGTTTTTTAGCTGAACTTTTTGCACAAATATCATGCATGAAAGCCATATGCGTTATTCTCTTAAACCGGACTTGAGTAAGCGGTGCGTTGTGTTCAAGAAGTGCTTCAACAAAAGAAATATCGGTGTTTTTTGAAAAAAGAAAAGTAACGCCCTGTAGCGCATTTAAAAACTGAGCATTACACATGAACTGGTCCGTCTCAGGCGACACACCCTGCCTTAAAAACATCTTAAATGCTTTCAACTTATTTTTTATAAAGCAATCTATCAGGAGGCCATAGCCAACTTGCTCTACATTTGCTTGGAGTATACGACTCTGGAGATCGAGTGCAGAGCGATAAAGTTCAGAGTGCTCATAGAGGTATTCTGCAACAGCTAAACGTCGGCTTTCTAAGTCAGGGTTTGATGATTCGTCACTGAGCTTATAAATAAACGCGAAGAATACAGGCGCAAGCTTAGTAATTTCAGCGATTTGAGCATAGTTTTCTCGAATGTACTCAACATCTCCATCATACAATTTTCGTTCAAATTCTTGAGAAAAAGATTGTAATGTAACTGGCAGTTTTGCCTTTTGTTTTTTAATATACTTTTGACTGGCTTGTTTCTCAACTTTATTTTGAGCTAAAAAGGTAATATCTAGGCTAATATATTCAACTTGATATAATAAAGGAATGAGATGGACAGGAGAATTTTCACCACGTTCATGACATGTTTTAACTTCTTCTACTACAGCTTTTAGTTCGTTTTTTAAATGCTCTAGTTTTGGTGCCGTTGAGATGCCAGCAGTTTCAGTCGTGCTTTTTTCTACAATTGATATTTCATCACTCATTTCTTGTGGCACTGCATCTCGAGTGTTTTTTTCTTTTGAAAGCGCTGCTTTTGCTTGATGCTCGGCTTGTTTTTGCGCCATAATCCTTTGGACATGTATGCCCTGTTGCATGCGCTCTGTATCGCAGTAGCGATTGATTTTTCCGATGATATCTAGGTAAGCATGACCTTTCTCGAGATAAACATCTAAATTAGAAGCACATGAAAGCTCAGTTTCTTTATCGATTAAAGCAGATTGTAAATCTAGGTATGCCTTTTGTTTGTGTGAAATAATTCCTTGAAGCATTGCTTGAACTGATTTTGTTTGCTCAACAATTTGCCTTTGTTCGGTTTCACTGAACGCTAAGTAGCTACTATCTAAGTCGCTCTTGATATGAATATCTAGTATATCTCCTCGAACGTTAAAATAAACATGGAGACGGAGCTCTTCATAGGAAACTGTCCAATGTGCAGGACCAAATCCATCTGCATGGCGTGCATTTTCTCGACTGAATAACTTATCGATGGAGAGATGAGATTCCATCGGCTCTATACCTCGGAAAAGCGGTTGCTCACACGCGCCTGGATTGGGAGTTAGGTACAAAACATGACGGCTTTCAGTATTTGCTTCTTCAAGCACAAAGTCTGTTAAGCAACCTGGATTTTCTCTAACAAAATGGTACAAGCTGTTTTCTCTGATAGTGCCGCTGATTTTCTGAGTTACAGTGGTAAAATTTGATTCAATCACGTTTTTCATAGATACAATCTGTTGAGTAAGTGTTTTTCATGGAGACTATAATTTAAACAAAATTTAAATGCAATCCCTCATTCATCAATGTGTCAAACATGAAGGACATTTTGACGGAGTTAAAACAGATTGACATTTTGAATATTGATTTGATAAAGTGCTAGGCTGACATTTAGGAGTATACACCAATGATTCTATAAATCTTCATTTTTTAGGTTACTACAACTTATACTGGAGATTTATTATGTCGCGCACTCCTTGTTTGATGACAAAATGCCTTACTTACACGATACCCAACACTAGCATTCACTTCGAAAATTTAGACTTATCTTTTGAAAATAAGTGCTATGGCCTGATCGGTGATAATGGTGTTGGTAAAACAACGCTACTGAAGTTACTGCTTGGTTTCATAAAACCAGATAAGGGTTATGTACTCTTAAATGGAAACATCAGCTATTGCCCCCAGTATATTGACAATGAGGATGAACATACTTCAGCACTTGAAGTGCTAGGTATTGAAAAACAGTGGGAAGCTTTACAGCGCCTTAAGCTTGGGAAAACTGAAGAAAAAGACTTTGATATTATTGATGATGACTGGGATTTAGAGCATAAGATTGAAAGCTTACTTGAACACTTATTAATCTCTAAAAAACTCCTTACTCAGTCATTTATCTCATTAAGTGGTGGTGAAAAAACCAAAATATTACTTGCAAGGGTCATGCTTACATCTGCTGATTTCATTTTACTCGACGAGCCCACAAATAACTTAGATGAAACCTCTAAAAAAGTGCTCTTTGATTGGATTAAAGATAGCCGCAACAGCTTTATTATTGTAAGCCACGATCGTAATCTTTTGAACTTCATGGACACAACTATTGAACTCACCACTAAAGGCGTAAATACCTTTGGTGGTAACTATGACTTTTACGAGCAGCAAAAACGGTTACTTCAAGAAAATATACAACATCAAATTTCGGCCGCAAACGCAGAAATAAAAAGAAATACTTACAGTATACAAACCACCCAAGAGAAGCATGGCCATAAGCGAAAAAAAGGAAAGCTGCTTCGTAAACAAGGTAATGTTGATAAACTTACAGCAAATGGTATGCGTGGACGAAGTGAAAAAACACAGTCTCGAAATACAACGATTGCAGAGTCGCGTATTCATCAAGCACAAGAAAACTTAAACGCTGCAAAAAAGCACTTAGAAATTAAAGCATCAATTAAATCAGAGCTTCTAGCAACTGAGGTGCCAAGTCAGAAGCACATTATCAGTATTGAGGGTTTAGATTTTGCCTACCCAAATCAAGAACCGTTATTTGAAGACTTTAACTTTTCAATTGTAGGCCCAGAGAGAGTCGCTTTAACTGGGGCTAATGGGTGTGGCAAAACAACCTTACTTCACTTGATTATGGGACTTATAAAACCACAAAAAGGTAAAATAGAGCGTGACATAACACCAGTCAGGTTTCTAGACCAACAGTGTTGTTTTCTTAACCCTTCACTGAGCTTGGTTGAAAACTTCGAATATCTAAATCCTGATGTAATAACACAAGAAGCGTATGCAGCACTTGCCTCCATGCAGTTTCGTAATGTACATGCTGAAAAAAAGGTTGCCAATTTAAGTGGTGGCGAAAGAATACGAGCAGGACTTGCAATGAGTCTTTTGTCCAAGAACCCTCCTCAACTCATTGCGCTTGATGAGCCTACGAATCATCTAGATTTACGATCTATCAATTCCATTGAGGATGCACTAAGCAAATATAGAGGAGCAATGTTGGTTATTTCACACGACAGCACGTTTTTAGAAAAAATTAATGTGACAAGATATGTGCACTTATAATTAAACCCACCGCCCTGGTGCTTTAGCAAAACGCTCCCCTAAATACTGGATATATCACCAAGACAACTTGCCTACGCTGAGCAGCGTTATTCCAAAAGAACAACTTTACCTTGGAGATATCTGTGAATTTGAAAGCAAGCTTAAATTTGATGCTATAATTTGCTGGTTTACGTTATTCCACATTCATGCAACACAACACTTCGAGGTTCTGAAAAAATTTATATACTCTTAAAGTCAGAGGGCATCTTACTTATTACATTTACGCCATGCACCAGTTTAATAAGTCACTAAATTCTCAAATTGCAGTGGGTTTTCAGGGTTAATCTGTTTGTTGATATGAAAAGCCACTGTATGAGCTAAAATCTTTCTGGTAATTCGTTTTAAAAAATGCCACAGCGTTTT